>DASUQS010000026.1:0-11964 GCA_036280455.1 Acidimicrobiales bacterium
GACTTGGGCATCATGTCGTGGTCGACGTGCCGCTCGCCCCGCTGCTCGCTGATGATGTTGATCGCCACCCGTGCGCCGTCGCCCGCGGTGACGATGGTGTGCACGCTGACGCCGCCCGCCGTGCCGGCCGCCCAGACGTGCCCGACGTTCGTGCGGCCGTCCGCGTCGACGTCGACGACCCGGGCGATGCGCGGCTCGGTGCCGTCCTTCGTCCGGATGCCTGCGGCGTCGGCGACCGAGGGCTTGAGGCCGACCGCGAGCAGGACGTCGCGCGCCTCGTGGCGCTGGCCGTCCTCGGTCAGGACACCGAGCGGCTCACCGGCCACCTCGAGCTCGGTGACCGTCCCGTCGGTCCATTCGGCGCCCGACGCCTCGGCGTGGCGACGCCCGAGGTCCACGAGCTCCGGACCGGGGATGCCGTCGGGAAAGCCCAGGTGGTTGTTGACCAGCGCCATGCGGGTCATTCCCTTGTCGGCGTCGATGACCAGGGTGCGGAGCCCGGCGCGCGCCGCGAACACCGCGGCGGACGCACCGGCGGGGCCACCGCCGATGATGATCAGATCGTGCATGGAGCGGACCTTACGAGCCGCGGCCGACGTCGCTCGACCCCTTTAGTCGTCGATTCCGCGGCACCCTCTGGCACGGCCCTCGTAGCTGCGATCTGGCCATATAGGTGGGACCACGTACTACTCGTCGGACCCCCGGTACGATCGGTTCGTGACCGGGCCCGACCACGCCGAGACGGACGACGTGGTGCTCGACGCGGCCACCGGCCTGGTGCGCATGTCGTTCCTCGTCCAGTCCCGTTACGCGGCCGTCGCGGCGGCGCACGACCTCACTCCGCAACAGGCCCAGCTCCTGTGCATCGTCAAGGACCAGCCCCGTCCGATGGCCGAGCTCGTCCAGATCCTCCACATGGACAAGTCGAGCGTGAGCGGCCTGGTCGACAGGGTCGTGCAGCGGGGCTTCCTCCGGCGCCGTCCGTCCCCGACGGATCGGCGGGCGGTGGTCGTCGAGGCCACGGCCAAGGGTCGGCGCCGCGGCGACGCGTTCTTCGAGGCGATGGCCCGGGAGATGAACGGCGTCGTCGACCAGCTCGACCCGGCGGACCGGGTTCGGCTCGCCGAGCTGCTCAGCGACATCGTCCGGGCGGAGTCCGTGCCGGCTGTGTTCGGCGAGGTCGCGGGCTGATCGCCTCACGCGGTGCCCGACGCCGAGTCGGAATGTGGTTGGGACTACGTACCATAGGGAGTGCGTACCAAGCAGATCGGTCAAGGAGACCGCCGATGTCGTTCACCACCGAGGAGATCGAGTACCTCCGTTCCCAGCCGCTGGCCCGCCTCGCGACCGTGTCCCCGGACGATCAGCCCGACGTGGTCCCGGTCGGCTTCGAGTTCGACGGGACGCACTTCTACGTCGGGGGAGCGGACCCTGCGAGGACCCGCAAGTTCCGCAACGTCGACTCCGGCAGCACCAAGGTCGCGCTCGTCGTCGACGACCTCGTGTCCACCGACCCGTGGACTCCCCGCTACGTCCGCGTGTACGGCACCGCCGAGCTGGTCGAGCGCGCCGGGCGCTTCGGAACCGCCCCCTACATGCGGATCACCCCCACCGTCTCCTGGAGCTTCAACCTCGACGGCGCCGGGCTCGGTCGGGACCGCAAGGTCGTCACGACCCGCACCGTCCACGCCCACCCGGCAGACACCCCGACCACCGGAGGCACGATCCGATGAGCGATAGCCAGGACTGGAACACCCGGATCATCGACGAGTTCCGCGCCAACGGGGGCCGCGTGGGTGGCAACTTCGCCGGCGCCCCGCTCCTCCTCCTGCACACCACCGGCGCCCGATCCGGCGAGGAGCGCGTCCACCCGATGATGTACCAGGACCTCGGCGACGGCCGGGTCGCGGTCTTCGCCTCCAAGGCCGGCGCCGACACCCATCCCGCCTGGTACCACAACGTCACCGCCAACTCGCGGGTCACGGCCGAGATCGGCACCGAGACCCGCCGGTACAGCGCCCGCACCGCCACCGACGAGGAACGCGACCCGATCTGGACGCGCCAGAAGCAGACCTACCCGGGCTTCGCCGACTACGAGGCCCGCACCAGCCGGCAGATCCCGGTGGTGATCCTCGACCCCGCGTGACCGGTGGCCCCGCACGTGAGCCGCACGAATCGGGACCAACGGCCCTGTCGCAGCGGCGGCCGACCCGCCACCCTGTCGTCCACCATGCTGTCCTCCACCTGTGCGAGGCCGACCCTTCCGTTCTCCACGCCGTGTCCCTTGTCTTCCCGGATGAAGGCCGGTGACGGCACGTGATCGACAAGGATGGTGACCTGCGCCTGCCGGCCCCAGCACTGCCGTTCGTCGCCCTCGGCGGAGCCGCGATCGTGGCCGGAGGACTGGTCGCGGCGGTGACGGGGCCGACCGACTTCGACGACGGATCCTGGCTCGCCGCCTACCTGGTGCTGGTGGGCGGGGTCGCGCTGATCGCCCTCGGCGTCGGCCAGGCGACCTTCGCCGATCGCCCGCCGTCCTCGTCCACGGTCACGGGCCAGCTCGCGGCGTGGGTCCTGAGCACGGCGGCGGTCGCCGCCGGCACGCTGGCCTCGCTACCGGTGCTCACGGCGGTCGGTGGCGTGATCCTCGTCGCCGTCCTCGTCACCTTCGTCGCCGCGGTTCGCGGATCGGGCGCCGGAGGCCGGCTGATCTGGCTGTACCGGGCGACGATCGTCATCCTGCTCGTGAGCATCCCGATCGGGCTCGTGCTCGCGTGGCAGCGGCACGGCTGACTCGACCGTCGGGAGCCGCGGTCCTCGTCGGTGCGAGGCGATGCCCGTACTGGCGTTGCTCCGTTGCGCCGGCCGCAACAACGCCGGAAGCAGGATGCGGACCGAGGGCGACGGCCGGTCGCCGACGCTGTGCCGCAGTCACCCCGCTGGGGTGAATCGGGCGGGCCGTGGGGCGCGGACCATGCCGAGGCCCGGAGTCGCCGGACTCCGTCACGACACGTCGAGTGGGGGTCCCCGATGTCCGCAACCGAGCCGACGGGCAATCCACCGCAGCTCTGGCTGCTCCGGGCGTCCAAGGCGGTCGTCGTGCTGGTCTACGCCTTCGTGCTGATCGACCTGGTGCTGCTCATACTCGGGTTCTTCCTCCGGCTGCTCGGCGCCAGCACCGACGCCGAGTTCACCCGCTGGGTGTATCGGAACGTCGAGCGGGTGATGGAGCCGTTCCGCGGCATGTTCCCCACGAAGACGGTGTCGGACCACTCGGTGCTCGACACCTCCCTGCTGTTCGCCATGATCGTCTACGCCATCATCGGCATCGCCCTGCACGCCCTGGTCGACTGGTTGACCGGCAGGATCGTCGAGCAGCGCCGCCGCCAGGAGATCGCCGCCCGCCGGCACTTCGCGGCCGAGCAGGAGGCCGCCCGCCAGCAGTTCGCTGCCCAGCAGCAGTACGCCGCCCAGCAGCGCGGCCCCGGTCGACCACCGACGGCGCCGATGACCGGCGGACCGGGTGGCCCCGGCGACGGGCCGCCGTCCGCTCCGTCGGGCTGAACCACCGAGCCCGCCGGGAGCGACACCCCCGGAGGCGTGCCGGTCCGGTCCTCCTGACCCCTCGGGGCGAGGTGGCTAACGTGCGTCTGCCGACGGCGAGTGGGGACGCGTCGGTCGCCGGCTGGAGCCGACACCATCGGCGGCGAACGAGACGGGCCGCGCGGCGGCGCGGTCAGGGGGAAGCGATGCGGGGTTCACGAGGCATGAGCTGGACCAGCCGGATGACGAGACGCACGGGAGTCGCTGCCATCGGCTTGGTGGCGTCGGTCGTCGCGGCGACCGTCGCCGGTCCCACGGGATCAGCCCTCATCGCGACCGCGACCGCGGGCGCCCAGGTGCCGGGCGACATCCCCACCGAGGGCCGCTACTTCGAGCCCGTGTTCGACGACATGGAGACGACCGAGGACATCGTCTACGGCCAGGCGGTGAACGTCTACGGCGAGACGCAGGACCTGCATCTCGACATCTACGAGCCTGCGGGCGACACGGTCCGGGAGCGGCCGGTGCTCGTGCTGCTGCACGGCGGGTCCTTCGTGCTGGGCAACCACAAGTCGGACGCCTACGGCGCCGGACCCGGCGTCGCCCGTACGTTCGTCGAGCTGGGCTACGTCGTGGTGTCGCCCCAATACCGCCTGCGGCCCGAGATGCCGTTCGCTCCGAACGCCGACATGGCCGAGATGGAGGCAGCGGCCCTCGACGCCCACGACGACATCTCCGCCGCGCTGGCCTGGTTGCGTGGGCATGCTGGCGAGTACCGGATCGATCCGGACGCCATCGTCCCGTTCGGCTTCTCCGCAGGCGGGACGATCGCCTGGAACCTGGCGTGGGTGCCGGGAAGCAGCCTCCGCCCGGACTCCGTCGACGTGCCCGCGGCGGTGTCCGTGGCCGGGGCGCCGTTCGAGACGTCCGTGATCACCGGCGAGCCGCTGGCGGCGCCGACCGCAGGCGACGCTCCGGTGCTGGCCTATCACGGTGACGCCGACGCGATCGTGTCCTACGAGTTCGCCGCCGGGCCATGCGGGCGCGCGGCCGCGGCAGGGGTCCGCTGCGACCTGATCACGTTCGAAGGCGTCGGCCATCCGTCGTTCGACCCCGCCTTCGTGCCGCTGCTCACCGCCGAGGTGGACGTCACCCTGCACTTCCTCGCCGAGGAGGTCCTCGTGCCGTTCGGGTACGTGGAGGTCCAGGAGCCGCCGGATCCGCCCGAGCCGTTGGATCCCCCGGTGACCTCGTCGACGACGGTCCCGATCACCGGCTCCACGGCGACCACCGTCCCGGACGGCGGGACCGTCCGCCCGGTCGCGCAACCGGCGCGTCCGGTGGCCGGCCAACCGGACTACACCGGCTGAGGTCGAGCGTGCCGCCGTCGCCCCACGGCGGCGGGCGTGTTCACCCCAGGCCGAGGGCCGCGCGGTTGCGCGCGACCCACGCCGGCTCGTCGCCGTAGCGCTGCGGCTTGATCAGACGGCCGTGCGCGCTGTCGTCGATCAGGGCGGCCATGCGGCTGTCGCGCGTCGCCTCGCGCTGTGCGGTCAGCACCCACCGGACGGCGATGCGCCGGTAGGAGGGCGTGGCCGCGTCGAACCAGGCGGCGGCGGCCGGGTTCTCGCGGAGGCGCCGCTCGTACTCGGGGGGCAGGACCGGCTCGCCGTCCTGCTCGTAGGTGTAGATGCCCTGCTTCTCGGGCCGCCGGCGCTCGTAGGCGGCGAGCCCCGCGGGCGTCATCCGACCCTCGGCGATCAGCTTGTCGACCAGCGCCAGGTTGACCTTGCTCCAGTTGCTGGTGGGCTTGCGCGGGGTCCACCGCTGCCGCCGGGAGACCTCGTCGATGCGCTGCGCGACCGAGTCGATCCAGCCGAAGCAGAGCGCCTCCTCGACCGCCTCGGGCCACTGGAGCCCCGGCGGATCGACGTGCTTGCGGTACAGGCCCATCCACAGCTCGGTGGCGGTGTCGTGGTTCGCCTCGAGCCAGGCCCGGAACTCCTCGGGTCCGCTGAAGAACAGAGCGGGGCGGTCCGGCGTGCCCCCGGGGGTGCCGATCGTGCGCTGCATCGCCGGGAGCGTACGCGCCTCGGACCTCGCTCCCACGGCGGAACCCAGCGACAACCCGTAACCAATCGGTTACGCTTCTGGCGTGCTCGCAGCCAGAGCGATCGCCGATCCGGTGCGACGGGACATCCTCGAGATGTTGCGGTCCGGTCCGTTGACGGCCGGTGCCATCGCGGACCGCTTCGAGATCAGCCGTCCGGCGGTGAGCCGGCATCTGCGCGTCCTGCGCGACAGCGGGCTCGTCGTGGCCGACACCCGCGGTCGCGAGCGCGTCTACCGGCTCGACGTCGGGCCGCTGGCGGAACTCGACGCGTGGCTCGGCCAGTTCCGCGACGGCTGGGGCGCCCGCTTCGACGCGCTGGAGACCGAGGTGTATCGCACCCGTCGCGAGCGGCGCTCGGCCGCGTCGTCACCCACCGAACTCGCGGTGCCGTCGGCACCGCCAACCCCAGAGGAGAACACGGCATGACCCCCACCCCGACCGGGCGCATCACCGCCACCGACCACGGGCGAGACCTCGCCCTCATCCGCACGTTCCGGGCGCCGATCGAGGACGTGTGGGCGAGCATCACCGAGTCCGAGCGCACCGCCCGCTGGTTCGCCAGCTGGTCGGGCGACGCGGGGCCCGGCAAGGTGATCCGCTACAGGATGGCGTTCGAGGACGACGCGCCCGAGGCCGACATGACGATCGAGGTGTGCGAGCCTCCCCGGCACCTGGCGGTCTCCGCGGCCGACGAGTACGGCACCTGGAGGCGTGGCTCAGCGAGCACGACGGCACGACGGAGCTGCGGTTCGTCCACCACCTCGACGCTGATGCGAACGCCGCCGAGGTCGGGCCGGGCTGGGAGTACTACCTCGACCGCCTCGTCGCCTCGCGCGCCGGCGCCCCGCCGCCCGACTTCGACGACTACTACCCGGCCCAGTCGGCCTACTACGAGCAGCAACAGACGACGGTCGAGGCCTGAGCGCCCCGGGCGAGTCCCCACACCCGTCACGACCCCCCAGGTTCGAGTGACCCGTGCCCGACGCCGCCCGCCTCCGCGTCGGGGACACGGCAGGCCTCGGTCAGTTGCGTTCGTCGCAGGCGGCGCGCGCGTCGGCGAGGGCATTCACGACGTCGTCGCTGGACCAGTCGAACTCCGCCGCGGCGATGTTGCGCGGTGCGCGGACGGCCTCGTACAGCGACTCGTAGTCGCTGTCGAGATCCTTGGCCAGGAAGGCCAGTGTTTCCGCAGCTCCCAGCCGGCTCTGGTGGGGGAGGTTCGCCTCGTCGCCGATGTCGAAACCCTCTTCGGGCACCTGGTCGATCAGCTCGCACGCAGCGCGGGCGGTCGACGCAGCGGACTGGCCGGGCACGTCGTCGTCACCGGATCCGCCATCGACGAGGATCAGCGTGACCAGGGCGAGCACCACCACGGCGAGGACCGCAGCAGCGATCCAGGCGGTCGGACGGTTCGGGGCTGTGGCGGCGGGGCGGGACACGAGCTGATCCTCCATCGATGACATGCCGGACCGTCGAGTGTGCCGCAGAACCCAGAAGGGTTGCGGTTGCCCAGCAACCGCAACCCTTCAGAGATGAGCTGTCGTGTTCGTCGGGCGGATCGGTCAGCCGGCGAGGAAGCCCTCGGTCGAGTGAGAGGCGTGGCCCGTGAGGCTGTTGCCCCAGTCGCCGTGGCACGGGTCGTCCATGTCGAAGATCGCCCCGCCCGACTTGATGCACGGGTGCATCGGGGCGTGGACGTCGCCGTGGTACTCGAGATCGTCGACCAGCCACACGTGCAGCATGTAGTAGTCGTTCATCTTGACGTTGATGCCGCCGGCCGCGCTGCACGTCGCGTCGGAGGTGGCGGCCTGGAACGCCGTCGCCGTCGCCGGGTTGAGGCACAGCGTCGGGTGGTGGTGCCACCAGTCGTTGTCGCCCGGGAAGCCTTCGGGCGGCAGCCCGGTGTCGGTGCGCACGTAGTACGACATGCCCACCAGCACGGCGTCGGGCCCGTTGCCGTTGTACTGCAGGTACTCGGGCTGGGCCGGGTCGAACACGTCGTCGATGTTGCTGCCCGGGATGATCGGGTTGTCGCGGTCGAAGCTCGGATCAGCCAGCATCTCCGGCGTGATCGAGTACTGGCCGTGGTGCGTACCCATCCCGGGGATGAAATCGAATCCTGCGGTGAACCCGTCGGCCGTGGCATCACCGAGCGTCGGGTACTGCTCGGCGTACTTCTTGGCTTCGTCGAGCCCGACGGCGACCTCCTCGCAACTGTCGTAGTCGAGCGGCGTGCGGGTGACGCCCGCGTACCAGTTGGTCGAGCCCATGCCGGGCCCGGTCACCGAGTTCGGTGCCACCGGGTTGCAGAACCACGGCACTTGCGTGCCGTTCTCCCTGGCTCTGTACGCCTGTGACCAGTACTCGCAGCCGCTCGCCACCATCGCGATGGTGGCGACGAGCGCGACGAGCCGTAGCCGTCGTCGTGTCGACATGGGTCCCCTCCCCTGATCCGCGTCGATGCGCGTCGGCTGAACCGTAGTCCCCCCGCACCTCTTAATCCGTTGACTTCAAGCGCGCTTCAAGTGTGACACTGCGGCCCATGCAGATGGACTTCGGCCATTGGATGGCCCTCGAGAGCGCCATGCACGGCGAGGAGCAGCGGCGCCGCTTCGATCCCAAGATCCTGCGCCGCATCGCGATCTTCGCCCGCCCCCACTGGCGGGGCCTGGGCATCTTCCTCGGCTTCAGCGTCATGACCGCGGTGCTGACCGTGGCCACCCCCGTCCTCGCCGGCCAGGTCGTCGACGAGATCACAAACGGTCGCGACCAGGACAGGGTGGTCTGGCTGGCCGTCGCCATCGCGCTGATCGCGTTCCTCGACGCCGTGGTCAGCATCGGCGAGCGCTGGCAGTCGGCCAAGGTCGGGGAGGGCCTCATCCTCGACCTCCGCCGCGCCGTCTACGGGCACGTCCAGAGGATGCCGGTGGCGTTCTTCACCCGCACCCGCACGGGCGCGCTGGTCAGCCGGCTCAACAACGACGTCATCGGCGCGCAACGGGCCTTCACCTGGACCCTGTCCGGCGTGGTCAGCAACAGCATCTCGCTGCTGCTCGCCCTCGTCGTGATGCTGCGGCTGTCGTGGCAGATCACGCTGCTGGCGCTCGTGCTGCTGCCGGTGTTCGTCATCCCGGCCCGGCGGATGGGCGCCCGTCTCGCCCACCTCGAGCGCGAGGCCGCCGACCACAACTCGGCGATGACCACGCAGATGACCGAGCGGTTCTCCGCCCCCGGTGCCACGCTCGTGAAGCTGTTCGGCCGCCCCGGCCGCGAGGAGGGCGAGTTCGGTCGCCGGGCGGAGCGGGTCGCGGAGATCGGCGTGCGCAGCGCCATGGGGCAGTACCTCTTCATGACCGCGCTGGCCCTGGTGTCCGCGCTGGCGCTCGCGCTCGTCTACGGGCTCGGCGGCTACATGGCGCTGCAGGGCGACATCGACGCCGGCACGATCGTCACGCTGGCGCTGCTGCTCACCCAGCTCTACACACCGCTCACCGCGCTGGCGAGCGCCCGGGTCGACGCCATGACCGCGATCGTCAGCTTCGAGCGGGTGTTCGAGGTGCTGGACATGACGCCGCTCATCACCGAGCGCCCCGATCCCGAGGAGCTGCCGCCGGGCGCCGTGTCGGTCACCTACGACGACGTCCGGTTCGCCTACCCGTCGGCCGACAAGGTGTCGCTCGCCTCGCTGGAGGAGGTCGCGACCCTCGACACCCGCGGCGGCGACGAGGTGCTGCACGGCGTGTCGTTCGAGGTCGAGCCCGGACAGATGGTCGCCCTCGTCGGATCGTCCGGCAGCGGCAAGTCGACGATCGCGTCGCTGGCGCCGCGGCTCTACGACGTCGACGCCGGTGCCGTGCGCCTGAACGGCGTCGACGTGCGCGACCTGTCGTTCGACGACGTGCGGGCCGCGATCGGCATGGTGACCCAGGACGGTCACCTGTTCCACGAGACGATCGGCGAGAACCTGCGCTTCGCCCGGCCCGACGCCACCGACGACGACCTGTGGGACGCCCTGCGCGCCGCCCGGCTCGGCGACCTGGTCGAGTCGCTGCCCGACGGGCTCGCCACGGTGGTCGGCGAGCGCGGCTACCGCCTGTCGGGCGGGGAGCGCCAGCGGCTCACGATCGCCCGCATCCTGCTGGCCGAGCCCCGGGTCGTGATCCTCGACGAGGCGACGGCCAGCCTCGACTCGACGTCGGAGGCCGCGGTGCAGGAGGCGCTGACGCACGCGCTCGACGGGCGCACCGCCATCGTGATCGCGCACCGGCTGTCCACCATCCGGCGGGCGGACGCCATCCTCGTCGTCGAGGCCGGGCGCATCGTCGAGCGCGGCACCCACGACGAGTTGCTCGCCGCCGGCGGACGCTACGCGGAGCTCTACCGCACCCAGTTCGCCGACGACGCTGACTCGTCGGACGACGTCGCGGGTGCGGGTGCCGAGGTCGGGGTCCAGGCCGTGGCCTGAGCGGCTGGGTTGCAGATCCGCGATCAGGCGATCGGGGCGCCGACGCCCACGTCGTCGGGCAGCTCGAGCAGGCGCACGGTGCCGTCGGGGTCGAGCGCGCCGAGGATCAGGAACTCGCTCGTGAAGCCGGCGATGCGCTTGCGGCCGAGGTTCAGCGCACCGACGACGAGGCGGCCGGTGAGCTCGTCGGCCGTGTAGTTGGTGACCTGCGCGCTCGTCCGCAGGGTGCCGACGACCGGACCGAAGTCGACGGTCAGCTTCCAGGCCGGCTTCCGGGCCTCCGGGAACGGCTCGACGGCGAGCACCCGCCCCGCCCGCATGTCGACGGCGAAGAAGCCGTCGGCCCCCACGTCGGGCTTCCGGTCGAGGCCCTCGGGGGCGAAGGGCAGGCGGTCGGGGTCGATGTCGTGCTGGGCCACAGGGTCATCCTGCCCGAGGTCATCCTCTCCACAACGGGATCGGCCGCTCGAGCGGCATTCCCGTCGTGGAAACGCTGGGGAGGGCGTTGTGGACCGGTTGGGGGCGGGCTGGGGACAGGGAAGCGGGTACGGCGGCCGGGCCGGCGCGTGCCAAGATGCGCGTCCCCCATGGCACGCAGCGTTCGCCTCCGCCCCTGGCAGAAGCGCGCCCTCGACGGGCTCGCAGGTTCAGACGCGCCCGACTTCCTGGCGGTCGCCACCCCGGGCGCCGGCAAGACGACCTTCGCCCTGTGCGCCGCGGTGCAGGACATCGCGGCCAACCCGGGGCGGCGGCTCGTCGTCGTGGCGCCGACCTCCCACCTCAAGATCCAGTGGGCCGACGCAGCCGCGCGGTTCGGCCTCCACCTCGAGCCCCGGTGGTCGGCCACCGGAGGCCGCCTGCCCGCCGACGTGCACGGCGTGGTGACCACCTACCAGCAGGTGGCGTCCAATCCCGACGCGGTGCGGGCGATCGCGGGTCAGTCGATCGTGATCCTCGACGAGATCCACCACGCCGGCGACGACCGGGCGTGGGGCGAGTCGGTGCGGCGGGCGTTCGAGGTGGCACCGCGGCGGGTGGCGCTGTCCGGCACGCCGTTCCGGTCCGACACGCTCGCCATCCCCTTCGTCCGCTACGTCGGCGACGAGGCGGTGCCCGACTTCGAATACGGCTACGCCGATGCGCTCGCCGACGGTCGGGTCGTGCGGCCGGTGTACTTCCCGCGCATCAACGGGTACATGGAGTGGATCGCGCCGGACGGCAGCGCCCAGGCCGCGGCCTTCGACGACGCGCTCGACCGCACCCGCGCCGCGCAGCGCCTGCGGACGGCCCTCAGCCTCGACGGCGAGTGGCTGCCGACCGTGCTGTTGCAGGCCAACGAGCGGCTGACGACGATCCGCCGCACGCAGCCCGATGCCGGCGGCCTCGTCATCGCCGCCGACCAGGACCACGCCCAGGGCATCGCCGACCTGCTGCGCTACCGCTGCGGGGTGCGGGCCACCGTGGCGGTGTCTGACGATCCCATGTCGTCGAGCCGCATCGCCCGCTTCTCGGCGTCGAGCGACCCGTGGATCGTGGCGGTGCGCATGGTGTCGGAGGGCGTCGACATCCCGCGGCTCCGGGTCGGCGTCTACGCGACCACCACCACGACCGAGCTGTTCTTCCGCCAGGCGGTGGGCCGGTTCGTGCGGTGGACGCGGGGCGTGCCCCGCCAGAAGGCCTACCTGTTCATCCCCGACGATGCCCGCCTGCGCACGTTCGCGAGCCAGATCGCGGACGCCCGACGTCACAGCCTCCGCAAGCCCGAGACGAACGGCGACGAGCACCCGGAGGACGAGGCCGCGCTCGACGAGATGCGCCACGAGGACGACAAGGGCGACCAGCT
>DASUQS010000027.1:0-4393 GCA_036280455.1 Acidimicrobiales bacterium
GGCGCCGCCGTGCGGAGCCAACGGTGGTCCGCCACGCTCCGCGGCGCCGAGCGGATCGTCCTGGCCACGGCCGACGGCGAGGGCGTCGAGCTGGTGTGCGGGCGGCCTGTCCGCTGGTGGGCGGCACCGGACGACGCGAGCGGCGACGACCCCAAGGTCGGCCACGACGACGACCTCGCCGACGACCTCGCCGACGATTGTGGTCGTGACCTCGCACGCATCGCCTTCGGCCCGCTCGACGCGATCGGCCCGGACGATCCGCTCGCTCCGGCGGTGGCCGACGAGCTGGCGTGCGTCGCGTCGTGGATCGAACGCCACGCCCCCGACCTGCGGCTCCTGCACGTCGACGGCGAGCTGTCGAGCCCACTCCCCCGCCGCCCGACGGGCGTGGCGCGCCACCTCTCGCCGGCGGGTCTACGCTGCGCGGCGTGCTGACCGCCTTCGTGCTCATCCATGCCGAGCCCGACCGCATCGCGGACCTGGGCTCCGAGATCGCCGATGTCGACGGCGTCGCCGAGGTCTACTCGGTCACCGGCGACCTCGACCTGGTCGCCGTCGTGCGGGTGCGCCAGCACGACGAGCTGGCCGATGTCGTCACCCGCCACATCTCCGGCCTCGACGGCATCGTCCACACGACGACGATGATCGCCTTCCAGGCCTACTCCCAGCACGACCTCGACTCGATGTGGAACCTCGGTATCGAGTGAGCCCGGCGCGACCGCGACGGCAGGTCGACGGCGCGCTCAACCGAGCGGCGGGACGTCCGCCGGGTCGGGCGACAGTGCGGGGTCGGCCACCGCGCCGACCAGCCGGCTGATCAGCGCCTCCCACGGCTCGGCCTCAGGCCGGTCGAGGTCGATGGCACCGAAGAGCAGGAACCCGAAGCCGACGGCGTGACAGAACCGCACGATCGACAGCGTGTCGAGCGCGGGATCGATGCCGCCGTTGTGCTTGGCGTCGTCGACGAGGGCGGTCAGCTCGGCCGTGCGGTGCTCGATCACCCGGCGCAGCATGACCTTCACCTCCGGGTCGCGGCGGGCGGCGACGAACGCCTCCAGCAGCAGGGCCTGGCCGTTGTCGAACTCCTCGGTGACGAGGTGCGAGCCGACGGTCGTGATGATGTCGGTGGCCTTGCCCTCGAAGCGGTTCTCGGCGAACAGCTGCTCGAACTCGTCGTCGGACTGCGCCTCGATGGCCGCGAGCAGCAGCTCGGCCTTGCCGCTGAACCGCCCGTAGATGGCGCCGGTCGTGAACCCGGCCCGTCGAGCGATCTCCTGCACGCCGGCGCGGTCGTACCCCTTCTCGGCGAAGACCTCGGCCGCAGCGGCAACGAGGCGGTCGCGCGTCGGGTCACCGGACGACATGACCGCGTCGGGGTCCACCTCGTCAGTCAAGAACAGGCGTTATCGGGCGTCAAGCGATGCCGCTCATGCCGCGTTCGAGACGGCGACGAGACGGTCGAGGGCGGCGGCGGCGCGCCCGTCGTCGATCGTGGCGCGCGCCAGCTCGATGCCGGCCGCCAGGTCGTCGACGAGGCCGGCGGTGACGAGGGCGGCGGCGGCGTTGAGCGTGACGATGTCACGGTGCGGCCCGCGCTCGCCGTCGAGCACCCGCCGGGCGAGCGCGGCGTTGGTGGCGGGGTCGCCGCCCACCACGGACTCGGCCGGCGCCCGCTCGATGCCGAGCGCCGCCGGATCGACGTCGTAGCTGCGCACCTCGCCGTCCCGCAGCTCGACGACGTGCGACGTGGTGGAGATCGTGAGCTCGTCGAGGCCGTCGTCGCCGTGCACCACCAGCGCCCGGTCTGCTCCGCGGGCGGCGAGCACGCCGGCCATCCGCTCGGCCATGGAGGCGTCGGCCACGCCGATCATCAGGCGGGTGGCGCCGGCCGGGTTGGCCAGTGGGCCCAGGATGTTGAAGGCCGTCGGGATGCCCAGCTCGCGACGGGTCGGACCGGCGTGGCGCATCGCGCTGTGGTAGCGGGGCGCGAAGCAGAAGCCGATGCCGGCCTCGGCGACGCAGCGGGCCACCTCGTCCGGCCCGCAGTCGATGCGCACACCGAGCGCCTCCAACACGTCCGCGCTGCCGGCAGAGGACGACGCCGCCCGGTTGCCGTGCTTGCAGACCCGCCCGCCGGCACCGGCGAGCACCAGCGCCGAGAGGGTCGAGACGTTGATCGTGTGGGCGCGGTCGCCGCCGGTGCCCACCACGTCGACGATGGCGGCCCCCGGTGGGAGCTCCACGTGCTCGGCGGCGTCGAGCATGGCCTGCAACATGCCGTCGAGCTCGGCGACGGCCTCGCCCTTCATGCGCAGGGCGACGACGAACCCGGCGATCTGCGCCGGGGACGCCGCGCCGTCGAGGATCTCGGACATCGCGGCGCGCGCCTGGTCGGTGGTCAGGTCACGGCGCGCCGACAACTCCCCGAGAACCGCAGGCCATCCCTCGAAGGTCATCGTCAGGACGCTCGGCGGCGTTGGCGGATGATGCGCCGCCGCTCGCGCTCGGTCGCTCCGCCCCAGACGCCCTCTTTCTCACGCACGGCAAGGGCGTGCTCGAGACAGGCTTCGCGCACGGGACACTCGTCGCACACGTCCTTTGCGTCTTCGGCCTCTTCCTCAGTGACCGGGTAGAAGATCAGCGGGTCGAGCCCGCGGCAGGCAGCATGCTGTCGCCAGGTCTGCTTCATGGTTGCGGGAAGTTCTCCCTGTGACTGGGATCGACGGTGTGCGCGGTCGCTGGCGCGCCGCCCCCTCACGGGCGTGCCCCGGACCGGAGTCTCTGTTCCCGGGGAGGCCGTGCGCAAACCCGTACGCAAAGGAGGGACACGCTGGCCCACCGCCGGAGGACGGCCGATCTTGGCACCCGGCCCGCGACGTGCGCAAGGCCCTATCCGTGCAGGTCGGGCGGCCCGGCGACGGGCTCGGAGCGACGGGCGGGACGCGACAGCCCCGGGACTCAGCCGCCGTGGCGGAGGTCGGTCGTGAGCTCCGTCACCGTCTCGTCACCGAGCGCGACCTCGGCCGCGTACGCAGCGTGGTCGGACAGGAGGGTGACGGGCCCGGCGGCGAACCGTTCGACCTGCTCGGGCGTCAGCTCGAAGCGGACGTAGTGGACCGAGGCGGTGATCTCGTCGCGGGTCAGCTGCTTGCCGTGATCCTCGTCGACCACCGCCCGCACCAGCTCGCCGTCCGCCAGCCGCAGCGCGACCGCCGACTCGATGCCCACCAGTCGGGGAAGCCACTCGACGAGGGCATCCTTTGAGGTCAGCTCGATGAACAGCGTCGCGCACAGCTGGCCCGGCTCGGGGATGAGCGGGTTGTAGATCGCCAGCTCGGTCTCGATGCCCTCGTCGCTGATGATCTTCTCGGCCCGGGCCATCTCCTGGATCTGGAACCGGATCGTCTGGGCGTTCTCGAACAGGAGCGTGACGAACTCGCCGAGACCCACCCGGCGGCGCTGCTTGACGCCGATCACCTCGCGCCGGAAGTCGACGCGCTCCCGCTCGTACGCACGCAGATCGCTGATGTCGTCGAGGGTGAGCTTGGCCATCTCGTTCGGGACCTCTGCGTTCGTGGGCGGTCTCAGGTGGGGAGGACGGTTGCGGCCGGACAGCACTCGGGCCCCGACGGATCGATCCGCCGGGGCCCGAGCGGTGCAGGTCAGGAGAGGTTCTCGAGGCCCTGGGTGAAGCGGCCGGCGTGCGACTTCTCGGCGCGAGCCAGCGTCTCGAGCCACTCCGCCACCTCGACGAAGCCCTCGTCGCGGGCGGTGCGGGCGAAGCCGGGGTACATCTCGGTGTACTCGTAGGTCTCCCCCGCGATCGCCGAGCGGAGGTTGTCGGCCGTGGGGCCGACGGGCTCGTCGGTCACCGGGTCGCCGGCCTCGGCGAGGAAGTCGAAGTGGCCGAACGCGTGGCCGGTCTCACCCTCGGCCACCGAGCGGAACAGGGCCGCGACGTCGGGGTAGCCCTCGATGTCGGCCTTCTGGGCGAAGTACAGGTACCGGCGGTTGGCCTGGCTCTCCCCGGCGAACGCCTCCTTCAGGTTCTCTTGGGTCTTGCTGCCCTGGATCTCCGGCACGTACTGCCTCCTGCTGTGGGTCTTGCGCGAATGGATGTGCCGCGGCCCGTTCGTCGATGCCCCGCCGGCCCGCGGACCGTGCAGTCACAGGCCCGATGCCCGAAAGGCCTCCGTGAGCTCCTCGGGGGACCGCACCATCGGGACCATATCGGCACGTTTCGCTGATCTGCAACGATGCCATTTGTGTCAGGGTTTCCTCGTCCGCTACGGATCAGCACGCCTTACTGCCGCGGTGGTCGGGGCGCCACGCTGATGGCAGGACGGCACCGTTAGGCTCTCCGCGACCCCCCTGGAGCAGCCCTGCCATGCCC
>DASUQS010000028.1:0-16216 GCA_036280455.1 Acidimicrobiales bacterium
TCGCCGATCTCGACGCCCGGCGGCGCAACGCCCGAGCGTGCGTCGAGCTGCTGGAGACGGCCTTCGCCGAACGCACGCTCGCCGAGTGGCGGCCGGTCCTCGACCGCTTCGCGGGCGAGTGGACGGTCGTGCAGGAGCCGGACGAGCTGCACGACGACCCGCAGGTGTTGGCGAACGGTTACATGGCGGGTGTGGACACCGGACGCGGCTCCACCCTGCCGATGGTCGCCACGCCCGCCCAGTTCGACGGCGAGGCCGGCGCCCCCGCACGCGCCCCCGAGACCGGCGAGCACACCGAGGAGGTGCTGCTCGAGGTGGGCGTGTCCTGGGACGAGATCGCCGCGCTGAAGGATCGCGCCGTCATCACGTGACCCGGGATGAGCGACCTCGACAGCCCGAGGCAACGACTCGCGCTCGGCGGAGCCTGAGTCGATCGCGTGCGGCCCCCGCACGTCATCGCCTCGAGAGTGCCCGGGCGGCAGTCATTGCCTCGCCGCCCTGCGGCGCCGGGCGGTCGGGTCAGGCGACGGTGATGGCGCGCTCCGGGCAGTTCCGGACCGCGTCGCGCACCTTGTCCTCCAGGCCCGGCGGGACGTCGGAGCTGGTCACGAGGGCGTGGCCCTCGTCGTCGAGGTCGAAGACCTCGGGGCAGATGTCCCAGCAGCGGGCGTGGCCCTGGCAGCGATCGGCGTCGACCGAGACCCGCATCACCCGGCCCCGGTCGCGGCGATCGTCGCCGGATCGGCCGGCGTGAAGTCGTAGACCCGGCAGGCGTTGCCGACGGTGATCTTGTGCTGCACGTCGGCGGGCAGGTCGCCGAGCCACTTGTTGGCGAGGCTGATGGTGTCGGGCCACGTCGAGTCGGAGTGCGGATAGTCGCACTCGAGCATCACGTTGTCCTCGCCGATGACGTCGAGCAGCCGCAGGCCGGCGTGGTCCTCGATGAAGGTGCCGAACACGTGGTCCTTGAACAGCCGACGGATGTCGGTGTCGAGGTCGAAGCGGGCCTCGCCCTTCTGCTCGCCCTTCTCGTGGCTGGCGTTCATGTCGATGTCGAAGCGGGACGCCCAGAACCGCTGCTTGTCGATGACCTGCTCGGCCCGCTCGAGGAAGTAGGGCATCCAGCCGATCGAGCCCTCGGACAGGGCGATCTTCAGGTTGGGGTAGCGCACGAAGTTGCCGCTGAACAGCCAGTCGAGCAGCGTGCCCGCCTGGTTGGCGGCGGCCGAGTAGGCCATGAACGCCAGCGTCGGCATGTCGGGCGACGTGCGGATGAGGTTGGACGACGAGCCGACGTGCATCGAGATGACGAAGCCGGTGTCGTTGCACGCCTGGAGCACCGGGTCCCAGAAGTCGGTGTGGATCGACGGCAACCCGAGCTTGGTGGGATTCTCCGAGAAGGCGATCGACTTGGCGCCGCGGGCGGCCGTGCGCTCGATCTCCGTGGCGGCGGCGACCGGGTCCCACAGCGGGATGATCATCATCGGGATGAACCGGCCCGGGTAGGCGTCGGCCAGCTCGTCGAGGATGAAGTCGTTCCACGCCTGCACGCAGGCGAGGCCGATCTCCTTGTCCTTGGCCTCGTGGAACACCTGGCCGCAGTACCGGGGGAACGACGGGAACAGCATCGAGGCGAGCACGTTGCCCTGGTCCATGTCGGCGACGCGGGCGGCGGGCTCGTAGCACCCCTCGCGCATGTCCTCGTAGGTGATGGGCTCGGGCGAGAACTCCTCGCGCGACTTGCCGGCGACCGCGTTGAGCCCGGTGGTCACGATCTGGCGGTCCTCGTAGACCCAGTGCTCGGAGTCACCCTCGCGCACGATGCGCGGGGCGATGTCCCGCCACTTGGCCGGCACCCGGTCCTGCCAGAGCCGGGCGGGCTCGATCAGGTGGTCGTCGACGGAGATGAACCAGTTGAACGACATCGTTGACCTCCATCGCCCCTCGTCGACCCGAGAGAACGTCGGCTAGGTGAGCGAACGCTCACACAGTAGCGGCTCGGGACCGGGGGCGCGGGAGCCTCGTGCGCCGCCGCGGGACGATCGGCCGGCACCCATCGCGCCATCTCGCCGGCGCGATGAGAATCCGAGATCTCGTCGGTCGTCATGGCTGGAGGACGACCACCCAGGAACGGACGATGGACGACGCCATGCCCACGCAACCCACCACCCCGACCCCCACCGACAGCGGCACCACGGCCGAGGCCGAGATCCGGCGCCTCGTCGAGATGTGGGCGCGAGCCGTCCACGACGGGGACCTCGCCGGCGTTGTCGCCGACCACAGCGACGACATCGTGATGTTCGACGTGCCCCCGCCCGAAGACGGCGTCCGTGGCCTCGACGCCTACCGCACGACCTGGCCGCCGTTCTTCGAGTGGCAGCGTTCCGGCGCCTGCTTCGACCCGGTCGAGATCGACGTGACCGCGGGCGACGACGTCGCCTTCGTGTGGGCGCTGCTGCGGTGCGGCACCGAGGCCACGCTCGCGGCCGAGCCCGACCGTCGGCTGCGGCTCACGCTCGGCCTGCGGCGAACGGACGGCCGGTGGGTCGTGGCGCACGAGCACCACTCGTTCACCGACCGCCCCTGACCGCGATCAGTAGACGCCGATGCCCGCAGCCTCGTTCTGCTTCTTCCACTCCTCGCGCGACATGCGGGTCACGTCGACGTCCGCGGCGCGGGCACGGAGGGCGCCGACCGTGGCCTGCTCGCGAGCGGTGTGCTTGAACGGGTCCCAGTCGAAGAACCTGCAGGCGTTCTCGAAGGTGATCTGGTGGATCTCGGCCTCGGTGCACCCGGCGTCCTGGAACTCCTTCCAGGAGAACTCGGGCGAGTTCGGCCACGTCGTGTCGGTGTGCGGGTAGTCGCACTCCCACGCGATGTTGTCCATACCGATGCGGTGCCGCAGCTCGAGGCCGGACGGGTCGGTGATGAAGCAGGCGAGGATGTGCTCGCGGAACACCTCGGACGGGAGCTTGCCGCCGAACTCGTCGCCGCCGTGCAGCCACGTCTGGTTGGTCCAGTGGCGGTCGATGCGGTCGAGGTAGAACGGCACCCAACCGATCCCGCCCTCCGACAGCGCCACCCGCAGGTCGGGGAACGTCTTGAAGGTCGGCCCGAACAGCAGGTCCTGCGCGGTGATGGCCGCGATCTGGGTCGCCAGCACCATCAGGTGGTCGATCGGCGCCTCCGCCGGCCGGCGGATCACCTCGAAGCCCGCCCCGATGTGCAGCGACAGCACCATGTTCTCGTCGCAGATCGCCTTGAGCATCGGGTCCCAGTGCCCGGACATGAAGCTGGGCAGGCCGTAGACGTGCGGGGTCTCGAGGAAGCTGATCGAACGGCAGCCCTTCTTGCCGATGCGGTGGACCTCCTCGGCGGCCAGCTCGGGATCCCAGTTCGGCACCATGCCGAGCGGGATGAACCGGCCCGGGTAGGCAGCGCACCACTCGTCCATGACCCAGTCGTTGTAGGCCTGCATCATGACGAGGGCGACGTCCTTGTCCTCGCCCTCGTTGAAGGTGCGGGCGCTGAACCCGGCCATGGTCGGGAAGTTCAGCGACGCGAGGACGCCGTTGGCGTCCATGTCCCGCACCCGCTCGTGGACGTCGAAGCACCCGGGGCGCAGCTCGGAGTAGGAACCGGGGTTGAACCCCCACTCCTCACGGGGCCACCCGACGGTGGCCGCCATCCCGAACGGCGTCGAGGTGGCGCTGCCCTGGAAGTGCCACTCGTCGACCCCGTTCTCGTTGCGGACGACCTTCGGCGCGTCGTCCTTGAACTTCGCCGGGACGTGGTTCTCGAACAGGTCCGGCGGCTCGATCATGTGGTCGTCGATGCTGACCAGGATCATGTCGTCCATCTGCATGGCGTGCTCCCCTCGGTGGGTGTGGGCATGGCAGAACACAGTGCGAAACATCTAGAGGTTATCGGCGATGTTGGACGGCCGACCTGGGGAATCGGCTCCAGGCCGGCAGGTCGGACGGCGAGGCGGGCAGCGGTGTGCCCCGTCATGACGCCGTCGCCCCGTAGCGCCGGGCCAGCCGGGCGCGGTGGGCGGCGGGCGAGCCGAAGAGCGACCGGTCGAGCGCGGCCCGCTTCACGAAGACGTGGAGGCCGTGCTCCCACGTGTAGCCGATGCCGCCGTGGAGCTGGAGAGCCGACCCCGTCGCGGCCACGGCCGTCTCGACAGCATGGGCCTTGGCCATGGACACGGCGACCCCGACGTCCGGGGACCCGCCGGCGACCGCCGCGACCGCGTCGGCCACCAGTCGGCGGGAGATCGTGAGCCCGACCGTCACGTCCGCGCAGGCGTGCTTGACCGCCTGGAACGAGCCGATCGGCCGCCCGAACTGCCGGCGCTCGGCCGCATAGGCGACCGTGGCGTCGAGCGCGGCCCCGGCGACCCCGACGGCGTCGGCGGCGATCGCCAGCGCCGCCCGGTCGGCGAGGGGTCCCAGGCCCGCGGCGAGGGGCCAGATGCGGGTGGGCTCGACCGCGGCGCCGGTGGCCACGACCTCGCCGAGCGATCGGGTGGCATCGACGACGGGCAGCGGTCGGACCTCGACGTGGACGCCCGGAGTCGCCTCGACGAGCACGGGACCCGACGACGGATCGTCGGCCACCACGAGGACGCGCTCGGCCTCCGGCGCGTCGGGCACGAACCGCACCCGGCCCGACAGGCGGACGGACCCGCCGTCGCGCTCGATCGCGCACCCCGGGCGGGCGCCGAGACCCTCGTCCCCCGCCGCGACGGCGACCGTCGCCCGCACCTCGCCCTCGGCAACGGCGGTCAGCAACTGGTCGCGCGCCGTGGACGGCTCGACCGAGCCGAGGGCCCCCACGGCCAGGACGGCACCGAGCATCGGGGTGGCGGCCGCAGACCGGCCGATCTCCTCCAGCACCACGGCCACCTCGGCGAACGTGGCGCCGGAGCCGCCGTACGCCGCGGGCACGTCCAGCCCCAGCCAGCCGGCCTTCGCCAGCTGCGACAGGTCGACGCGGCCGGGCTCGCCGCCGGTGACGAGCGGGCTCGCGGGGGCCAGCAGGTCGCGGGCGACGGACCGCAACTCGTCGTGGAACTCGGCGAGGTCGCTCACGATGCGCCGCTCCCCGGCTCGGCGAGGACGGGCTCGCGCGGCAGGCCGAGGCCGCGTTCGCCGATGATCGTGCGCTGGATCTCGCTGGAACCGCCGGGGATCGTCCACTCCCACGAGCCGATGAAGTCGAGCACCCAGGCGCCCGACTCCCAGCCGCTCGACAGCGGCTTGGCCCGCTTGGTGTGGGCATCGAGCCCCGCGACCTCGGCGGCGAACCCGGTCATCCGCTGCAGCAGCTCGCTGTAGTACAGCTTCACGATCGACGCGTCGGCGGGGCCGACCTCCCCGGCATCGGCGCGCTCCACCAGGTCGCGGCACACCGAACGCAGGCCGGTGAGCTCCGTCTCGAAGCGCGCCAGACCGTCGCCGACGATGGGGTCGTCGAGCGCCCGGATCCCCGACTCGCCGGGGCGGTCGCACTCGGCCACCAGCCACCGGAACCCGGCGGCCAGGCGCTCGGCCAGCTCCAGCATGGTCATGCCCCGCTCGGCGCTGAGCGTGGCCTGGGCCACCTGCCAGCCGGCGTTCTCCGGCCCGACCAGGTTGGCCTCGGGGATCTCGACGTCGTCGAGGAACACCTCGCAGAAGTGGGCGTCGCCGAGCGCGTTGCGGATCGGCCGCACGTCGACGCCCGGCGACCGCATGTCCATGAGGAAGTAGGAGATGCCCTTCCTCTTCGGCGCGTCCGTGTCGGAGCGGGCCAGCAGCAGGCACCAGTCCGCGTGCCGGGCACCGCTGGCCCACAGCTTCTGACCGTTGACCACATAGCGGTCGCCGTCCCGGCGGGCTGTCGTACGCAGGCTGGCCAGGTCCGAGCCGGCCTCTGGCTCGGAGAACCCCTGGCACCAGATCTCGCCGTCGAGGATCGCGGGCAGGTGCCGCGCCCGCTGGTCGTCCGTGCCCGCCACGAGCAAGGTCGAGGCCGCGTGGTGGATCGACACGAAAGCCAGCACCAGGCGGGGGGCGTCGTGGGCGGCGAGCTCCTGGTACAGGACCACCTGCCGGGGCACCGACATGCCGCCGCCCCACTCGGCCGGCCAGTGGGGCACGGCCCAGCCCGCCCCGCGCAGCTGCTGGAACCAGTCCTTCTGGAAGGCGACGAAGTCGGCCTCGGGCACACCCGTCTGGTCGCTGCGCCAGCCGGCGGGCACGTGCGCCCGGCACCACGCGGCGACCTCGGCACGGAACTCCTCCAGATCGGCCGGCGACTCGGGGGCGCTCATCGGCGGGCCCGTTCCCGCAGCCGCAGCAGCCGCTGGCGGTGGTCGTCGGAGGTCATCGTCACCTGCTCGGCGGCGAAGCCGGCCTGCACCGCGCCGGCGAGCGCCCCGGACAGGTGCATGTTGACGATGCGCTTGGTGCCCTGCAGCGCGCCGGGCGGCAGGGCGGCCAGCCGGACTGCCAACCGCTGCGCCTCGGGAAGAAGCTCGTCGGCCGGCACGCAGCGGCTGGCCAGACCGACCTCGACCGCCACCTCGGCGGGGATGCGGTCGCCGGTGAACAGGTATTCGCGCGTGCGCATGATCGGCGTGAGCAGCGGCCACAGCGCGGCGCCCCCGTCTCCGGCCACCAGGCCGACCGCCACGTGCGGATCGGCCAGGTAGGCGCCCTCGGCGATGAGCGCGATGTCGCTGAGGACCGCGATGCTGCACCCCAGCCCGACGGCCGGCCCGTTCACCGCGGCGATGACCGGCAGCGGGAACCGCAGCATCTCGTCGATGATCTCCGCACCCTCGCGCAGGCTCTCGTCCCGGGCGGCCGGGTCGTCGAGGAACGACGTGATCCAGTCGAGGTCTCCGCCCGCCGAGAACGCCGTGCCGGCCCCGGTGACGACCACGACGCGGGCCTCGGCGTCGGCGGCGAGGCGGCGCCAGACCTGGGCGAGCGCGTGGTGCAGGGCGCGGTCGATGGCGTTGAGCTGGTCGGGCCGGTTGAGCACCACGGTGCGGACCGGCCCGTCGGCCTCGACGGTGAGGACGTCGTCGGTCACGAGTAGATCCCCGTCAGGCTGCGGCGGCCCAGGCGGGCGGTGAGGGCGGCGCGGGTGGCGGACGGGCCGAGCGGCAGTCGCCGCAGCGGCTGGCTGGCCCGCGACAGCCAGGACAGCGTCGTCTCGTCGCAGAAGCCGATGGCCCCGTGGAGCTGGTGGGTGATGCGGAACACCACCTCGGCTGCCTCGACGGCCGCCAGCCGCAGGGCGAGGGCGTCGTCGACCGTGCCGGGCTGACGGGAGGCGATGCTCCAGAGCGCGTGCTTGGCGAGCTCGGTGACCCCGACCCGCTCGACCTCGGCGTCGGTGAGCTGGAACTGCACGCCCTGGAACGACGCCAGCGGCTGGCCGAACTGCTGCCGCTCGTTGACGTACGCGGCCGTCAGGTCGACGGCCCGGTCGAGCATGCCGAGCAGCGTCCAGCACGGCAGGACGAGGCCGAGCGCGACGTCGCCCACCGCCGCGGCCCCGTCGGCCTCGGCCAACGGGGTCAGATCGACCGCTCGGGCGTGGCCCGGCTTGCCGACCGGGCCCTCAGCCGGGCGCGGGATGGCGGTGTAGCGCCCGCCGTCGAGATCGACGGCCACCCAGCGGAGGCCGCCATCGGCCACGGCCTCGGCGATCGCGCCCGTCCGGGCGTCGCCGCTGGGGACGTAGCCGCTGGGAACGTCGCCGGTGCGCTCGTCCCCGGTGCGCTCGTCCCCGGTGCGGGCGTCGACGACCAAGAGCGCGTCGGCCTCCACGTCGCGGGGCCGCGCCACCCGCTCGGCGACCGGGTGCGGCACCGCCCACCATCCGGCGCTGTGGCAGAGGGCGGCGGCCGCCTCGAGCTCCTCCGCACTGCCCCGGGGATCGAGGTCCCACGCGCCGAGGTCGGCGAGCACCTTCGCAGCGGCGTCGCCGGCGTCGTGCGCGCCCTCCTGGCCTGCGGATCCGCCGAGGCCGGCTGGGGCGGCCGCGAGCTCGTCGCCACCGGCGTCCTGGAGCGCCCGGCGGGCCGTCCGGCCGTATTCGACGGCCTCGGGGCTGAGATCGGTGTTCATGCCGCCGCCAGCAGGGCCCGGGCCAGCAGGATCCGCTGCATCTCGATGCTGCCCGACGCCATGGTGGCCGACACGGAGTAGCGGTGGTGGTCCTCGACCGCCCTGCGGAAGCGCTGTGCGTCGGTGGCCTGGCCCGGCGGGCCGTCGAGCCGGCGGTCGGCCTCCCCGGCAGAGGGGGGAATCTCGGCGGCGATGTCCATGAGCACCTCCGCGCTCTCCTGGTCGAGCCGGGTGACGGCGATGCGGTATGCGGCGGTGTCGCCCGGCCGCACCTCGCCGGTCTGCTGGGTGGCGATGACCCGGTAGGCCAGCAGGCGGGCCCGGCGGGCGTGGACGAGCATCCGCGTCCACCGGCTGCGCAGCTCGTCGGGCAAGTGGTCCCACGCGTCGCCGAGCGCGCCCGGCGCCCACTGGAGCAGCCGCTCGACCCGGGCGTAGCGGGCGATGCCGACCCGCTCGAAGGCGAGGACCTCCCGCACGACGTTCCACCCCTGGTCGATCTCGCCGAGGATGTCGGCTTCGGTGACCCACACGTCGTCGAGGAACACCTCGTTGAGGTGGTGCGGGCCGAGCATGGACGGGATCGGCCGCACCTCGATGCCCGGGCCGTCCATCGGCACCAGGAACACCGTGATGCCCTGCTGCTTGCGCTCGCCCCGCGACGTGCGGGCCAGCAGGAAGCACCACTGGGCCATGGTGGCGTAGGAGGTCCAGATCTTCTGCCCGCTGATGCGCCACCCGTCGCCGTCGCGGCGAGCGGCCGTCTGCAGGGAGGCGAGGTCCGAGCCGGCGTCGGGCTCGCTGAAACCCTGGCACCAGATCACCTCGCCGGCGGCGATGGGCGGCAGGTGCTGGCGCTGCTGCTCGGCCGTCCCGTGGCGCATGATCGTCGGGCCCACCCAGTTGACCCCCATGTACTGCGCGCCCCGCGGCTCGTGGTGCGCCCACATCTCCTCGCGCACCGCCGTCTGCTCCCAGGGCGACGACCCGCGGCCCCCGAACTCCTCCGGCCACGCCGCGCAGAGCAGGTTCTCCGCCGCCAGGAGGCGGCAGAACGCCTGGGCGACGTCGAGGTCGGCGGGGTCGTCGGTGAACGCGCCGAGGTAGTCCGGCGGCACGTTGCCGGCGATGAGCTGCCGCAGCTGCAGACGCAGGTCGGCGACCTGTGCTCCCTGGTCGTAGTCGAGCACGAAGGCAGCTCCCTCAGGTCGTGCGGGTCTCATCTTTGGACCGATCGGACCACAATGTTCTAACAGCTTGGTCACCACCGCAAGGCCACGCGGTACGGTCGCGCTCGTCGCCTCGGATCGGACGGTCAGCACGGCCGACCGAACCCTCCCTATGATGAGTGAGCCCTCATTCTGTTGGCTCGGTCGAGCGCCGTCCACACCTCCGCGGGAGCCCACCCCGATGACCGCGACACCCACCGACGCACCGACGCCCGCCCCTCCGACCGCGGACGGGACGCGGCGGCGGCTGCTGTCGGGTGTCGAGGCGCTGTGCGAGGCGCTGGTGGTCCGGCGGGCGGTGGACGCGGCGGCGGGGGTGGACACCGCCACCTTCGTGTCGGGCTATCCCGGCTCGCCGCTCGGCACGCTCGACCTCGCGCTGGCCCGGCTCGGCGGCCGCCTCGGCGACAACCGCATCGTCCACCAGCCCGGGCTCAACGAGGAACTGGCCGCGGCCGCCGTCTGGGGATCGCAGATGGGCGAGGCGGTCCCCTACGCCGATGTCGACGGGGTCGTGGGGGCCTGGTACGGCAAGGGCCCCGGCCTCGACCGCTGCGGCGACGTGCTCAAGCACGCCAACTTCATGGGCACCGGGCCGAACGGCGGGGCGGTGCTGTTCGTCGGCGACGACCCTTCGGCCAAGTCCTCCACCCTCCCCTACGACACCAACGCACCGCTGGCTGACGCCGCCGTCCCGGTGCTCGTGCCCGCCGACCAGCAGGATCTGCTCGACCTCGCCGTCGAGGCGTTCCGACTCAGCCGGGCGTGCGGGTCGTGGGTCGGGGTTCGCATCGTCACGGCCGTGGCCGACGGCATCGGGGCGGTGGACGTCGATCCGGGTCGCCTCGCCGCGCTCGGCCCGGTCCCCGAGCTGCTGGTGGACGGCGAGCCGTGGCGCCACGAGCCGAGCGGCTCGATCCTGCGCCCCGATCTCGAGGAGCTGTGGCTCGACCGCCGCCTCCGCGCCGCGCAGGCGTGGGTCGAGGCTCGCGGCCTCGACCGGTTCGTCGGCGCGGACCGCGGCGCTCGGCTCGGCATCGTGTGCGCCGGGCGGACCTACCGAGACGTCCTCGGTGCCCTCGAGATGTGCGGGGTCACGACCGACGATCTCGCCGCCGCAGGCATCCGCATCCTGAAGCTCGCCCTCACCCACCCGGTGGTCCCCTCGTCGGTGCTGTCGCTGGCCGACACGTGCGACGAGATCGTCGTCGTCGAGGAGAAGCGGCCGTTCGTCGAGCAGCAGCTCCGGGCCGTGCTGCACGAGGCCGGACGCACGACCCCGGTGCGGGGCAAGCGCGACCAGCAGGGCCGACCGCTCGTGCCCGGGACCGGTGAGCTCACCGCCGAGCGGATCGTCGACGTGCTGGTACGGGTCCTGCCCGACCTGGCACCGGCACCGGCCGCCGCACCCACGCCCGGCACGACCGCCCGCACCCTCCTCCCGCTGCTCGACCTGCCGGCCCGCACGCCGGCGTTCTGCAGCGGGTGCCCGCACAACCGCTCGACCGTCGTGCCGGAGGGCTCGGTGACCGGTGGCGGGGTGGGCTGCCACGGGATGATCCACTTCGAGCACCGCCACGCGGACGAGACGTTCGTCCCGCCCACCCCGATGGGCGCCGAGGGCGTGCACTGGGTCGGCCTGGCCCCGTTCGTGGGTGACCGGCACATCTTCCAGAACCTGGGCGACGGCACGTTCAGCCACTCGGGCAGCCTCGCCGTGCGGGCGTGCGTCGCCGCCGGCGTCCACATCACGTTCAAGCTGCTCTACAACTCGGCCGTCGCCATGACCGGTGGCCAGGACGTCGCCGGCCTCATGGACGTGCCCGCCCTCACCCGGTCGCTCGCCGCCGAGGGCGTGTCGGCCATCGCCGTGTGCACCGACGACGTCGGCCGGTACGGGCGCGACGCCGCCTTCGCCCCCGGCGTGCAGGTGCGACCCCGCGAGGACGTCATCGCCGTGCAGGAGGAGCTGCGCGAGCACCCGGGCGTGTCGGTGCTCATCTACGACCAGCGCTGCGCCGCCGAGGCCCGCCGCCTGCGCAAGCGGGGCGAGCTCGACGAGCCGCCCCAGCGGGTCGTCATCAACGAGGCCGTGTGCGAGGGCTGCGGCGACTGCTCGCGGATCAGCAACTGCCTGTCGGTGCTGCCGGTGGAGACCGAGTTCGGCGAGCGCCGGGAGATCCACCAGTCGTCGTGCAACAAGGACTTCTCCTGCCTCGAGGGCGACTGCCCGTCGTTCCTCACGATCGTCCCGAAGCCCCGGGCGAGCCGGGCCGGGCGCGGGTCCGAGGCCGGGCGGGGGCGGGAACGGCCCGCGCTGCCGGCGGGCGACCTGCCCGACCCCGCGGTCGTCCCGGTCGAGGGTCGGTACAGCGTGTACACCACCGGCATCGGCGGCACCGGCATCGTGACCGCGAACCGCCTGCTCGCCCACGCGGCACTCGCCGCCGGGTTCGCCGTGCAGGGCGTCGACCAGACGGGGCTGTCGCAGAAGGCGGGGGCGGTCGTCTCCCACCTGCACGTCGGCCGCACGGATGACGACATCACCACCGCCACCGTGCCCGACGGTGGCGCCGACCTCTACCTGTCGGGCGACCTGCTGCAGGCGGCGTCGGCCACGCACCTGCGCAAGGTTCGCCCCCGCGGCACGTGGGCGGTCGTGGACGCGGATCTCGTCCCGACCGCGGGGATGCTGCAGGGCACGCCCGGCGTCGACCACGGGCGCCTGACCGGGGCGGTCCAGGATGCCGTCGGCCGCGACCGCGCCGTCCTCGCCGACACGACCGCGCTCGCCGACAGACTGTTCGGCAGCCACCTGCCCGCCAACGTGGTGCTGCTGGGCATCGCCTCGCAGCTCGGCGCGCTGCCCGTGCCGCCTGCCGCGGTCGAGCACGCCATCGAGACCCAGGGCCCGGCGGCGGAGACCAACGTCGAGGCGTTTCGGTGGGGTCGGTGGCTCGTCGCCGACCGCCCGGCCGTCGACGCCGCCCTGGGGTGGACCGCCGGAGCGGGCACCCACCGGCACGGCGGCACCGAGCCGACCCCCGGCGGAGCGGACACCGGCGAGGAAGGACGCACCGGCCGGTCGTCCCTGTGGGACCCGACCCCGCGGGCCCGCGCCGCCGCGGAGGCGCTGGTCGACGGCCGGGGGCTGCCCGCCGTGCTGCGCCAGCTGCTCGTGCGCCGCGCCGCCCAGGTGGTCGACTACCAGGGCGGCAGGTTGGCCGAGCGCTGGCTCGACCTCGTGGCCCGCGCCGCCGCCGTCGACGAGGCCGACCGCGGGTGGGCGCTCACGACCGCCGTCGCCGAGGGCTGGTTCAAGGTGCTCACCTACAAGGACGAGTACGAGGTCGCCCGCCTGCACCTGCGCCTCGGCCTCGACGATGTGGCCCGCGCCGCCGGTGTCGAGGGCGGCTACGCGGTCCAGTACCGTCTGCACCCGCCGACGCTCCGGCGCCTGGGGCGACGGCGGAAGATCGCCCTGCCGAGCGGCGTCGCCCGGCCGGCGTTCCGTGCTCTCGCCGCCATGCGCCGCGTGCGCGGCACGCCGCTCGACCTGTTCGGGCTCGACCGCCACCGGCGCGAGGAACGCCAGCTCGCCGCCGACTACGGCACGCTCGTGGCCGGAGCGCTCGACGCACTGACCCCGACCACCTACGACGACACGGTTGCGCTCGCTGCGGGCATCCAGTCGGTGCGCGGCTACGAGGACATCAAGAGCGAGGCGATCGCCCGCTGGCGGGCCGGCGTCGGGCTGTCGTGACGAGCAAGCTCATCCGCTTCCTGCCGACCGTTCCCCCGGGCGCTCGGTGTGCGGGCCGTGCCCGTGCCCCCGGCGCCCCCGCCCGCGCCACCCTGGCGACGTCCCTCGAGCTCCCCGGCCTGCCGCCGCCGCGCTTCGCCGCGGTGGAGGTCCTGTGGCCCGTCGGCGCCGCATGGGCGGGCGGGCCGTCCGAGCACGCGGCAGCCGGGATCAGCGACGGCGAGACGACCGCAGCGTCGGGCGTTGTCCCTGACGATGGGAGCGTCGTCGTCGAGGTCGACGAGGTGGTCGCCCGGGGAGGAGATGCCCTCGCCGCCCGGTGGGCCGACGGCGGCGAGCGCTTCAAGATGATGTCCTTCGGCCGCCGGAACCCGGCGTTGACACGGACGGAGTTCGCCGAGCGCTGGCGTGCCGAGGCCGGGCGGCTCGGGGGCGACCGCATCCCGGACGACCTGCGGGGATCCGCGTACGTCCAGGACCACCCCCGCGGCGACGACCCGCCGTTCGACGCCGTCAACGAGGTGTGGTTCGACCGGCTCGACGACCTCCGCCGCCGTGCCGCGTGGTTCGCCGCCCGACCGGTGCCCGCTGACCTGATGTCGCCGGCGGAGTGCTGGTCGCTCTGCCTCCGCGAGACGGTCGTCATCCCGGCCCGGCCATGATCCGGGGCCGGCCATCCGGCACGCCCCCCGAGCGCAGGCCGAGCTGGTGGTGCATGATGCCCACGTGTCGTGGAGAGGTGCGCGCCACCTGAACCACCCGGGGCCCCGCCACTCACCGGACTGGTACGACCAGTCCAACGAGGCGTCCGTCCTGGCGGAGGGCGATCGCCTCTTCATCGCGTGTGAGGGAGGGCCGTGCCAGAGCCGGCTCGAGATGTTCCCACCCCGCCTCGAGGTCCCCGAGCACGAGGGCCTGTACGTCCTCGTGGACGTCGGTCCGCGCGACCAGTGGAGGTACGTCTTCGTGCCCCGGGAGGCCTGACCGCCGGTGCGGTTCCGCGTCGCCCATCCCGTCGTGGCACCGGCTTGTTCCCCCTTGTTCCGAGACGCCGCCGGCTAGGGACGTGTCGCGAGACGACGGTCGATCTCGGCGCCCATGACCCGGCAATCCGTCAGCGGATGGTCGTACCGGCACAGCAGGGCCCCTCGGAGGTACATGGCCGCGTGCTGCAGCCGCGCGATCTCCGCGTCGAGCGCGGCGAGGCGCTTCTCGGCGACGCCCTTCCACTCGCCGATGTCCTCGGCGCCGAGCACGGCGGCGATGTCGTCGAGCGAAAGGCCTGCGTCCTGCAACATGCCGATGAACACCAACGTGCGCAGGGTGGCGGGTCGGTAGCGGCGCTGACCCGCCAGGCGGGCGTCGGCCGCCAGCAGGCCACGCCGCTCGTAGTAGCGCACGGTCGAGGTGGCCACACCCGCTCGACGGGCCACCTCGCCGATCGTCATGGTCGCGTCGTCCACGCCGCCACTTGACTTGAACCTGGCTTCAAGCGTCAAGGTCGTTCCATGACCTCGCCACGAGAGCCGTCTCCGTCACCGTCCCCCGCGCCGAAGGCGCCCAGTTCGGGCCGGGCGGACGAGCTACCCGCACCCAACCACCACGCCGACCACGAGGGATTCTCGGGCATCAAGGGCCTGCTGAGCGCGCTCACCATGCTGGTGGGGCGGCGAGCCGACGCCGAGCTGGCCGTCGAGCGCACCGGCACCGGACCGGGCGACCACGTCGTCGACGTGGGCAGCGGGCCCGGCTCGACCGCTCGCCGGGCCGCCCGCGCCGGGGCGCGGGTGACAGGCGTCGAGCCCGCGCCGGTGATGCGCGACCTGGCCCGCCGGTTGTCACGCCGGACCGCGCCGGGCTCGGTGGAGTACGTGGCGGGCACCGCCGAGGCGCTCCCGCTCGACGACGGCGCGGCCACGGTTCTGTGGTCGGTCGCCACCGTCCACCACTGGCAGGACGTCGACGCCGGCGTCGCCGAGGCCTACCGGGTGCTTGCGCCAGGGGGCCGGTTGCTCGTCGGCGAACGCCGCATCTCGCCCGGTGCGACGGGCCTCGCGAGCCACGGCTGGACCGACGACCAGGCGGCGTCGTTCGGCGCCCACCTCACCCGGGCCGGGTTCACCGACGTCGAGATCGACCGCGTGCACGCCGGGCGACCGATGCTGGTGGTCACCGCCCGGCGCCCCTGAGGTCGACTCGACTCCGCTGCGCCCGCGCCGGTGAGGTCGGTTGCGACACGAGCGCGTGCCGTACGGCTCGGCGCCGCCGCTGCACGGACCGAGGCGGAAGCCCGGCGACCACCATCCGGTTCGCCGGCGGCGGTCCCCACCGATCGACCCCTGGCCGGACGCTCATGCGAACGCTACCGTGAGAGCGCTTCCACGTGGAAGCGCTTCCAAAGCTCAGCATGGAGGAGGGGCCATGAAGAGCGGTACCCGCATCCCGTGGCGACGGATGGCCTGCCTGGCCGTGATCGCCCTGTTCGGCGCGCTGGCCCTGGCACCCGCCGCCGCCGAACCACCGTCCGGTGGCGACGACCTCTACGTCCCGCCCGCCCAACCCGGCGCCCGCCGGCAGATCGTCCAGCTGACCGCACAGGGCGACCGGACGGCAGCAGCCCAGATCCGGGCGATCACCGAGACGCCGCAGGCGGCTTGGTTCGAGGCCGGCACGCCCCGATCGGTGCGCCGGGACGTGCACGTCACGGTGACCCGGGCGGCGGCCCACCACACGATCCCCGTGCTGGTGACGTACAACATCCCGTTCCGCGACTGCGCCCAGTTCTCCGCCGGCGGCGCCACCACGCAGGCCGAGTACGAGGCCTGGATCGACGGCTTCGCGGCCGGCATCGGCGACCGCGAGGCGATCGTGATCCTCGAGCCCGACGGGCTTGGCATCATCCCCTGGTACGACCCGTACGGCGACGCCGACGGGTCCGGCGCCCTCGAGTGGTGCCAGCCGGCCGAAGCCGATCCCGACACCGCAGCAGCCGAGCGCTTCGCGATGTTGAACGACGCCGTCGACGTGCTGGACGGTGCCCCCCACGTGACGACGTACCTCGACGGCACGCACGCGGCCTGGCTCGGAGTCGGCGA
>DASUQS010000029.1:0-7919 GCA_036280455.1 Acidimicrobiales bacterium
ATCTCCTCGACGGTCTTGGGGAACCCCCAGATGGTGCGGCCGGCCTCGCAGGTGAACTCCTGGTCGACCGGCAGGCGGGTGATGAAGGTGCCCGCCTCGCCCGCCTCCCCGGAGGCGCCGGCGCCGGGCGTGACGAAGAACGTGATGCCGACCTCGAGGTAGTCGCCCAGGTCGTTGTCGCGGTAGTCGATGACGGCGAGGACGAGCTGACACCGACCGGGAGAGGTCTCGACGGGGACGAACGGCGCAGGCACGAGCGCCCGGGCAGCGGCGAGGTCGACGTCGAACATCGCCGTGCCCGCCGAGGCGTCGCGCACGAGGCAGGGCATCGTGACCGTGCGCCCGGCGATCTCGTAGGTGACCGGTGCAGAGCCGGAGTGTCCTGCTGACGTTGGCATCGTGTGTCCCCCTCGTGACGTCCGGCGCATGGTAGGCGAGCCCTCGGACGTCGGATCGGCCCGAGATGTGGTGACGCACCGTCGTCGGTGTGATAGCCAATTGACCATGGGTCAGGGCTGATCCGGGGGGATCCGCCGCCGCCACCGATCACGATCGACCTGAGGGGGAGCCGTGGTTCTGCCAACGCGCCGTCGCGCACCTGCGGGTGACCGGGACAGGTCTCGCGTGACGTCTCGCGGGCTTCCGGGGTGGGTGGGCAGCTTCGGGCCGGCGCTGGTCATCGTGGTGGTGCAGCAGGTGCTCTTCCCGAGCACCGGCAGCGACGGCGGCTACCTGTGGGGGCTCGTGATCCAGGGCCTCACCCTCGGCCTGCTCACGGCGCTGGTCGCCCTCGGCATGGCGTTGGTCTACCGGGCCAACCGCATCCTCAACTTCGCGCAGGGCGACCTCGGCCTCGTGCCGGCGGCGCTGGCGATCGACCTCATCGTGTTCTCCGGGCTCAGCTACGTGCTGGCGCTGGTGCTGGGGCTCGTCGCCGCGCTCGTGGTGGGGGCGGTGGTCGAGCTGGCGATCATCCGGCGGTTCTTCCGGTCGCCGCGGCTCATCCTCACCGTGGCGACCATCGGGCTCGCACAGCTGCTGGCCTTCTGTTCGCTGATGCTGCCGCGGATCTGGGGCGAGGACCCGCTCAACACCCGCATCGACGGCCCGATCTCGTGGCGGGCCGACGTGTCGCCGCTGATCTTCGACGGCGACTACCTCGTGGCCTGGGCCCTGGCGCCGCTGGCCGTCGTGGCGGTGGCGCTGTTCCTGCGCTTCACCCACGTCGGCATCGCGGTGCGGGCCGCCGCCGACCGTGCCGACCGAGCGTCGCTGCTCGGCATCCCCGTCGGCCGGCTCCACACCACCGTGTGGTCGATCGCCACCGTCCTCTCGTTCCTGGCGCTGTTCCTGCAGGCGGGCATCGTCGGCCTGCCGTTGGGCTCGCCCGTCGGCCTGACGGTGCTGCTCAGCGCGCTGGCGGCGCTGATGCTCGGGCGGCTCTCCGACATGCCGGCGATCGTGGCCAGCGCCATGGCCCTCGGGTTGCTCGAGGCGCACGTGCGCTGGAACGACGAGCTCGCCGTCGGGCCCCTGCACCTCGACCTCGGCAGCGACGCGGTCGTCGCGCCCGTGCTCGGGGTGGTCATCCTCGTGACGCTGCTCGCCCGCAGGCGCGGCGTCACCCGGGCGGACGGCGACGCCACGTCGACCTGGCAGGTGGCGGGGGAGGTGAGGCCGATCCCCGTCGAGCTGGCGCGGGTGCCGGAGGTGCGCCTCGTGCGCGGTGCCGGTCTGGTGGTGGCGTGCGCGGGGCTGGTGGCGCTGCCGGCGGTGCTCGGCCCCGGCCAGACGCTGCGGGCCTCCGCGGTGGTGGCGTTCGCCCTGGTCATCCTGTCGATCACCGTGCTCACGGGGTGGGCCGGCCAGGTGTCGCTGGGCCAGATGGGGTTCGTGGCGGTCGGTGCGGCGGTCGGAGCGCACGCGATCCAGGCCTGGAACCTCGACATGGCGCTCGCCCTGCCGCTCGCCGGCCTCGTCGGGGCGGTGGTGGCGGTGGTGGTCGGGCTGCCGGCGGTGCGGTTGCGCGGCCTCTACCTGGCCGTCACCACCCTGGCGTTCGCCCTCGCCGTCACCCGCTACGTGCTGAACCCGCGGTTCTTCACCTGGGTGCCGTCGGGCCGGGTCGAGCCCGGCCCGGTGCTCGGGGTGTGGCACGTCGACGATCCGACGGCCCGCTACCAGCTGTCGCTCGGCACCTTCGTCGTGCTGCTGGTGGCCGTTCTCGGCATCCGCCACAGCCGCACCGGCCGCGTGCTGGTGGCGCTCCGCGAGAACGAGCGGGGGGCCTCCGCGTTCGGCGTGTCGGTGGTTCGGGCCAAGCTCACGGCCTTCGCGCTCGCGGGGTTCGTCGCCGCGGTGGCGGGTGCGCTGCTGGTGGCGCAGAACGGGCGGTTCACCACGGGCCTCTTCCCCGAGCAGGACAACCTGATCGTGTTCACCGCGGCGGTCGTGGGGGGCCTCGGGTCGGTGGCCGGGGCGGTCATCGGCGCGCTGTTCCTGAAGGGCGGCGACTGGTTCCTGCAGGACGCGTGGCGCCTGTTCGCCTCCTCGATCGGGGTGCTGATCGTGCTGCTCTTGCTGCCGGGCGGGTTGGGCGGCGCCGTGTTCCGCGCCCGCGACCTGTGGTTGCGCTCGGTGGCCCGACGGCGGAGCATCGTCGTCCCCAGCCTGGTCGCGGATGTGCGCACGCTGGAGGACTCCGCCGGGGCGGCGTTCGAGGCGCGGGCGTCGTCCATGGCCGGCGGTGCGCCCGGCGTGGGTGGCGGCGCTCGGCGCGATCCGGCCGCGGATCCACCCCCCGGAGCAACCGCCGGAGAGTCGCCCGGTGACGTGCCGTCGCCGCCCACGGCCCCCACGCCGACAGGGGGGACGCCGTGATCACGCTCACCCCGCCCCCCGCCGACGGCCGCCCGTGGCACGAGCGCCTGTCGACCGCCGTCCGCCACCCGGTGGCGTGGCTCCGCGTCCTCACCGGCGACGGCCCCGCGCTGGCGCTCGTGATCCTCACCGGGCTCAACGCCGTCGACGAGCTGTCACGGGCGTCGTTCGCGGTCGTCGCCCCCGACATCGCCGACCACTTCGACGTCGGCGTCGTCGGGGTCACCGTGCCCTTCGTGCTGGCCTTCGCCGCCGCCTTCGCCCTGTCGGTGCCGATCGCCACGGTGGCCGACCGGCGCAACCGGGTGCGTCTCGCCATGCTCGGCGGCACGGTCTTCGCGGTCTTCTCGACGCTCGTGGGCCTGGCGCCCAACGTGTGGCTGCTGGCCGCGTTCCTGGCAGGGTCGAACCTGGGCAAGGCGGTGATCGAGCCGTCCCACACCTCCCTGCTGGCGGACTACTACAGCGTCGAGCTGCGGCCCCGGGTGTTCTCGTTCCACCGGGCCGGCAACGCCCTCGGCGCGCTGGTCGGCGGCATCGGCGCCGGCTACATCGCCGAGGCGTTCGGCTGGCGGGCGCCCTTCTTCTTCTTCGCCGTTCCGACCGCGATCCTCGTGCTGATCGGCGGACGGCTCCGCGAGCCGGTCCGCGGCGTCCAGGAGCGGATGAAGGTCGACCTCGACGCCGAGTCGCTCGCCACCGAGGAGGAGCCGCCGAGCCTGGCCGAGGGCTGGCGCATGTGCTGGCAGATCGACAGCCTGCGCCGCATCTACCGCACGCTGCCGTTCCTCACGCCTGCGGTGGCCGGCTTCGCCATCTTCAGCACGTTCATGTACCGGGACGTGTACGGGCTCGACGAGTCTGCCCGCGGCTGGGTCGTTGGCCTGGTCGAGGGGCCGTCGCAACTGCTCGGCCTGGTCGTCGGGGCCCGCCTGGGCATGAAGCTGTTCGCCCGCGATCCCAAGCTCGTCTTCGGCCTGCTGGCCAAGGCCAACTTCGTGGTCACCGGGGCCGTGCTGGCCTTCGCCTGGTCGCCGAACGTGTACGTGGCGGTTGCGGCCAACGTCGTGATCAGCGCCTGCCTCGCCTTCACGCTGCCGGGGGTGCTGGCGGCGCTGTCGATCGCCATCCCGCCCCGGGCCCGCTCGGTCGGGTTCTCGATGGGGTCGGTGTTCGTCCTGGCCGGCATGCTCACCCTGCCGCTGGTCGCGGCGGTGGGGGATTCGTGGGGCATGCGCTGGGGCATGACCGTGATGACGCCGATGTTCCTGATCGGCGGGCTGGTGATCGCGTCCGCCGGCGACCTGATCGTGCGGGACATCGCCCAGGTGTGGGCGGCCTCCGCGGCCCGCAGCGAGGCGTTGCACCAGCGCCGGGCCGGCCGGGCCAAGATGCTGCTCGTCCGGGGCCTCGACGTCAGCTACGGCGACGTGCAGGTGCTGTTCGGCGTCGACCTCGAGGTCGACGAGGGCGAGATCGTGGCGCTCCTCGGCACGAACGGGGCCGGCAAGTCGACCCTGCTGAAGGCGATCGCCGGGCTGATCCCCGCCAACAAGGGCACGGTCATCTTCGACGGGCGCGACATCACCTACGCCCCCGCCCACGAGATCGCGCCCCGGGGCGTCGTCCTCGTGCCGGGCGGGCAGGGCACCTTCCCCTCCCTGACCGTGGCGGAGAACCTGCGCACCGCCGGCTGGATCGACCGGCGCGACCGCGGCCTCGTCGCCGAGCGCATCGAGGAGGTGCTCGCCATCTTCCCCGCGCTGCGCCCCCGGCTGGGCGACCCGGCGGCCAACCTGTCGGGCGGCCAGCAGCAGATGCTGTCGCTCGCGATGGCGTTCCTGTCCCGCCCCCGCCTGGTGCTGATCGACGAGCTGTCGCTCGGCCTGGCGCCCGTCGTCGTCGAGCGGCTGGTCGAGATCGTGCGCCGCATCCGCGACCAGGGCACGACCGTGGTGGTGGTCGAGCAGTCGGTCAACGTCGCCCTCACGCTGGCGAGCGAGGCCTACTTCATGGAGAAGGGCGAGATCCGCTTCCACGGGCCCACCGCCGAGCTGCTGGAGCGGCCGGACGTGCTGCGCTCCGTGTTCCTCGAAGGCGCGGCGGCGGGCGCCCGGCTGGCGACCGCGGACACGCCCGCCAACGGCCGCAGCGCGGGGCCCGGCGAGGGGATCGCCCCCCGGCCGGGGGACGACGGTTCGGACGTCCGGCGGCCGGATGAGGCCGACGATCCGGACGGTGACGCCGCGCCGCAGCCTCCGTCGGTCGCCGGCGTGCCGTCGAACGGCGCACCGCCCGGGATCGAGCCGAACGGCGGCGAACCGGCCGAGGTGGACTCCGGTGGCGGTGCGCTGGCCGCGATCGAGCCAAACGGCGGCGAATCGGTGGCGGCCCTCCAGGTCATCGACCTCACCCGGTCCTTCGGCGGCATCCGCGCCGTCGACGGCGTGTCCTTCGCGGTGGCGCCCCGAGAGATCGTGGGCGTCATCGGGCCCAACGGTGCCGGCAAGACGACCGTGTTCGACCTGGTCTCCGGCTTCCTGCCGGTCGACACCGGCAAGGTCCTGCTCGGCGGGCACGACGTCACCCAGCTGGTGGCCGACGGCCGGGCCCGGCGCGGTCTCGGGCGGTCGTTCCAGGACGCACGGCTCTTCCCGGCGATGACGGTCGAGCAGTGCATCGCGGTGGCACTCGACCGGTGGGTCGAGGTGCGCGACCCCATCCAGGCGGCGCTGCACCTCCCCAACGTGTTCGACGCCGAGGCCAAGGTGACGCGCCGCGTCGACGAGCTGATCGAGCTGCTCGGCCTCGGGGCGTTCCGCTCGAAGTTCGTGCGCGAGCTGTCGACCGGCTCGCGGCGCATCGTCGACCTGGCCTGCCTGGTCGCCCACCGTCCGACCGTGATCCTGCTCGACGAGCCGTCGAGCGGCATCGCCCAGCGCGAGACCGAGGCGCTCGCCCCGGTGATCGACCGGATCCGCACCCAGCTCGGCGCCAGCGTGATCGTGATCGAGCACGACATGCCGCTCGTCACCGCGGTCGCCGACCGGCTGGTCGCGCTCGACCAGGGCCGGGTGCTGGCCGACGGGCCGGCGGACGAGGTGCTGGCGCACCCGCAGGTCGTGGCGTCGTACCTGGGCACGAGCGACGCCGTCATCAATCGCAGCGGTACCAGGGCCGGCGCCGGTGGCGCCGTGCACGCACGAGGGGAGAGCTCCTGATGCAACCAGCAGACGACGGTGGTTCGGCACGTTCGAACCACCTCCGCCGCTACGGCCCGCTGGCCGTGATCGTCGTCCTGTTGCTCGTCGTCGCCGCGGTGGTGCTGGTCGGTGGCGGCGGCGACGGCGACGAGGGTGAGGCCACGAGCGGCGCCGGGACGATCGAGTGGTCGAGCATCGGCGACAGCGAGCCGGGGGCTCCGGCACCGACGGGTCGCATGCCGGTCACCTACGAAGAGGCCGACGAGGCGGGCGAGGTCGACGACCACGAGTGGTCCGAGGCCTGCGACACCGGGCGGGGGACGGTGGCGATGCCGTCGGTGTACGCGCCCCCGTGCGTGCCCGCGTTCGACGGCGACAACGGGGGTGCGACCAGCCCCGGCGTCACGGAGGACACGATCCGGGTCGTCTACTACGCCCCGGAGCAGAATGCCGACCTGCAGTCGATCCTTGGCGGGATGGGGGTCAACGACACGCCGGAGCAGCGGAGGGCCACGCTCGAGGCCTACACCGAGCTGTTCTCGTCGGTCGCCGAGCGCTACGGCCGCGAGATCGAGCTCGTCCGCTTCGCCGCGACGGGTGCCTCGACCGACGTGGTGGCCGCGCAGGCCGACGCCATCGACGTCATCGCCCTGGAGCCCTTCGCCGTCATCGGCGGCCCGGCGCTCGACCGGGGCACGTTCGCCCAGGAGATAGCCGATGCCGGCATCGTCTGCTACGCCTGCGCCGGCGTGCTGCCCGACCGGATGATCCTCGACATGGCGCCGTACGTGTGGGGCACCAGCCCCTCGGTCGATCAGGCCCTGGCGCTGCTGCAGGGGTGGGTCGACGCCGGGGCGGAGACCGGCGCGACCGCGGAGGTCAACTTCGCCGGTGGCGACATGGCGGGCCAGCCGCGCCGCACCGGCGTCATCCACTTCGAGCAGGACCCGCCGATCTTCGAGGCGACCACCGAGGAGCAGCAGGACCGGTTCGACGAGGAGGTGCTCCTCACCGAGAGCTACGTCCTCGACCTGCCGAACATGCCGGCCAAGGCCGCCGAGCTGATCGCCCAGTTCAAGGCCGAGGGCATCAACTCGATCGTCTTCCTCGGCGACCCGTTCATGCCCGGCTACCTCACGGAGGCGGCGACCGCCCAGGAGTACTACCCGGAGTGGATCTTCACGGGCACCGCGCTGACCGACACCAACACGCTGGCGCGCACGTGGGACCCCGCCCAGATGGAGCACGCCTACGGCATCTCGCAGCTGGCGGCCCCGACCGACCAGGACATCGAGGAGGCCATCACCCTCTACCGCTGGTACGTCGGCGACGAGGACGCGCTTCCCCCGGCCCAGAGCCAGTACGGGTTGATCGCACCGGCGGCGGCGTGGCTGCTGCGGGGCATCCACATGGCCGGGCCGGAGCTGACGCCCGAGACGTTCGCCCGCGGCCAGTTCCGCATCCCGCCGGCGGGCGGCGGTCCGACGAACCCGCAGGTGAGCTTCGGCAACTGGGGGATCTTCCCCGAGATCGACTACCACGGCATCGACGACGCGGTGGAGCTGTGGTGGGACCCGACGGTCGAGGCCGAGGACGAGCGCGGCCAGGTCGGCATGGGCGTGTGGCGCCGGTCGAACGGCGGCGAGCGCTTCACGCCGGGCGAGGCACCGGCACCCCGGCCCTTCGTGGAGGAGGACACGGTGACGGTGTTCGACGAGCTGCCCGAGGCCGATCAGCCGCCGGAGTACCCGCCGCCCCCGGGCTCGCCCGCGGCCGAAGGATGACACGTCCCCGCCGGGTCCGTCGCGGGCCCGGCGGGGTGTCGCCCCCTCGCTC
>DASUQS010000030.1:0-15768 GCA_036280455.1 Acidimicrobiales bacterium
CCTCGATGTGCTTGAACACGGGTCCCTCCACTCCACCCGACCGAGCGAGGCTGGGGCTTCACCCACCCACCAGCAGGGTGCAGCACAGTTCGTGTTCACGGCACCTGTGGCGGGTTATTTACACGATATTGATCGAAATCGCGGAGCGGGTGGGATTCGAACCCACGGACCCTTGCGGGTCGACGGTTTTCAAGACCGTTGCCTTCGTCCACTCGGCCACCGCTCCAGGGCCACGAGGGTACTCGTCGGCCCCTTCGGTCCTCGCGCCTGCCGAGTGGAGGCGGAAGAGCCCTAGCGGATCTCGCCGCGCAGGTTGTCGACCCACTCGCTGGCCGCGCGCCAGGCGGTCTCGGCGTCTCGGCGGAGCGCCGGGCCGTGCTCACCGGCGGCCGGGAACGAGCCGAGGAACTTCACGTCCTCGACCTTCGACTTCAGCGTGCGCAGGCAGTCGGCCACCAACTCGTCGCCGATGTGGCCCTCGAGGTCGATCAGGAAGCAGTAGTTGCCCAGGCCCTTCTTGGTCGGGCGTGACTCCAGCTTGGTGAGGTTGATCGACCGGGCCGCGAACTCCTGCAGGATCGTGAGCAGCGAGCCCGGCCGGTCGGTGCGCTGGAAGATCACCACCGACGTCTTGTCGTGGCCGGACGGCGCCGGGATGCCGGTGCGCGACACGACCACGAACCGGGTGGAGTTGTCGGGATGGTCCTCGATGTCGGTGGCGAGCACGTCGAGGCCGTAGACCTTGGCGGCGACCGCCGGGGCGATGGCCGCCGTGTGGCCGTCGTGCTCGTCGCCCGCCACCAACTGGGCCGCCTCGGCGGTGGACGAGGTGGCCAGCGTGGTCGCCCGCGGCAGCTCGCGCCGCAGGTACGACCGGCACTGCGCCGTCGCCACGGGGATCGACAGCACCCGCTGCACGTCCGCGAGCCCGACCCCGCTGGGCGCGAGGAGGTTCATCTGCACGCCCATCACGACCTCGCGCTGGATCAACAGCCCGGTCTCGAACGCGAGGTTGTCGACGGTGACGGTCACCGCCCCCTCGATCGAGTTCTCGACCGCCACGAATCCCAGATCGACATGACCGCTCTCGACGGCGGCCAGCACGTCGGGGATCGACGGGAGCGCCACCAGGTCGAGCGCGGCCAGGTCGGGCTCGGACAACAGGGCCTGCTCGGTAAAGGTGCCCTCCGGCCCCAGGAAGCCGATGCGCGGGCGTGCGGCCGGGGTTTCGAGCTCAGGCATACGAGCCGATGCTATCCCCGGCCTCCGACGCCGCCCCCGTCGGATGCGACGCCGCACACGCATCGGCCCAGCCCGGCGGGCCACCGGACGACGGTGGCGCCCGCAGGGAGCGGATACAGGAAGCGGGTAACGCCCCCGGTCGCCGGGGAGATCCCCCGACGACCGGGTCGGCGTCGTTCCGATCGGGCACTTCGAGTACAGAACGCTGGGCCCCGGCACCGAGCGTGCTGTCTTCGGAGTGCCCGCATGGTCCGCCGAATCCCGCTCGCTAGTGCCAACGTCCGATTCGACGTTGACGATGCGGCTTGACGTGAGGAACACGTCACACGGGCGGGCCCGCCGTGCTGCGGACGGTACCGCTGTGCGGCCCGGATCGGTGGCCACGTGCCCGACGCCACGCGTCACCGTGCCCGAATCGCGCCCATGGTGCCTCGGGTACTGCACAGCGTGGCTGACGCACCGATCGGTGACCGGGACCACCGTGCCGCATGATCCGCCCGATGCCCGCGCATTCGGCGCTGCCGGCACGGCACGGGCATGCTGGTGGCGTGGACGAGGTGGCGCTACGTCGATTGCTCGAGGCCGTGCAGGTCGGCGCCGTGACCACGGACGACGCCGTCGACCGCCTGCGCCACCTCCCGTTCGCCGATCTCGGGTTCGCCCGCGTCGACCACCACCGGGCCCTGCGCCAGGGCATGGCCGAGGCCGTGTACGGCCCCGGCAAGACGCCCGAGCAGTGCGCCGAGATCGTCGCCGAGCTGCTGGGCGCACCCGGCGACAGTCCCGTGCTGCTCACCCGCGCCGACGATCACCAGGTGGCGGCGACGCTGTCCCGCAACCCGGACGGCGTGCGCACCAGCACCGGCACCGACCTGTCGACCGTCGCCTGGCGTCCGGCGGCCCCCCGGGCCGAGCGGGTGGTCATCGCCACAGCCGGCACCGCGGACCTGCCCGTGTCCGACGAGTGCGCGGCCGCGCTGGCGGTGCACGGTGTGGATCCGATCCGCCTCACGGACGTCGGTGTGGCGGGCGTGCATCGGCTGCTCGCCTCGGCCGAGGTGCTGGCGGATGCGGACGCGATCGTGGTGGTGGCCGGGATGGAGGGAGCGCTCGCCAGCCTCGTCGGCGGCATCACACCCGCCCCGGTGATCGCGGTCCCGACCAGCGTCGGCTACGGCACCAGCCTCGGCGGAGTGACGGCGCTGCTCGGCATGTTGGCGTCGTGCGCCGCAGGCCTGACCGTGGTCGGCATCGACAACGGGTTCGGTGCCGCGTGCGCCGTCCTGCGGATGCTGAAGTGACCGTCCGGGTGCCGGCCGCCGACCCCGCCGACATCGAGGACGCATCGGGGCGCCCGTCTCGCACCCTCGCGTGGTTCCACTGCTTCTCCGGCATCGCCGGCGACATGGCGCTCGGCTCGCTCGTCGACGCGGGGGCCGACCCGGACGAGGTGCGGGCGCTCCTCCGACGCCTGCCCGTCGGTGGCTGGGAGGTGACCTTCGAGCCGGTGCTGCGGTGCGGCATCGCGGCGACGAAGGCCCGCGTCCACGCTCCCGACACGGCGGTCGTGCGCACCGCCGCGCACATCACCGGCCTCGTCGAGGAGGCCCGTCTGCCCCCGCGGGTGACCCAGCGGGCGCTCGCCACCTTCCGCGCCCTGGCCGACGTCGAGGGCCGCCTGCACCGGAGGCCACCCGAGCAGGTCCACTTCCACGAGGTGGGCGGGCTCGACGCCATCGTCGACGTGGTCGGCACGGCCGCGGCCCTCGAGGTCCTCGGGGTCGACGACGTGCGGTCCAGCTCCGTCGCCAACGGCACCGGCATGGTGCGGGCCGCGCACGGGATGCTGCCCAACCCGGCCCCGGCGGTGGTCGGGCTGCTGCAGGGCGCGCCCACCCACGGCGTCGACATCCCTGTGGAGCTGACCACCCCGACGGGGGCCGCGCTGCTGGCCGCCACCGTCACCGGCTGGGGCCCCCTCCCGGCGATGCGCATCGAGGCCAGCGGCTTCGGCGCCGGCGACCGCGAGATCGACGGCCGGCCCAACGCCGTCCAGGTCGTCGTCGGCGAGGCCGCCACGACCGGAGCCGGCGACGGCGCCCAGGTCGGCCTCGCCCCCGGTCAGCCGGTGCTGCTGCTGGAGGCCAACGTCGACGACGCCACCGGCGAGGTGCTGGCCCACGCCGTTGCCGCGCTGCTCGACGCCGGCGCCCACGACGCCTGGGTCACGCCGGTGGTGATGAAGAAGGGCCGCCCGGCGCACGTGGTGAGCGCCCTCGCCGATCCGGCGGTCGCCGCCCAGGTGGCGCAGGTGCTCACCGCCGAGACGGGGTCGCTGGGCGTGCGGGGCAGCACGCTCGAGCGGTGGCCGCGGTCTCGCAGCACCGCCACCGTCGAGGTGGCGGGGATGCCGGTGCGGGTGAAGCTGAGCCCCGGCCGCGTCAAGGTCGAGCACGACGACGCAGCGCGGGTCGCCGAGCTCGGTCGGCTCCCGCTGCGCGAGGTGATGTCGCTGGCCGAGGCCGAGGCTCGGCGGGCGGACGAGCCTCATGGGACGCCCGGCGACTCCGGCGACGACCTCGAACCGGCCTGAGCCCGCTTCGGCCGACACTCCGAACCGGCGTCCCACCCAACCGGCGTCCCAAACCCACGCAAACCGCAGGAAGCGAACGCCGGTCGCCCGGGGACCCGGCATTCCGCCGGAGTCGGCCAGCGTCCCGGACCGTCCCGCCCCGCGCTGCCGCGTCAGGCGGCGCGGTCGCCGGGGTGCTCCTGCCCTGCCGTCGAACCGGGGCACGTCTGCAGCGGCGTGCCCTCCGCCCCACAGAACCACGGTGAGGGCGGCTCGGGTCCCGGCTCCTCGACCGGGGGGCGCTCGGGGTTGCGGATGCCCGCGAACGCGATGACCCCGCCGGCCAGGGCCAACCCGGACGTGATGAACATCGCGGTGCGGAACCCGTCGGAGAACGCCGCAGGGTCAGCGAACCCGGCACCGGTGATGCCCGCCGCCAGCGGCAGCGCGGCGACGGCCGCGAGCTGCGCGGCCCGGGCGACCGTCGTGTTGACGCCCGACGCCGTCCCGGCGTAGCGGTCGTCGACCGCGGACAGGGCGGTCGACGTCAGCGGCGCCACCACCGTCGCCAGGCCCAGACCCATGAGGAGCACCGCCGGAAGGACGTCGGCGACGTAGGTCGATCCGGCGTCGATGCGGGTCATCAGCAGCGTGCCGGCGGCCACCAGCACGGGGCCGACGGTCATCTGCAACCGGGGCCCGATGCGAGCCGCGAGCGCGCCCGACCGGGCCGAGAGGGCGAGCATGAGGATCGTGATGGGGAACGTCGCCGCCCCCGCCGCCACCGCCGAGTACCCGAGCACGTTCTGCAGCTGCATCACGAGCAGGAAGAAGACGCCGCCGAGCGCGCCGTACACCGCGGCCGTGACCAGGTTCGCCGCCCGGAACTGCGCCGACGCGAAGAGGGCGGGCGGCACCATCGGGTGCCGGCTGCGCCGTTCGACGACGATGAAGGCGGCGAGGCTCACCGCGCCGCCGACGAGCGATCCCCACACGCTGACCCCGCCCCACCCGTCCTCGCCCGCGGCGATGAGGCCCCAGCTGAGCCCCGCCAGCGCCAGGCCGACGAGGAGCGCGCCGAGCCCGTCGACGCGGGTCGGCGCATCGGGATCGGACGACTCCGGCACGTGCCGGCCCGCGACGGCCACGACGAACACGGACAGCGGCAGGTTGATCAGGAAGATCCACCGCCAGGACGCCGCGTCGACCAACCACCCGCCGAGGAACGGGCCGATCGCGGAGGCGACCCCGCTCAGCCCCGACCAGGCCCCGATCGCCCGTGCCCGATCGTCGTGGCGGAAGCTGGCCTCGAGGATCGCCAGGCTGCCGGGGGTGAGCAGCGCCCCGCCGACGCCCTGGACGATGCGGGCGGCGGTCAGCATCGGGGCGTTCGGCGCGACGGCGCACAGCAGCGATCCCACGGCGAAGATCACGACGCCCAGCTGGAAGATGCGCTTGCGGCCGAACCGGTCGCCCAGCGATCCGCCGAGCAGGATCAGCGCGGACACCGCCAGCAGGTAGCCGTTGAGCACCCACTGCAAGCCGCCGACGCCGGTGTCGAGGTCGTCGCCGATGTGCGGGAGCGCGACGTTGACGACGGTCGAGTCGAGGAAGGCGATGCCCGACCCGAGCACCGTGGCGGTGACCACCCAGCGCCCCTGCGGGGACGACAGGGCGAGGCCCTCCCCGGGCGACGACGGCGGTGCGAGCGGGGGCGACGCCATCAGGTCGGAGGGTCGGAGCCGCCCGGGCCCGTGCTACCCGGCCTCGCCGGACGCCAGGCGGTCGAGGACGCGACGACCCAATGCCGTTGCCCACAGCTTGGCCGGTGACCCGTCGGGAGCGTCGATGAGCACGTAGAACGCCCGGCCCTCACCCCGCACGTAGAGGAGGCCGCGACCGTAGACCGCGGCATCGCCCAGGTCGGGCACGGGCTCGGGGTCGTCGATGAGGTCGATCATCCACTCGTACCAGCTGACCGGGTCGAACTGGGTGGCTTCGTCGACGGCATGGCCGGCGTGGACCCCGAAGGACCACGCCCGGTGGTGACCGTCCTCGGCGTCGAAGCGCACGCCGAGATCGTCGTCCGCGTAGGTGAGCGACGGCCCTCCGACGGGTATGCCGGTCAACGCCACGACCTCGTCGTGGGTGATGAGCGAGTACGGGTCCGGGGCGCCGAGCGCCATCGCCCGCTTGGCGACGTCGAGGTCGTGCGGGTGGGGGTCGACCGCGTGCACTCCGTGGATGGCGTCTGCGTCGTTGATCACGCCGTGTTCGGTCAGCTTGGCCCGAGCAGCCTCGGCGGCCTCTTTGAACCGGTCGGTGAACCCCACGTGAGGGGATGCTAGTGCCGTGTCGGCCAACGTTGGCCGGACCACGTTGCCTGATGCGGCCCCCCGGGGACCCGGCACACCCGGCGTACGCTCGCCCTCCGACGATCGGTCAGGCAGACCTGACGTCAGATCATGATGGCGAGGTTGTCGACCACCGCCGTACCCAGGGCGGGGTCACCGTCCACCACGACGTCCGGGGTCGCACCACGACCCCCGACGAGGCGCGTGAAGTGGTCGCCCGCCATGGTCAGCGTCACCGTCGGCTCACCGGCGAGGTGATCGACTACCCGCGCCCGGTCACCGACCTCGACGTCGATCCGGCGGGACAGCGGACCCGTGAGCTCGAAGCGCACCGAGCGCCCCGCCGGGACCGCAGCCCGCTTGCCGACCACGTAGCCGATGATGTGGGCGATCTCGTCGAGCGCGGCGGTCGGGGCGGGCCCGGTGAGGTGCCCGGGACGACCGACGGCGAGACGGATGTCCTGGTCGTGGAGCCAGATGTCCATGACCCGGATGCGCATCATCCGGCCGTAGGTGTCGGGCCCGGCCGGGGTGAACGACTCCTCGTCGAACGCCGCCTGGTCGGTGTCGGCGAGCGCACGCCGCCGCTCGGCGACGACCTCCCGCAGGTCGGCGAGCACCTCGGCGGGTGGTCGTGCGCGGTAGTGCTCCGCCCACTGCTCGTTGAACCGGCCGATGTCGTTGTGGACGTGCGGCAGGTCGTCGGGCAGTGCGACGTCGGGCGCCGGGCGACCCAGCATCATCGCCTCGGTGCCGATGATGTGGCTGACGACGTCCTGCACCGTCCAGCCGGGGCAGTCGGTCGGCAGCGTCCACTCGTCGGCAGCGAGGCTCTCCGCCAGATCCACGAACCCGTCGAAGGCGGCCTCGACGGCCGCCACGGTCGCGTCTCGGTCGAGGATCGTCATCGTCACTGCACCTCTCGTTGGATCGTGGGCCAGTCGCGGGCCGACAGGTAGGGGGCGAAGGTCTCGCCGATGCGGGTCCAGTCCTCGGCGCTCTTGGGCCGGCGCACCTCGTACAGATCGGGGAACTCGAGCCACCCGACGACCAGGTCCCACAGCCGCCGGGCCGCGACGGGGTCGCTCGGGGCCCGGCGCACGACGGGACCGAAGATCGCCCGCTCGCCGGGGAACACCAGGGTCGGCACGCCGAACCCGCCGAGGCCGGTGACCCGCTGGTGGTCGGCGAGGACGTCGTCGTGGGTGGTCGGATCCGCGATCGCGGCATCGACCACCGACGGGTCGAGGCCCGCCTCCACGAGCACCTCGCGGGCGACCTCGGGGGTGTGCACCTTGCGCCCGGCGACGTGGAGCGCGTTGCCGGCGGCGGCACACCAGCGGTCGGCGTCGGTGGCGGAGTCCCGGGCCAGCCAGGCGCCTATGCGCAGCAGGGACCAGCCCCAAGCCCACGGCCGCTCCCACGGGTGAGGCTTGCCGTCGACGCGGTTGACCTCCTCCAGGCTGAACCACCGCCAGCGCGGGTCGAGCCCGGCCTCGTCACGCAGCATCCGCAGCCACACGGTGGTCTGGTACGCCCACGGGCACATCAGGTCGATGTGCACGTCGACCGCGCCGAGGCCGTTCCCCTCGGCTCCGTTGCCCGTGCCGTCGTCCCCCGTCGTCGTCACCGGGCGCACCGTAGGACCGCTTGACCCGGTGGTCAATCGGTCAATCGGTGGGCCGCGGCGCGGCGGAGGGCAACCACCGACATCCGCGCACACGGACCGCACGCCGACCCGACGAGCGTCGCCGTGTCAGGTCGGGTCGTCGGCGCCGAGCAGCCGGTCGACGAAGTCGCTGAGGGAGAGGACGTGGACGTGATCGTCCGGGCAGAGGCCGAGGGGGTCGACGTGGACGGCCAGCATGCCCGCCGCGGCGGCGCCGTCGGCGTCGTAGCCCCCGGCATCGCCGACGTGACAGATCCGCTCGAGCGGCACGCCGAGACCGTCGGCGGTGGCGACGAACATGGCGGCGTCGGGCTTGTGCACCCCGATCGCGCCCGAGTCCGAGACGTGCTCGATCGCCACACCCGGGCCCTCCCCGACCTGGAGGAGCTCGTAGCGCCGCAGCCCGTCGGCCACCGTGCCGTCGGAGTTGCTGGTCACCGCCAACCGGACACCGGCCTCCGCCAGCCGGGCCACCGCGGCGCGGGCGCCCGGCAGGGGCTGGTGCCACAGCGGCGCGACGATCACGCCGTCGAGCACCGCCGCGGCGCGCTCCAGCGCGTCCTGGCCGACGCCGACCGCCTGCAGGAACGCGTGCGTGTAGTCGGTGAAGGTCTCGGGGGCCGCCCGCGACCGGTCGACCGCCGCCATCGCCCGGTAGTGGCCGTCGCCGAACGCGCCGCGGTCGTGACGAATGCCCGCCGTGGTGAGGGCGTGGCCGATCAGCCCGTGGTCGGGGACGACGAGCACGCCCCCCACGTCGAGGCTCACGGCGTCGATGTCGCCCCGATCGAAGGGCAGGGTCGCTCCGGCGTCGCGCATGCCTCACCTTCCCGACCCCGGCCGGCACCGGGCAAGTCGGCACCGGGCAAGTCGGCACCGGGTGAGTCGGCACCGGGCAAGTCGGCACCGGGCAAGTCGGCACCGGGCAAGTCGGCACCGGGCGACTCGGCGCGCTCGGGCTCGCTCGGCGGCTCGGCCGCCGGGACCCGGCCCGCCGGTAGCCTCGGCGCCGTGAGCACCGTGGACGCCGACGACCGGTCCGACCGCTTCTACTTCCGCCAGCTGCTGGCCGGGCGCGACATCGCCCGCACCGACCCGCTGGCCCGGCAGATGGTCAACTTCGTCTACCTGGTCGGCGACCGGGCGTCGGGCGAGGCGGTCGTCATCGATCCCGCCTACGACATCCGGGGCGTCCTCGACGTGGCGGCCGCCGACGGCATGAAGGTCACCGGCGCCCTCGCCACCCACTACCACCCCGATCACGTGGGTGGCGACATGATGGGCCACCAGATCAGCGGGGTGCGCGAGCTGCTCACGCTCAACCCGGTGCCGGTGCACATCCAGCGGGACGAGGCGCCGTGGGTGCAACGGGTGACGGGCGCGGGCGAGTCCGACCTGGTGCTGCACGACAGCGGCGACGTCGTGCAGGCGGGCGACGTGAGCATCGAGCTCATCCACACGCCGGGCCACACGCCGGGCAGCCAGTGCTTCTTCGTCGACGGCCGCTACCTCGTGTCCGGCGACACCCTGTTCCTGGAGGGCTGCGGGCGCACCGACCTGCCTGGCGGCGACCCGGCCGCGCTCTACGACAGCCTGACCCAGAAGCTCGCCAAGGTGCCGGACGACTCGGTGCTCTTCCCCGGCCACCTGTACTCGGCCGAGCCCTCGGCCTCCATGGGCGACACCCGCAAGTGGAACTTCGTGTTCACGCCGAAGTCCGAGCGCGAGTGGCTCGCCATGTTCGGCCGCTGATCCCCTGACGCCGGTTGGCGTCACCCGGCCGCGGCGCGAAGACGATCGAGGACGGCCCGGCCCCGGGGCGAGAGCCGGTAGCCGACGTCCAGGCTCTCGGTCAGGCCCATCTCCTTCAGCTTGCGGACGTCGATCTTGAACGGGGCCATCTCCCGGCCGAGGGAGGCAGCCAGGTCGCCCGCCCGCACCGCGGGGCGATCGGCGATGAGCTGCAGGACCGTGGCGGTCCACGGGCCGTGGCGGCTCGCCCGGTCGAGCCGCGCCAGGCGGGCCGCGACGGTCTGCCAGTCCTCGTCGGAGAGGTCGGCCTGCTCGCGCAGGGCGATGCGCGGGTCGGGGCCGGCGAGGTGGAGCTCGATGCGGTAGAGCGTGCCATCGGGGTGACGGGCCAACTCGGCCAGGAGCTCGGCCCGATCGGCGTAACCCGCGCGACGGGCGTCGTCCTCCGTGACGTCGGCGACGTCGACGGCCTCGACGGCGTCGATGGCCAGCTCGCCCACCGGCGTGCGCTGGCGGCCACCGGCTTTGGCGGCGGGGCGGCGCCACCGGCGGAAGGCGAGGGCGACCGATCCGTCGGCCAGCCCGGCGTGGAACCGCATCGGGAACAGCACGGTCGGCACGGTACCGGCCCCCGGCGGGTCGGCCGGACCGCCGCTCCGCGACTCGCTGGGCCGGGTCGCAAGGATCGAGCGGGGGCACCGGGCGGCAGATCGCCGGGCGGCAGATCGCCGGGCGGCAGGCCGCCGGGCGGCAGGCCGCCGGGCGGCAGATCGCCGAGTGGCAGATCGCCGGGCGGCAGATCGCCGGGTGGCAGGCCGCCGGGTGGCGAGGCAATGACTCGCGCCGGACAGCTCTGGAGGCAATCGCTTGCGGGGGCCGCACGTCCTTGCCTCAGGCGTCCGCGATCGCACGTCATTGCCTCGCGACCCTCAGCACCGCCGGACAACACCGAGGAGGCATGCCGTGGCAGCCCCGCACCGCGCACGCTTCCCGATCAAGCGATTGATCGGTCTAGCATGGCGTCATGCCCCGAGAGACGGCCGCCGCCGCGACCGACGGTGCGCCGCAGGGTCAGGCCAAACGAGCCGAGATCCTGTCGGCCGCCACCGACCTCATCGCCACGCACGGCATCAAGGGCATGACCATGCGGCAGCTCGCGGCGGCCGCCGGGCTCAACATCGCCACGCTCTACCACTACTTCCGGTCGAAGTCCGACCTCATCGGGGCCATCGTCGACGAGCGCGGCTACGACGCCGGGCTGCGCGACCTGACGCTCCCGGTCGACGCCACCCTCGCACCCCGCCCGCGCCTCGAGGCCGTGTTCACCGAGCTCGTCACCCAAGCGCTGGACGAGCTGCGCCTCTGGCGCCTGCTGCTCGGCGAGAGCCTGCGCGACGACGCCGTGGCGCTGGCCGAGGCCCGCCGCCTGTCCGGCGCGCTGGAGGACGCCGTCGCCCGGTGGCTGGGCGACCTGTTCCCGGAGCTCGACGCCACCACCCCCACCGTGCCCGCCGCGCCGACGCCAGCGGCCACCTCCGCCGGGCCGAGGCCCGCCGCCTCCGCGCCCGCTGCGCCGAGGCCCACCGTACCGACGCTCGACGCCACCACGGCCGTCGTCACCGGCCAGCTCCTCGCTGCGTTCCTCGAGGAGATGCTGCTCGGCGAGGCCGACCGCGCCGCCCGCGTCAGCCGCCGGGCCGCGACCACCGCCGGCGTCGTGTTCCCCGGCGACCCCTGACGCGCCCTCGACCGTCCCGTCCCTGACCGACCAGCCGGACAGCCTTCGACCACACAGGAGACCACATGCGTACCGACATCTGCGAGAAGCTGGGCATCGAGTTCCCGATCTTCGCCTTCAGCCACTGCCGCGACGTCGTCGCCGCCGTGTCGAAGGCCGGGGGCCTCGGCGTGCTCGGCGCGGTCGGCTTCAGCCCGGAGGACCTCGAGGTCGAGCTCAAGTGGCTCGACGAGAACGTGGGCGACAAGCCCTACGGCGTCGACATCGTCATCCCCTCCAAGTACGAGGGCATGGACATCGACGACATGTCCCCCGAGGACCTCGAGGCCGAGATGGCCAAGCACATCCCCCAGGGCCACCGCGACTTCGGCAAGAAGGTGCTCGCCGACCACGGTGTGCCCGAGCTGCCCGCCGACGAGAAGCACCACGAGCTGCTCGGCTGGACCGCCGTCACCGCCGCCCCGCAGGTGGACGCCATCCTCCGCCACGACAAGGCCAAGCTGGTCGCCAACGCGCTCGGCACACCGCCGGCCGACGTCGTCGAGCAGATCCAGTCGACCGGACGGATGGTCGGCGCGCTGTGTGGGTCGGTCAAGCACGCGCTGCGGCACAAGGAGGCGGGCCTCGACTTCGTCGTGTGCCAGGGCACCGAGGGCGGCGGCCACTGCGGCGAGGTCGCGTCGATGGTGCTGTGGCCTCAGGTGATCGACGCCATCTCGCCGATGCCGGTCCTCGCCGCTGGCGGCATCGGCAACGGCCGGCAGGTCGCGTCCGCACTCGCCATGGGCGCCCAGGGGGCGTGGACCGGCTCGCTGTGGCTCACGGTCGAGGAGGCCGACGTGCCGCCTGCGCAGATGCAGACCTACGTCGAGGCGACCAGCCACGACACCGTGCGGTCGCGGTCGTTCACCGGCAAGCCGTGCCGGATGCTGCGCAACGACTGGACCGACGCATGGGAGGGCGACGAGTCGCCCGGCACCCTGCCGATGCCGCTGCAGATGATGGTGGCGCTCGACGCCGTCCAGCGGGGGCACCGCTACCCCGAGGCCGCGAAGGACGTGAACTTCAACCCGGTCGGTCAGGTCGTCGGGCAGATGAACCGCATCGAGCGCACGGCGGATGTCGTCCAGCGCCTGGTCGCCGAGTACCTCGATGCCTGCGAGCGCCTGAACGCGCTCAACGAGCGCGCCCTCGCCTGATCGGACCCGCGGACGACTCCCCTCGGGGCTACTTGCCCCAGGGGAGGTCGGGCTCGGACGAGGAGGCCTTGAGCTGGGCAGCCAGGGTCTCGGGGTCGAGCGACTCGATGTCGTCGACGTCGGTCGCCCCCGCGCCGCTGTCGGCCGGACGGGCCTGGCCCTGACGCTGGCGCTGCCGCGGCTCGCGCGCGGTGGCGGACACCGGCGACGAGCCGGGCCCCTGGTCGTCGCCCGTGGCGCTGCGCCGGCGCGAGAGCCGGATGCGCTTCAGGCCGCGACCGAGCCCGATGGGGGCGGGCTCGCCCGTCTGCTCCCACTTCGGCGTGGTGGTGCCCTGCTTGGCCACCACCATGTCGACCACGAACTGGTTGAACTGCATCGGGTCGCTGACGCCGTCGAGGTCGCGCAGGCCGGAATCCTCGTTGGCGGACTCGATGTGCAGGGTGGCGTAACCGAACAACCGGCCCGTCAAGGATTGTTCGATGGTGAGGTCGGTGACGCGGACCCAGGGGATGGAGTGGGCCCGCCGGCTGATCACACCGGAGATGCGCATGATGCGCGTGTCGGTGACGACGTAGCTGGTGTATCGGTCGCCGAGGCGCTTGAGGACCAGCACGAGAAGAACCACGCAGAGCACCAGCAAGAGGAACGCCGCGGCCAGCAGGGAACCACTGAAGGTGATGCCCAGGAAGAGGACGGCCACGATGAGGAACCCGGCGAACAGCAGCGTGTTCTGGACCATGAATGACCGGAACGACGGGTGGTCGTTGTGGATCATGCGCTCGCCGTTGCCGAGGTACTGGTCGATGACCTCGTCGGGCAGCGGGAGCACCCGCCGGCGCATCTCGGCCAACCCCTGTCCGAAGCGTCGCATCACGCTCGGTGGGCGCTCGACGAACTCGGATTCGTCCGGCACCGCTGCCGGATCCGGTGAGCGCCCGGTCCCGGAGTACGGGTCTGGCGCTTGCTGCCCGGGGCCCGAGACGACGGACCCCGAGAGGTCGTCTTCGCGGCGCCGCCGGCGCAGGGATGTCACGCGGTCAGGCTCCGGAAGAACTCGGTGAACTTGTCGATCGCATCTTCGAGGAAGCCACCGACGTTGCCGAGGAAATCGCCGAACGCATTGGCGGTGCCCGTCGGGTTGTGCCACATGGACAGCACGAGGAAGGCGGCTGCGGTGACCATAAAAGCTTTCTTGGCATCCATGTCCACTTTGGCCTCCGTCTACGCCGTGCCCCACCCCAACCAGGGCCCAAGCAACCGAAATACTAGCGATGTCATTCGTCTGGTGGCAATGACCTCGCGTGGCCGCCTCGGCTGCGTCGCCCCCGTGCGGATACGCTGGGCGCCGGCGAACAGCAGGGCGTGGTTGCGGTCGGCGCACCACCGTGGGCAACTGGGGCACGAGCGACGATGGGTGACCCGACCTGGCCGGGCCAGCACCGAGGCGATGGCGACGACACAGGTGATCACGCGCCCCGGCACCTGCCGCCCTCCCCGCCGGCCGGCCGGTACGACCTGGGCTACGGGTCCCACGCGCCCGAGGGGAGGAACGGCACGGCCGTCCGCACGCCACCGATGCCGGCCCCGGGGCGGTCTGGCCCGGCATGGACCGCGGCGGAGGCTGACACCGGCCAGATGCCGATCGTCCCCGCACCCGCACCCGCACCCGCGCCCTCCGACCGCAGCCCCGGCGCCGCCGGTGGACACGGCCCACGCCCGGCCCCCCACGGATTCGCCCCGGGCACACCTCCTCCGACGAGGACCGAGGGCCCGGTGCACGGGCCGGGGGCACCGGGCGTCCCCGCCGGGTTCGGGTCCTGGCTCGACCGGCCGGACCTGGGCGAGCGCACTCCCGTCCACGCCTACGACGACTCCGCCCGCGGCCACGGCTCTCCGGAGGGGCAGCCGGGGTACGACCAGCGGCATGCGTACGACCAGCGGCACGCGTACGACGACGCCTACGACGGGCCCGACGACGGCGACCGCCGCGGTCTGGCCGGCTCGGTCCGGGGGCTGGCGGCGGAGGCCGCATGGCGCTATCGCTCCGCCCCGATGCGGGTGCGGGTCATCGCCGACATCGCCGCCGCCAGCCTGATCCTGCTCGTGATCGTCGGCGTGGCGATGGGGCTTCGCCAGGACGGCGGCCCCGACCAGACCACGGCGGGCACACGCCCGCGACCGTCGACGACGGTGGAGACCACCACCACGATCGCCACCACGACCACCCTGCCCCCGACCACCACCACCGCACCCACCACGACGACGACCGTGCCGCCGACCACGACGACGACCGCTGCGCCGGTGGTGCCGCCGCCTACGGAGGCCCCCACCACCGTCCCGCCGACGACGGCGACGACCGAGCCGGTCAACTACGGCAACTGCCAGTCGGCGAGGTCGGCGGGTGCGCTCCCGCTCTTCGCCGGGCAGCCGGGCTATGGCGAGCACCTCGACAGCGACCGCGACGGCGAGGCCTGCGACGACTTCGAGGACTGGCGGAGACGCGACTGAGCTGGGACACACGCCGGTGCCGCTGGTCAGATCCCGGCAGGCGGGCGCGGGACCCTGATCGGGCCGGTCAGACCGCCGGGCGACTGGGCGACCGGGCGGAAGGCGGCAGGACGCTGCTCCGGCTCGTCAGACCGCGATGCCGGCGCCGTAGGAGTCGTACGGGCGCTCGTCGCGCTCGGCCGCCGCCCGTCCGGAGGCCAGCTGGAACGGGCTGATGCCCCCGTCCTCCCACGGCCCGACCGAGCCGGCGCGCAGCGCGGCAGGCGACTTCTCGCGGAGGCTGAAGCGCGCCCGGACCTCCTCGACCGGCAGGGGTGCCAGCGCGAACCAGTCGATCCGCAGGAAGTCGATGCTGTCCTCGTCCGCGAGCGTGTTGCGGCACCACGCACCGCGCCGCATCGCGTCGGCCACACGCGTGGCCATGTCCCGGCCCGTCGACGTGCCCGTGAAGTGGCCCATGTCGTACTCGAACAGGCCCGCGCCGGTGCGCAGGTAACCGGTCTCGAACAGCGACACGACCATGGCCAGCAGGGAGAACGCCCGCATGTCGTCGTTGGCGCGGGCGATCAGCGCGAACACCTCGAGCTCGGACTCGACCGTGGTCCCGTAGTCGGCGAGGACGTGCACCCAGTCGTGCTGCGCCAGCAGCGGCGGGGCCGATCCGACCGACCCGGGAAAGGCGAACCCGCGCGCCCGGTAGAGCTGCCAGACGCCCCGTCCGAGCGATCCGT
>DASUQS010000031.1:0-4159 GCA_036280455.1 Acidimicrobiales bacterium
GGGCACCCACAGGTCGCACTCGAGCTCGGTCAGCGGCTCCGGGAACGTCTCCGCCACCGGCCCCGGCCCGAAGACCGGGCCCGACGGCACGCCGCGTTCCTCGGTGGTGACCGGCCTCGACTGGAGGAGCCACAGCGTGCCCTCGCCGTCGACCGCCCACTCGACGTCCTGCGGCCCGCCGAACGTGGTCGCCACGTCGTCGGCCAGCGCAGCCAGCTCGGCCAACCTGGCCTTGGCGACGGTCGGCCCGTCCCCGGGGTCGCGCTCCACGACCGCGCCACCGCTGTCGAGCACGTAGCGCGACCCGGCGACCTCGCCGCTCACCAGCGGCGCCGGCCCGCCCGTCGTGGCGGTGACCACGCGGCGGTCCGAGCGGCCCGTCACCGGGTCGACGCCGAACAGCACGCCGCCGAGCTCCGCGTCGAGCAGCGGCTGGACGAGCACGGCGATCGGCTGGCGGCCGGCGTCGCCGCCCGCGGTGTCCCGCGAGTCGAGGACGGTCCGGACCGCGTCGACGAAGCGGTCCCAGCCCCGCACGTCGACGACCGACTCGAACTGGCCGGCCATCGACGAGCCCGTTGTGTCCTCCGCCGTCGACGAGCTGCGGACGACGAGGGACCGGTCGTCGCCGCCGGCCCGGGCGTACGCATCGCGCAGCGCAGGATGGCCGCCGGGGTCCGCACCGGCGGCGTCCGCCCACCCGGTGGTGAGCACCACGCCCGGCAGCGTGCGGAGCCCACCGACGGCCGCCCGGGCCAACGCCGCGGCCTTGCCGCCCACCCGGGCCGGATCGGTGGCGTCCTGGTCGGTCAGCTCGACCACGTACGTCCCCCCGGATCCTGACCCCCCGTCGGCCGGTGTCGGCACGGTGTCAGCGCTGCTCTCCACGTTCCGTGCGTACCCGCTGCGGACGGTTCCTATGTCGGGGCCGCCGACTGCGTCCCGGCGGCGGATGTCCGGTAGAAACGGCGGCCATGCGCGACGAACCGGTCCTGCTGGTCCACGGCTTCGCCACCTCCGCGGCCCGCACGTGGGGCGACAACGGGTGGATCGACCTGCTGGGCGACGCCGGCCGTCAGGTGATCGCACCCGACCTCCTCGGCCACGGCGAGGCCGACAAGCCGCACGATCCCGAGGCCTACGCGGGCATGGAGGCGCACCTGGCGGCGCACCTGCCCGACCGGCCCGTCGACGCCATCGGCTTCTCGCTCGGCGCCCGCATGATCCTGACGCTGGCCGCGGAGGACCCCGGCCGGTTCTCCCGCATCGTCGTGGCGGGCGTGGGGGCCAACCTGTTCCGCAGCGACGGGTCAGGCGCCATCGTCGCCGCGGTCGAGGGCACCGGCGACCCGTCGAACCCGGTCGTGCAGTACTTCGCGGGCCTCGCCGCCCAGCCGGGCGTCGACCGCGCCGCGCTGGCCGCCTGCATGCGCCAGCCGCGCCCGCCGCTCGACGCGGCCATCCTGGGCAAGGTGACGTGCCCCGTGCTGGTCGTGCTCGGTGACCGCGACTTCGCCGGCCCCGCCGATCCGCTGGTCGAGGCCCTGCCCGACGCCACGTTCAGGCCCCTCCGCAACGTCGACCACTTCGCCACGCCGAAGGAGTTCACCTTCATCGACGCCGCGCTGAGCTTCCTCGACGCCCAGATCTGACAAGGAGAAGGACAGATGATCGACCAGGTGATCGAGCGGTGGCACAGCCACATGCGGGGCGAGCTGCCCGGCGGCCTCGACGAGCTGCTGGACGACGACGTCGTCTTCTACTCGCCCGTCGTCTACACGCCCCAGGAGGGCAAGGCGATCACGAAGCTCTACCTGCAGGCCGCCGGTCAGGCGCTGCCGGGTGAGCCCGGTGAGGGCTCCGGGTCGGACACGGGCTCGGACTCCGGGTCCGGGTCGGGATCGGACTCCGGCAAGTTCCGCTACACGAAGAAGGTCCTGGCGGGCGACACGGCGGTGCTCGAGTTCGAGACCACGGTCGCGGGCAAGTACGTCAACGGCGTCGACATCATCCGCTGCAACGACGAAGGACGCATCGTCGAGTTCCGCGTGATGATCCGGCCCCTCCAGGCCGTCAACGCGGTCCACCAGCAGATGAAGGCGATGCTGGAGTCGATGCAGTCCGCCGACTGAGCGAGCGCGGGTCGAAGCCGTAGGGCAGCTCCAGGCGGTGCGCCCGCAGCAGATCGGTGTCGGCGAGCAGGTCAGCCGTGGGGCCGTCGGCGACGACGACACCGCCGTCGAGCAACACGGAACGCGGGCACAGCTGCAGCGCGTACGGCAGGTCGTGGGTGACCACCACCAGCGTCGTGTCGAGGCCCTGGAGCACGGCGGCCAGCTCGCTGCGGGCGAGCGGGTCGAGGTGCGACGACGGCTCGTCGAGCACGAGGACGTCCGGCTGCATCGCGAGCACGGTGGCGAGGGCGACGCGACGCGCCTCGCCGCCGCTCAGGTGGTGGGGCGGGCCGTCGGCGAGGTGCGCCATGCCCACGGCGTCGAGGGACCGCTCGACGCGGGCGGCGAGCGCGTCGCCGGTCAGGCCGAGGTTGGCGGGGCCGAAGGCCACGTCGTCGCGCACGGTCGACATGAACAGCTGGTCGTCCGGGTCCTGGAACACGATGCCGACCCGGCGTCGGATCTCCCGCAGGTTGGCCTCGACGACCGGCAGCCCGGCGACCTCGACCGTGCCTGCCCCCGGCCGCAGCACCCCGTTGAGGTGCAGCATGAGCGTGGTCTTGCCGGCGCCGTTGGGCCCGAGCACGGCGACGCGCTCGCCCGCGGCCACCTCGAGGTCGACCCCGTAGAGCACCTGGCGCCCGCCCGGGTAGGCGTACGCCACGCCATCGAGGCGCAGCGCCGGTGTCGACGTCGACGGCGGTGTCGTCGACGGTGGTGTGGGCGCGGTCACGGCAGCCATCCCGCGGCACCCGCCGTCGTGAGCGCGGCGACGACGGGGAGGGACAGCGCCGCCGCCCAGCCCGCGGCCGTGGCCGGCGGCAGCGGGCGCAGCACCGGCATGCTGCCCGTGTAGCCCCGCGACACCATCGCCAGGTGCACGCGCTCGCCGCGCTCGTACGAGCGGACGAAGAGCGCCCCGACCGTGGAGGCGACGGCCCGCGCCTGCCAGATCCACCGCGGGTCGTGACCGCGGCTGATGCGGGCGACCTGCATGCGGCGCATCTGGCCCCCGATGACGCCCAGGTAGCGCAGCATCGACCCCGCGATGGCGGTGACCACGGACGGCACGCCCAGCTTCTCGAGGCCGCGCAGCAGGTCGTCGGCGGGGGTCGTGGCCACGAGCAGCAGGCTGGCGGTGAGGCCGAGCACCCCCTTGGCCAGGATGTTCCACGCCGCCCACGAGCCGTCGACCGACACGCTGACGAGACCCAGCGCCTCGACCCTCTCGCCCCGGGCGACGAACGGCAGGAACAGGGCGAAGGCGAGGAACGGCACCTCGACGACCAGGCGGGGGAGGAGGGCACGCGCCGGCACCCGGGCGAGCACGGCCACGGCGGCGAGCAGCGCGGCGTGGACGGCGAACGCCCACACCTGCTGGCGCGGGGTGCACACCACGGCGACGACGAACAGCAGCGTCGCCACGACCTTCACGTGCGGGGCGGCGGCGTGCACCGGGCTGGGGCCGGGCACCGACAGGGGAGCGAGGTGGCCGGCACCCACGGCGGGTCAGCCCTCGACGTCGGCTGTCGGGCGGTCGTCGGCGGGATCGGGCCCGCGGCCGACGTCGCCGCTGCCGCGATTGCCGACGCCGTCGTTGCCGTCGCCGTCGCCGTCGTTGCCGTCGCCGTCGTCTGGGCGGCGCACGAGCCGGAACACGCCGGCACCCACCGCCAGCGTGACGACCACGCCGACGACGCCCGCCACGCCGACCGACAGCCGGTCGTCGTCGACGCCTTCCACCTCGTAGTCCGCCAGCGGGCCGTCCGCGAGGTCGTGGTCGGTGGCGGCGTCGGCGAAGCCCTCGTCCTCCGACACCCGCTCCAGGCCGTCCGGATCGCCCGAGGCGTAGAAGCTGACGACCGCCGCCAGGGCGAGCGCCACCACTGCGGCCAGCAGCCACCACCGGCGGCCGTTGCCGGCCCGGGCGCTCACGCGGCCACCCGGTCGGGCGGGGCGGTGCGCACCTCGAGCGCGGGCGCGGC
>DASUQS010000032.1:0-2181 GCA_036280455.1 Acidimicrobiales bacterium
GTCGGGGACCTGGGTCCCGGCCCTGCGCAACGTGGTCGCCCGGCACGAGACGGTGGCGGTCGAGGTGCTCGACCCACGCGAGCTCGACCTGCCCGATGTCGGGACGCTCGTCGTCGCCGACACCGAGACCGGCGAGCAGCGCGAGATCCGCACCAGCGACGCCGGACTCCGCCACCGCTACGCCGAGGCGACCCGGGCCCAGCGACGAGCCGCCGCCATGGCCCTGCGCGAGCGCGCCACGGACCACCTCGTGCTGCGGACCGACCGCGACGCCACCGCCGACCTGGTCACCTGGCTCGCGCAACGCCCCCGACGCCTGTCCTACCTGCGCCGGCAGATGGCCGGGGCCCGCGGAGGACGGTCATGAGGTTCCTCGTCGAATGGCGGCTGCTCCTGCTCGTCGGGGTCGGCGCGCTCGCGGGCGTCTGGGTGGCCGTGTCGTCCCAGCGCCGCCGCCACGTGGTGCGCTTCACCAACGTCGAGCTGCTCGACGTCGTCGCACCCCGCGAGCCCGGCTGGCGGCGGCACGCGCCCGCGGTCTTGTTCCTGCTGGCGCTGGCCCTTCTGGTCCTCGGCTTCGCCGAGCCCGTCCGGGCGAGCCGCGTCGGAGAGGACCGGGCCACGGTCGTGCTGGCGATCGACACGTCCCTGTCGATGGAGGCCGACGACGTCTCCCCCTCCCGGCTGGAGGTGGCCCGAGAGGCCGCCCGCACGTTCGTCGCCGACCTGCCCCCCGAGCTCAACGTCGGGCTCGTCACCTTCAACGGGTCGACGTCGATCGCGGCGCCGCCGAGCCAGGACCGCGATGCCCTCCTCGCCGCCATCGACGCCCTGGAGCTGGGCGAGGGCACGGCGATCGGCGACGCCATCTTCACCGCACTCGACGCCGTGGCCGCCGCACCCGCAGGCGACGACGAGCAGCCCGCTCCCGCTCGCATCGTCGTGATGTCCGACGGTGAGACCACCGTCGGGCGGCAGAACTCCGAGGCGTCCGAGGCGGCAGCCGCAGCCGGCGTCCCCGTCGACACGATCGCCTTCGGCACCCCCGACGGCGAGATCGAGGGCGAAGCGGGCGAGCCCCAGCCGGTGCCCGTCGCTCCCGAGCCGCTGGCCGACATCGCGGCCGCCACGGGAGGCACGACGTTCGAGGCCGATTCCCTCGACGAGTTGGCCGAGGTGTACGCCGACATCGGCAGCGTGGTTGGCTATGAGGAGATCGACAAGGACATCAGCGGCTGGTTCGTCGGCAGCGGCATCGCCCTCCTCGCCGTGGCAGCATCGCTGTCACTGCTCTGGTCGCAGCGGTTGCCATGATCACCGACGGGGGCGGGAGGGGAGACCCGCCCCCGTCGGGTCACTCCCAATGGGAGACGAGCGCCGCCGCCGTCCAGCGAGACCGTGTCGCCCGCCACAGCAGGTGACGGGTGGGCGAACGATCCGGTAATCCCCGGTGACGGCCGCGTTGAGCACGGGCGAAAGTCCCCGCGAGCCCAGGAGCGGGGCTTGATCCTCCGATGGTCGTGACGAAATCTCTGGAGACGCGGGTCTGTGCCCACCGTCGGCCCGCAGCTGGGAACCATGCGCCGCTCCAGATCGATTCGCACCAAGCTCATCGCGCTCGTCGCGCTGCCGATGGTCGCCCTCGCCGTGCTCGCCGCACTCGGTGTCCGCTGGTCGGCCGACGCAGCCGAGCGGAGCCGCGACGCCGCCCGTCGCGCGGAGGTCGCCGTCGCCTCGACCGCCGCCGCGCTCGACGTCGCCCGAGAGCGCGGCCTCTCGGTCGCCGTGCTCGGCGGACAGGCGACAGGTCGGGTCGCGAACCCTGGACACGTCACCGAGCTGCGCTTCCAGCGAGGCCAGACGGACGTCGCGCTCGACACCCTCGACGCGGCCCTCTCCGGCGGCGCCACCACCGACCTGCGAGCCGAGCTCGACAGCCTCCGAACCGCCGTCGACGGAGCCGGGGACGGGGATGGAGACGGCGACGGCGACGGCATCGTCTCCTCGGAGGCGCTTGACCGGTACACGGCCATCGTCGAGCAGCTCTTCGCCACCGTCGCCACCAGCATCGACGCCATCGACGACCCGGGCCTGCGGGACACCGCCCGGTCGTACACCGGCCTGACCCGGGCCACAGACGCGGTCACGCTGCAACAGACCGAGCTGATGTCCGGGCTCGTG
>DASUQS010000033.1:0-20430 GCA_036280455.1 Acidimicrobiales bacterium
GGGCGATGCAGTTGACGCGCACGCCGACGGCCGAGAGGTCGCGGGCGATCGGCAGGGTGATGCCGACGACACCGCCCTTGGAGGCGGAGTAGCTGGCCTGGCCGATCTGGCCGTCGAACGCGGCGACCGAGGCGACGGTGACGATGGCACCGCGCTCGCCGTCGGCGAGGGGCTCGTTCTGCGACATCGCCGTGGCGGCGAGGCGGACGCAGTTGAACGTGCCGACGAGGTTGACCTCGATGACCTTCTGGAACATGCCGAGGTCGTGCGCCGAGGCGTACTGGCCGTCCTTGCCGATGGTGCGGGTGGCCCAGCCGAAGCCGGCCGCGGTGACGAGCCCGCGCAGCGGACCCATCTCCTTTGCGGCCTCGATCGCGGCGATGACCTGATCGGTGTCGGTGACGTCGGTCGGAGCGAAGAACCCGCCGAGCTCCTTGGCGAGGGCCTCGCCCTTCTCCTGCTGGCGGTCGAGGTCGGCGATGACGACCTTGGCGCCGCGAGCGGCGAGCGCCCTGGCGGTGCCGGCGCCCAGGCCGGACGCCCCTCCGGTGACGATGGCTGAGATCCCGTTGAGGTCCATGCCCGGACTGTATTGACTCGCCGGTCAAGCAGGCGAACCGATGCCCGTGCGATCCGGCGGGCGGGCCGCGACGCCGCGTCAATCCGTCGAGATCGCGTCGCCGACGGCCGCGGTCCACTCGTCGAGGTCCGCATCGGGCTGGAGGACGACCATGACGAGGCTGACCGCCCCGCGGCCCTCGTTGCGGTAGGCGTGGGGGCGGTCGGCGTGGAACATGGCCGCGCCGCCCGCCGGCACCGCGTGCGGCACCCCGTCGACCTCGACGGTCAGGGTGCCCGACACGACGTGGACCATCTCGCGGGTCCCGGTGGCGTGGGCCTCGGCGCCGTGGGCGTCGCCGGCGGCCAGCGTCCAGTGCCACAGCTCCATGTGGTCCCGCTCGTCCGATCCCACGAGGAGGTCGCCGAAGCTGCCGGCGTCGCTGTGCCACAGCCGCACGACCTCGTGGGGCTGCACGACCCGCACGACGGGCGCCTCGTGCAGCTCGACGAGGGCGGCGAGCGACACGCCGAGCGTCTCGGCGACCTTGCAGAGGGTGCCCAGGCTCGGGTTCGTCCGGGCCTGCTCGAGGTGGACGAGCATGCCCTTGCTGACCCCGCTGCGGGTGGAGAGCTGGTCGAGGCTCCACCCCCGCGCCGTGCGGAGGCGGCGGGTGTTGCGGGCCACGGCCGCGGCGACGGATTCCGGTGATGGCATGGCGAGATCGTATCGACCGGCTGGACCAATACAGTGACCGGTGCACTAGAGTGCACGAGCCGGTCGTTGTGGTGATCCGACCGTGCGAGCCGTTCCGACGCCACGACGAACTTCCTCGGAGCCCGCATTGGCCGCACTCTTCGCTCTCAGCGCAGCCGTCGCCTACGGCGTCGGCGACTTCCTCGGCGGCGTGGCCGCGCGCCGCGTCCCGCCCACCGCCGTCGTGCTGTGGTCCCACATCATCGGGCTGACCATGCTGGTCAGCGTCGCCCCGCTGGTGGGCGGCGACGTCACGACACAGGCCCTCGCCGTCGGCGGCCTCGCCGGCCTGCTCGGCGGGGCCGGCGTGGCCCTCTTCTACCGGGGGCTCGCCGTCGGCACCATGAGCGTGGTCGCGCCGATCGCCGCCCTGTTGTCCGCCGCCGTGCCCGTCGTGGTCGGCGTCGGATCGGGCGAGCGGCCGTCCGGCGCCGCGCTGGCGGGCATCGCTCTGGCGCTCGGCGCCGTCGTGCTCATCTCCCGCGAGGCGCCGCACCTGCCCCGGTCCACCCACCGCTGGCAGGCGCTCGGGCTCGCCGTGGCGGCCGGCCTGGCGTTCGGCCTCTTCTTCGTGGCGATCGACCGCGCCGGTGCCAGCGACGGAGTCGGCATCTGGCCGCTGGTCGGCGCCCGGGTTGCGTCGGTGACCCTGTTCGCCGGCCTCGGCGCGGCGAAGCTCACCTCCGCGGCACTCCCGCGGGGCGCGGCGGTGGCCGCGATCGGCTGCGGCGTGCTCGACGCCGGCGCCAACGTCCTCTACATGCTCGCGCTCCAGCACGGCCTCCTGTCGGTCGTCTCGGTGCTGACCGCCCTCTACCCCGCCGGCACGGTGCTGCTGGCCCGCTACGTGCTGGGCGAACACCTCTCCCCGCTCCAGCGGGCCGGGCTCGGCGTCGCCGGAGCCGCCGCGGTCCTCATCGCCATCTGACCGGGCACGCGAGGCCGGGCGACAACCCGACCGGACAAGCGACACCGGGCGACAACCCGATCGGACGCGCGACGCCAGGCGACAGCCCGACCGGACGCGCGACGCCGGGCGACAACCCGACCGCACACGCGACGCCGGGGCGACAGCAGAGCACGACCTCGGCCCCGTAACCTCGCCCGCATGGGGATACCCGCACCGGCGGCCAACCGCACCGCCGTGGTCACCGGCGCGTCGTCCGGGATCGGCCGCGAGATCGCACGCCTGCTGGCCGAGCGCGGACACGGCGTCACCCTGGTCGCCCGGCGGGAGGAGCGCCTGCGCGCCCTCGCCGGCGAGCTGGGCGACAGCCACGGCGTGCAGGCCGAGGTCGTCACCGCCGATCTCACCGACCAGAGCGCCCGGGAGGGCCTCGCCGGTGCCGTGGCCGAGCGCGGGCTCGTCGCCCACGTGCTCGTGAACGCCGCGGGGCTCAGCACCGTCGGCGCCGTGCACACCAACGACCCGGCCGCCGAGCTGACGATGATCCGCACGAACGTCGAGGCCCTGGCCCACCTGTGCAGCCTGTTCCTGCCGGGGATGGTCGGGCGCGAGGCCGGGGCGATCCTCAACGTCGCGTCCACGGCCGCCTTCCAACCGATGCCTGGCCAGGCCGGGTACGCCGCCAGCAAGGCCTTCGTCGTGTCCTACAGCCAGGCTGTCCGTGCCGAGCTGTCGGGCACCGGCGTGTCGGTCACCGCGCTCTGCCCCGGCCCGGTCGAGACCGAGTTCGCCGAGGCCGCCGGGTTCGACGGCGACGAGGCCAAGGCCGCGCTGCCCTCGTTCATGTGGGTCTCGGTGGAAGCGGTGGCCGCCGCGGGCGTGGAGGGCCTCGACCGGGGACGCCCGGTCGTCATCCCGGGAACGGCCAACCGGGCTGCGGCGATCGGCGCCCGGCTCGCCCCCCGCCGCGTGCTCGTCCCCCTCCTCGCCCGCCGCCACCCCGGCCTCGACCGGTAGCACGGCCCGGGGCTGTCGCCGAGCGGTCACACGCGGTGACCGGGCGCGTGTCGCCGCCGTCATCCGTATCGCCGTGGTGCGTTCCTGGCCGCCGTATCACCGTCATCCGTGGGCGATCTCGCACGTTCCGACACGGAGCGTCACGGCGCGCGGCGGCGTTGTAGCCGCCCGGTCGGTCGGCCTAGGGTCATCCCGATCGAGGACAGTGGCACAGCGGCGGACGGCGGGATCGCGACGCGCGTCGCGGCCGGCGAGAGGATGGCCAATGGGCGCATCTGAAGCGACCCAAGGGCGTGGGGACGCGCCGCCCCGGCCGCGCTCTGCGGAGCGGCTCGGCACCCGGGCGCCCCGCCACGAGATCACCGACGGTGGCCGGTTGCGGGTGGAGGTGGTCACCGAGCTGGCCGATCTCGAAGCGCTGAGCGACCAGTGGACCACCCTGGTCCACACCTCCCCCCTCGCCACCGCCTACGCGTCCCCCGCCTACATCCTCACCTGGTACCGCCACTTCGAACGCCCCGGCGGCATCTACGCCGTCACCGTCTGGCACCACGACCAACTCGTCGGCCTCGCCCCCTTCGCCCGCACCCGCATCGGCCACCCACCCGCCGCCATCACCCTCCTCGTCTCCGCCGGCGCCGAACACGGCGACTACGGCGACCCCCTCCTCGGCCCCGACCCCACCCCCGTCGCCCACGCCATCACCGACCACCTCGCCACCCTCGTCAACCACAACAACACCATCATCAACCTCCGCCGCCTCCGCGACGACGGCCCCACCCTCGCCACCATCGAGACCCGCGACGACATCGCGCAGACCCCCATGGGCCAGATCGCCGACGCCGCCGTCATCCGCCTCGACCACCTCGAGGACCCCACCACCCACCTCAAACACCTCGCCAAGAAGCACAGCATCCCCCGCCGCCTCCGCCGCCTCGCCGAAACCCACGGCGACATCACCTACCAACCCGACGACCCCGACCACACCCGCGCCCTCGACACCATGCGCGACATGCTGCAGCGCCGCTGGGGACCCCACGACGGCCCACCCGTGTTCCGCACCCCCCACATGGACGCCTTCACCCGCGACACCCTCCACAACCTCACCACCACCGGCTTCGCCCGCATCGCCACCCTCACCGCCGGCACCACCCCCGTCGCCGTGTCGACCGTCCTCGAGGTCGGCGACCGGCAGATCAGCGACAACGCCGCCCTCGACCCCGACCTCGCGCGGTTCGGCCCGGGGCACGCCGAGCTCTACCACCTGCTCGACCACGCCCACCGGAGCGGCGCGCGCGAGGTCGACCTGCGGGCCGGCGACTTCCCCTACAAGTACAAGTGGGCCAACAGCACCCACCGCACACGCTCCCTCGCCCTCGCCACCCCCGGCCTCCGCCACGACGCCATGCTCGCCGCCCGCCGCGCCCTCATGAGCCTCCGCGCCCGCCGCCTCAACCGGCTCCGAGACGTCGGCGTCGACGACCGCAAGCGGCGCTGGCTGCTCGCCGTCGCCATCGTGGTCGGCATCGCCGCCGGGGACACCGGCGCGACGTCCTCGATGGTGTCGCATGTGGCGATGACCGAGCTCGCCGTCGCCGCCTGACCGAATCGGTCGGGTCCGCCCGACGGGCGCCTCGTCAGAGCGGGCGGGCCGGCTCGCCCCAGCCGCCTCCGCCGGGCGTCAGCATCCGCAGGACGTCGCCGGAGGCCAGGCGGATCGTGCACTTGTCGGGCAGGCGCTCGGCCCTCGACTCGTCGCCGCCGGGGAGGAGCCAGTTCTCGCCCGCAGCCCCTGGATGGCCGCCCCAGAGCCCCGGTGGCCGGGACCCCCGACGCTCGGTGATCAGCGACACGGTCACGTCGGTCAGCACCTCGACGTCGCGCTCGATGCCGTCGCCGCCGCGGGCCAGCCCGGCGCCGCCGCTGCCCTCACGGATCCGATACCGCAGCACCCGCAGCGGGAAGGTCCGCTCCAGCGCCTCGATCGGCGTGTTCTTCGTGTTGGTCATGCCGGTGTGGATCGCCGACTGGCCGGGCGACGGAGGCCGGCCGGGGCGGCCACCCTGGCCGCCGCCCACCGTCTCGTAGTACACCCACGATCGGCTGGCAGCGCCCGCAGCACCTGCAGCCGCCGCAACGCCGCCGCCTCCAGACCCGCCGATGAGCAGGTTGTTCATCGTGCCCTGGCCTGCGGCGGGCACCCGGGACGCGCACGGCTCCGCGAGCGCGCCGAGGCACACGTCGGCCACCCGCTGGCTCACCTCCACGTTGCCCGCCCCCACGGCCGCCGGCGGCCGCGCCGCCACGATCGAGCCGGGCGGGACGACCACCCGCACCGGGCGCATGGCGCCGCCGTTGGCCGGCAACGTCGGGTCGACGGCGGACCGCAGCGTGTACGACACCGCCGAGACCGTGACGGCCTCCACCGCATTGACGTTGCCCCGCGTCTGGTCGCCGGAGCCGGTGAAGTCGACCGTCGCCTCGTCGCCCGCGATGGTCACCGCCACCGTGATGCCCACGGGCCGCTGCTGGTCCGCGGCCGACCCGGTCGAGTCGATCACGTCGTCGCACCGCCAGGTGCCGTCGGGCAGGGCGGCCAGAGCGGCCCGCATCCGGCGCTCGCCGTAGTCGACCACCTCCGCGAACGGCGCACCCGCCAGCGCCGCCAGCCGCTCCACGCCGACCACGTTGGCGCCCTCCTGGGCGGCGAGATCGCCGACGCGCTCGTCCGGCGTGCGGGAGTTCGCCAGCAGCAGGCGGCGCAGGCCGTCGTCGAGCAGGGTCGGCGGGATGCGCAGACCCTCCTGGTGGATCTCCGTGGCATCCGCGGGGATCGACCCCGGCGCCGCGCCGCCCACGTCCGCGTGGTGCGCCCGGTTGGCCGCCCACCCGACCAGGCGGCCGTCGACCACGCACGGCATCACGACGGTGATGTCGTTGAGGTGCGTGCCGCCGGCGAACGGATCGTTCACCACCACCTGGTCGCCGGGGCCCAACCGGTCGCCGAAGGCGTCGATCGCCGCCCGCACGCTCGCCGGCATCGACCCCAGGTGCACCGGGATGTGCTCGGCCTGCACGAGCATCTCGCCGGCGGGCGTGAACAGGGCGGCCGAGCAGTCCGCGCGCTCCTTGATGTTGGGGCTGAAGGCGGCCCGCCGCAGGACCGCCCCCATCTCCTCGGCGATGCCGGTGAGGCGCGAGATCAGGATCTGCAGGCCGGCCGGATCGAGGGTCAACGTCCCTCCCCCGTCCGCCGGACGACGATGGCGCCGGCGGCCCCCTCCGACGCCGTCCAGCCGTCGGCCACCCAGATCGTGCAATCCGCCTCGGCCACCACCGCCGGGCCCACCACCTGCCGCCCGTCCAGGCGGGACGGGGTCGGGAGGGCCTGGGCGTCGACCGCCGGCGGGCGGCTCGCCGTCGCTCGGATGGCCACCACCTCGACCGGGTCGTCGGGGCGGGCGTAGCCGTTGCGGCGCCGGTGCTCGTCGTGGAAGGCGGCGATCGACGGCACGGTCAGCTCGTGGCTCTGCCCCCGGTAGCGGCAGTCGAGCGCGGTCGTGACCGTCACCCCGGAACCGGCGTCCGCGCCGACGGCCGCCGCGGGGAAGGCGACCTGGGGATCGGCGGCGGGCCGGACGACGGGATCGAGACCGGTATCCGGCCGGGCGACGTCGGGATCTGGCTCGGTATCCGGTCGGGCGACGCCGGGATCTGGCTCGGGGGCGACCAGCGCCCGCGCCCGATCGGCGAGGGCGCGCAGCGCCTCCGCCAACCCGGTGTGGTCTGTCGGATCGGCCCATGAGCGCACGAGGTCGCGGCGCCGCGGGGCGGTGAGCAGGCCCACGGCCGACAGCACGCCGGCCCGCGCCGGCACCACGACCGCCGGCATGTCCAGCGCCTCGGCCAGCGCGCAGGCGTGCAGCGGCCCCGCTCCGCCGAAGGCCACCAGCGCCAGTTCCCGCGGGTCGACGCCCCGCTCGACGGACACCGATCGCAGGGCCCGTTCCATGTTGGCGTCGACGACGGCGAGGACGCCCTCCGCCGACACGCCGGCCCGGGCGAGCGCGGCCGCGGCCGCGTCCCGGTCGAGGCGGAGGCCCCCGAACGCGGCCGCAGCGGGGATGCGCCCCGCCACCAGGTTGGCGTCGGTGACGGTCGGCTGCTCGCCTCCCCGTCCGTAGCACGCGGGCCCCGGGTCGGCCCCGGCGCTCTGCGGCCCCACCACGAGGGCGCCGCCGGGATCGATGCGGGCGATCGAGCCTCCCCCGGCGCCGATCGTGTGCACGTCGAGCGACGGGAACCGCACCGTGAAGCCGCCGACCTCGCGCTGGGCGGCGGGCGCCGGCGCGCCGTCGAGGATCAGGCACACGTCGGTCGACGTCCCGCCCATGTCGAAGGTGATCGCCCCGCCGTACCCGTTGGCGGCCGCCGCGGCCGCGCCGGCGCGCACCCCGCCGGCGGGTCCCGACAGCAGCAGTGCCGCGGGCAGCTCGGCGGCCTCGCCGGCCGGGACGAGCCCCCCGGCGGATGTCATGACCAGCACCTCGTCGGCGAGGTCATCGATGCCGCGGAGGTAGTCGCGACAGCGGGGCCGGAGCGAGGCGTTGATGACCGTGGTGATGGTGCGCTCGACCTCGCGCATCTCGGGCGACACGTCGTGGGAGCACGTGACGTCGTGGCCCCGGTCCCGGAGCACGGCGGCCACCACCCGCTCGTGCGCCGGTTGGATGTCGGCGTGCAGCAGGCAGACGGCGACGGCCGCGGCCTCCTCCGCGACGACCGGCACCGCGGCGGCATCGACCGGCGTGAGCTCAGCTCCGTCTGCATCGAGGCGTCCGTCCACCTCGTAGCGCAGGTGCCGGGGCACGAGCGGCTCGGGCCGCGTGGCGAGCTGGTCGTAGAGCGACGGCCGGTCCTGGCGGGCGATCTCGATGACGTCGCGTAGGCCTTCGGTCGTCACCAGGGCGACGCGGGCGCCGCGCCGCTCCAGCAGCGCATTGGTGGCGACCGTGGTCCCGTGGGCCAGCATGTCGAGGCGGGCCGCGTCGCCTCGGGCGTCCGCCGCCTCCCCGATTACCTCCCCCGTCGCCTCGCCAACCGCGTCTCGCGTCGGGTCCGACGTCTCCCCGACCGTCGAGGCGGCCGGTTCCGCCGCCTCCCCGATCGCCTCCCCGACAGCCGCGTCGACAGCCGTGCGGATGGCCCGACCGGGGTCGTCCGGGGTCGAGAGCACCTTGGCCACCCGGCCGTCGGCCGTGACCAGATCGGTGAACGTCCCTCCGGTGTCGACGCCGACCTGCACGGTGCCGGAACCTACCGCCTCGCCGCCGACCCGCCGGTCAGCTCGCGGTGCCGGTGCGGCCCTTCTGGCGTTGCGCGGCCTCGACCGCGAGCTGGTCGACGAGGTCGTTCATCTTGTCGCCCGAGTGCCCCTTCACCCAGCGGAACGTCACGTCGGTCCGCTCGCGCACCAGCTCGACGAAGGGCTCCCACAGGTCACGGTTGGCGACCGGCTTCTTGGCGGTGTTCTTCCATCCCCGCTTGATCCACCCCTCCCACCAGCGGTCGCGGAAGCAGTTCACGACGTAGGTGGAATCGCTGACGATCTCGAGCGGGCCGGGGTGGGCCTTGACCGCCTCGTAGGCGGCGGTGATCTCCATGCGTTGGTTGGTGGACCGGCGCTCCGCCCCGCTGGCGAACGCCCCGCCCGGCTCGGCCCACGCCCATCCGCCGGGCCCGGGGTTGCCGAGGCAGGCGCCGTCGGTGAACACGACGGTGCGGGGCGACGGTGGGGTGCTCGGCGACGTGCGGGACGGCGACGGGTCGTCGGGCGGGAAGAGCTCGGCGGGAGGCACGGCCGGTCACCCTACGCGCCCCGTCGCCACGTCTGGCCGACGCCACCCGCCGGGCGGACCATGCGGCACGACGCGTGAACCGTTCTCGCAACCCGTTCAACGTTCCCTTTCGCGCGATCCGGTGCCAGCATGGGCGCATGATCATCGACGGGTTCGTTCACCAGCTTCCCGACACCGATCCGACCGAGACCGACGAGTGGCTCCAGTCCCTGGATGCCGTCGTCGACGCCCACGGCAAGGCGCGCGCCCGGTTCCTCATGTCCAAGTTGCTGGTGCGCGCCCGCGAGCTGCAGGTCGGCGCCCCGGCCACGGTGTCGACCCCGTACGTGAACACCATCCCGCCGGAGGAGGAGCCCTGGTTCCCCGGCGACGAGGGCCTCGAGCGCCGCATCCGTGCCTACATCCGCTGGAACGCCGCGGTCATGGTGGTCAAGGCCAACAAGCACGCCGACGGCATCGGCGGCCACCTCTCGACGTTCGCCTCCTCCGCCGCGCTCTACGACGTCGGCTTCAACCACTTCTTCCGGGGCAAGGCCGACGGGTTGGCGGGCGACGCCGTCTACATCCAGGGCCACGCCGCCCCCGGCATCTACGCCCGGGCGTTCCTCGAGGGCCGCCTCACCGAGGGCGACCTCGACCAGTTCCGCCAGGAGGTCGGCGGCGGCCTCTCCAGCTACCCGCACCCGCGCCTGATGCCCGAGTTCTGGGAGTACCCCACCGTCTCGATGGGCCTCGGGCCGCTCAACTCGATCTACCACGCCCGCTACCTGCGCTACATGCACAACCGCCGCATCGACGACACCAGCGGCACCCGGGTGTGGTGCTTCGTCGGCGACGGCGAGATCGACGAGCCCGAGACGCTCGGCGCGCTCACGCTGCCGGCCCGCGACCAGCTCGACAACCTGACGTGGGTCATCAATTGCAACCTGCAGCGACTCGACGGCCCGGTGCGCGGCAACGGCAAGGTCATCCAGGAGCTCGAGGCCGTGTTCCGCGGCGCCGGGTGGAACGTCATCAAGGTCGTGTGGGGCTCGAAGTGGGACGAGCTGCTCGCCAAGGACCGCGACGGCGTGCTGCTCAACAAGATGAACACCACCGTCGACGGCGACTTCCAGCGCTACGCCACCGAGTCGGGGGCGTTCGCCCGTGAGCACTTCTTCGGCCCGGACCCTCGCCTGCGCAAGATGGTCGAGCACCTCAGCGACGACGAGATCCGCATGCTGCCCCGCGGCGGGCACGACTACCGCAAGCTCTACGCCGCCTACAAGGCCGCCACCGAGCAGAACGGCGCCCCGACCGTCATCCTGGCCAAGACCATCAAGGGCTGGACGCTCGGCCCCGACGTCGAGGGGCGCAACGCCACCCACCAGATCAAGAAGATGACGATGGACCAGCTGCGGGTGCTGCGCGAGCGCCTGCACCTGGAGGACGTCATCGGCGAGGACGACCTCGCCGACGACAAGGAGCCCCCCTACATCCACTTCGTGGAGGGCTCGGTCGAGCAGCAGTACATGCTCGACCGCCGCCGCCAGCTCGACGGCGCCCTCCCCCAGCGGACCGTACGGGTGCGCAAGCCGCTCGCCATGCCGGAGGACAAGCCGTTCGACGAGGTGCTGGCCGGCTCCGGCAAGCAGGCGGTGTCGACCACGATGGCCTTCACCCGCCTGCTGCGGAACCTGCACCGCGACCCCAACGTCGGGCAGCGGGTGGTACCGATCATCCCGGACGAGGCCCGCACGTTCGGCATGGACGCCCTGTTCAAGGAGTTCAAGATCTACGCGGCCCACGGCCAGCGCTACACGCCGGTCGATGCCCAGCTGCTGCTGTCCTACAGCGAGGCGCAGGACGGTCAGGTCCTCGAGGAGGGCATCACCGAGGCCGGGTCGATGGCCTCGTTCATCGCCGCCGCCACGTCCTACGCGCACCGCGGCATCCCGATGCTGCCGTTCTTCACCTTCTATTCGATGTTCGGCTTCCAGCGGGTCGGTGACCTGATCTGGTCCGCGGCGGACTCGCGGGCGCGCGGCTTCATGCTCGGGGCGACCGCCGGGCGGACCACGCTGCTGGGCGAGGGCCTCCAGCACCAGGACGGGCACAGCCTCGTGCTCGCCTCCACCGTGCCGACGATCGAGGCGTGGGACCCGGCCTTCGCCTATGAGATGGCGACCATCGTGCGCCACGGCATCCGCGAGATGCTCGTCGACGAGCGCGACGTCGTCTACTACCTCACGCTCTACAACGAGAACTACGTGATGCCGCCCGTCCCCGAGGGCGCGGAGGAGGGCATCCTCCAGGGCCTCTACAAGTGGGCCGACGCACCGGAGGGCCCGACGCACCGCGCCGCCATCCTGTTCTCCGGCACCGCACAGGGCGCGGCCCGGGACGCGCAGGCCGAGCTGGCCGAGCGGTGGGACGTCGGCGCCGAGCTCTGGTCGGCCACCAGCTACAAGCGCCTGCGCGAGCAGGCCCTGTCCACGGAGCGGTGGAACCGGCTGCACCCGACCGAGGCCCCCCGCACGCCACTCGTCACCGAGCTGCTGGGCGGCGAGGGCGCCGCAGGCACGGTGGTGGCGGTGACCGACTTCATGAAGTCGGTGCCCGACCAGGTCGCGCGGTGGATCCCGCAGCCGTTCGTGCCCCTCGGCACCGATGGCTTCGGGCGCTCCGACACGCGGGAGCGGCTCCGCGAGTTCTTCGAGGTCGACATGCGCCAGGTCGTCGTGGCCACGCTGTGGGGCCTGGCCCAGCAGGGCGACGTCAAGCCCGAGACCGTCGCCGAGGCGATCGCCCACTACGGCATCGACCCCGACCGCACCGACCCCCGCGCCTTCGACCTGTAGCGCCGGCGAGGGGCGGCGGCGGCCCGGGCGGCTCTGGCGTCCCTCAGCCGCGCACGGCCACCTGAGGGGACGCCAGAGCTCTGGCCGGCTGCGCCGCTCGAGAGCACCCGGAGCTCGGGTCAGAGCGCCCCGAGGCGCTCCAACGGGAACGGCGGGCGGGCCAGCGGCTCGACCGCGATCCGCACCAGTAGGAGCGGGTTGTCGTCGCCCGCCGTGCGGTTCAGGTGGACGACGCCGCACCCGAGACAGCGGTGGACGAGCACCCATTCGCCGTCACCGCGCACGGTGATGGCGATCGGCTGCATGGACGAGCCGCACTCGACGAGCGCGGCCCGGTCGCCCGGGGAGTCGTCGACGTGACGGCTCCACAGGCAGTTGGGACAGTGGTTGCGGTGGTCGGTGCCGGGGGCGTCCGTCGGGACGTCGAGCCGGCAGTTGCGACACCGGAAGGCACCCGGCTCGCGCCGGGCACGGTTGCGCTGATCGCGCGACAAGGGTGGACCTCCAGGAGAACGACGACGACATGACGGTGCGTCGCGTCACCCGAACCCCGTCTCGGTGCGTCTCGTCGGACGGCCGGCCCGGTGCCCGGGGCCGGCCGCGGGCTGGTCAGGCCTGGCCGTTCAGCGGAGGGACGAGAGGCGGACGGAAGCGCAGGCGCGCGACGCCACAACCGTCGTGTGGCTGGGCATCGGTCACCACCTTCCGTCCGGTCTCGGGGCGCCGCCACGACGGCAGCGCTCACGCCGGCATCGTCGCCGGGCGGTTCCCCACCGGCAAGCGATTATCCCGACCGCCGGTGGCGGCTCCGTCAGGTCTCGTCGTCGGCGTCGTGGGGCGTGAACACCGCCAGGCGTGCCCCGTTCTTGGCCACCTCGAAGTCGGCCTCGCCCGCGAACGTCTCGCCGTCGCGGGCCAGGCGCAGCGGCCCGTCGTCCGAACGGACGTGCAGGCTCGTCGCCTGCCAGGTCTCGAACACCCGGCTGCGCCGCAGGGTTCCCGTCAGGGCGGCCAGCACCAGCCGGGTGCGGCAGAACGGGTGGGACGCGTCGACGACGCGGACGTCGATCTGGCCGTCGTCGAACCGCTCCCGCCAGGTCGGGGCCATGCCTTCGGGCAGGTAGCGGCAGTTGCCGACGAACACGAGCCACAGAGAGCGATGCTCGCCGTCGAGCTCCACCTCCACCGGCGTGCCGTGGCGCAGCACCCGGGCGAGCGCGACCGCCATGGCCGCCCACTTGCCGATGCGCCCCTCCAGCTCCTCCCGGGCGTCGACCAGCTCGACGTAGCTGCCGAAGCTGGCGGTGTTGAGGAACGGGCGCCCCGCGATCCAGCCGACGTCGATCTCGGTCGCCCCGCCGGACCGGACCGCCTCGACCGCGTCCTGCACCGTCTCGACGCCGAGGTCGCGGGCGAGGTGGTTGAGCGTGCCCGCGGGAACGACCACCAGCGGGAGGCGGTGCGCCAGCGCCACCTCGGCCGCGGCGTTGATCGACCCGTCACCGCCGGCGACGCCGATGGCGCGACAGCCGTCTCCCGCCAGACGCTCCAGGGCCTCGACCAGGTCGTCCCCGTCGCCGAGCTCGACGATCTCCGCGGCGGGGAGCCCCGCACGCAGACCCTCGGCCGGCGGGGGCGCCGACCCGAGGGATCCCGATCCCGCACCGGGGTTCACGACGATGCCGATGCCTTCGCCGTCGCCGCCGGGGCCGAGGTCGGTGTAGACCCGGTGCGGCACCACCGCCGCCGGCTCCTTGGACGCGACGGGCCACACGAACCGGGTCCCGACGCCGACGGCAACGCCGGCCGCCACCTGCAGGGCGAGCCGCCGGTCCGCCGCCCGCCCGGTGCGTCGCCCGTAGGCGAGCCAGGTGGCCGCAGCGGCGCCGAGGGCGGCGCCGAGCTTCGGGTGCTCCTGCACGCCACCGGTCGCGGCGGCGGCCACCGAGGCGGGCGCCCCCAGGGGACGCGCCGTCACGGCGCCCATCGCGGCGCGCAACAATCCACGACGGAGGAATCGGCCCGCTGCCACGGACGGCGACCGTACCCGGTCGGACGCCGTCGGTCCGCACCGCCGCACCTCTCCCCCGTGTCGTGCAGCCCGGCCGCGGCTTCCGGCTCGCGCGCACGCACGGAGCAGTGGCTCTGCACCGGCCCGGACCGGTGCGCAGCGCGGGCGGTACGGTGCCCGGCATGACCGCAGTCGTCCCCGTCACCGGCGACCCCGAGGCCGATCAGCTGCTCACCGACGATCCGCTGGCGCTCCTCATCGGCATGCTGCTCGACCAGCAGATCCCGATGGAGTGGGCGTTCGCCGGTCCCCTCAAGCTGCGGGAACGGATGGGCGGACGCCTCGACGCCGCCGAGATCGCGGCGACCGACCCCGACACGTTCACCGCCATCTTCAAGGGCCCGCCGGCGCTCCACCGCTTCCCGGGTTCGATGGGCAAGCGCACGCAGGAGCTGTGCCAGTACCTCGTCGACCACCACGGCGGCGATGCGGCCGGGGTGTGGACCGGGGTCGACGACGGCCACGAGCTCGTCCGCCGGGTGCGGGCCCTGCCGGGCTTCGGCGGCGAGAAGTCGAAGATCTTCACCGCCCTGCTCGCCAAGCGGTTCGGCATCCGCCCGGGCGGGTGGGAGGAGGCCGCGGCGCCGTTCTCCGACGGCGAACCCCGCTCGGTCGCCGACATCGACTCCCCCGAGAACCTCCAGCGGGTCCGCGCGTGGAAGAAGATGATGAAGGCCCAGAAGAAGTCCAAGGCCGACTCCCCCGGCTGAGGCGAGGCCGCCGCGGCGTCCGCCCGCCGACCCCAACCAGCGCCCGAGACCCCGACAACCACAGAGACCCAACGCCGGACGGACCGGATGGGCGTGGCCGACCCGCCGTGTCGTCACCTGGCGCGCCGACGCGTCAGCAGCGGTCGCCGCAGGGTCTCGACGACGTGGTCCGGACGGTCCTCGAGGTCGGCCCACCGGAAGCGAAGGATTGTCCACCCCATGCCCGCCAAGGCGCGGTCACGACGCTCGTCGGATTCGGGCTGCGCCTCGGTGTCGTGGTGGGCTCCGTCCAACTCGATGGCGATGCGCTCGGTCGGGTACGCCGCGTCGATGCGACAGGTCACGCCGGCGATGACCACCGGATGCTCCGACACCGGTTCGGGCAGACCCGCCCGGTCGATCACGAGGAGGAACAGGCGTGCGAACTCACCGTGCGGCACCGCCTTGCCGTAGCGCAGGGCGATCACTCGGCGAGCACGGGCGATGCCCGGCCTGCCGCGCGTCGTGTGGACCAGCAACGCCTCCCACAGCTCTGGCCACTCGGCCAGTCGCCGACGGCGGATCTCGTCGAGCGCGCGGAGTGCGGTCAGGTCGTCATCGGCCACTGCGGCGACGTCGATGAGCGTCCGAGCGGGACCGGTCACCGGGATGCCGCCCCGCGTCGCCGGGGAGGCCAGGTCGTACGCGAGAGTCTCATGGGCCACCACACCGCGCCGCCGCCGCGGCCGGCTGTGGCGCCGCACCGTGACGTCGATGCGGCCGGGCGGACCAAATCCTTCCAGGCCCCAGATGTGAGCAGCCGTCATGTGTGAGGCGAGCGCCTCGGGGCCGGCGGCGAGCACCGCTGCGAGGGCGCGCGATTCCCACGTGCGGGGGCTCCCATGGATGCGCAGCACACCGGGCGCCACCCGCTCCCATGTGCCCCGGGCGACGAGACGACGGGTGGCGTGGACGCCCCCAGGCCATCCCGTTCGCCCCGCCGCCGCGACCCGCCCAACCAGCGTCCCGAACCCGCAACAAGCGCACGAAACGAACGCCGGAACGGAACAGGGCGCCAGCCAGCGTCCCGAACCCGCAACAAGCGCACGAAACGAACGCCGGAACGGAACGGGGCCAACCCGGCGTGGGTCAGCGGTGGAGGCCGTGGCGTTGGCGGTCGAGCCAGCCGAGGAGCACCGCCACCGTGCGCGGATCGTGGCGCAGCGCGTGGCCGGCCCCGTGGATGAAGCGCAGCTCGGCCGAGCCGTGCGCATCGGCGATCACGCGTGCGTCGAAGGACGGGACGACCTCGTCCTCGCTGCCGTGGACCACGAGCAGCGGCCGGGGAGCGTACGCCCCGACGCACGCCACCGCCCGGATCGCCCGCAGGTCGCGCGACCAGGCGTCGAGCGACGGGGGAAAGGCGGGATCGGTGATGACCCCCACCTCGCGCCCGTGCTCGAGCAGGCGCCGCGGGTGCGAGGCCCAGTCGTCGAAGTCGCCGGGCGCGCCGAGGGCGGCCACGCCCTGGATGCGCGGATCGGCCGCGGCGGCGCAGATGGTGAGCGACCCGCCGGTGCCGAAGCCGGCGAGCCAGATGCCGAGCGGCCGGATCGCGTCGTGGACGAAGGCGACGGCCTGGGCGATGTCCTCGAGCCAGCCGCCGAGGGAGAACTGGCCCTCCGACTCACCGCACCCGCGGTAGGCGAACGCCAGGGCCGCCCACCCCATCTCGGTGGCGATGCGGTCGGCCAGCTCGGGCATCGATTCGGGCGCGGTGACCGCGGTGCCGGTCGACGGGTAGCCGTGGCACAGGACGACGGCGGGTACCGGCCCGCTCGGATGGCCGGGCGGGCGGGCGAGGTGGGCGGCGAGCGAGAGCCCGCCGGATCGGATGCGTTCGTCCACCGCTGCCGGGCCGCCCGCGGGGGCTCAGGCCGCGTCGGCGGAGTCGTCGTCGATGCCCGCCGCCGACCGCGCACGGCGGGACGCGGGGGCGAGCTTGTACCCGCGGTTGCGGGCCTCGGCCACGGTGTCGGGGCCGAAGCACAGGTACGTCTCGGCCTCCATCAGCTCGTTCACCGCGGCCTCGACGGCGTCGTCGGTGTTGTCGAGGTCGTACAGCAGCTGGCGACGCTTGTCGCCGACGTAGCGGTTGTGCTCGAACCGGGTCGGGCGCTCCATGGGCCGGACGGTACACCGGGGGCGGCCCGTCGCCGAAACGGCAGAGACCCACACGGCGACCCGCGCCGCCGAGCGAAATGCGTCGCCTCCCCCCATCGCCCCGATCTGGCGCGATGCGCAGCGGATCCACGGAATCGCCTGCGGGATCGCCTGTCCGTCCCGGCAGACTCGGATCGAATGTCTGTCTCCGGTCTGACCACACCGGCGCCACCGCCGGCGCAATCCCCGACGCCGACCGCGGCCGCGGCGCCGTCCCCATCCCCGACCCTGGCCCGACGGGGCCTGCGGCTGCTGTGGATGAGCGTGCGCGCGCACCCGCGCCCGTTCCTGGTGTCGATCGCCGGGTCGATCGTGTTCGGCGCGATGGCGGTCGCGGGGTCGTGGGTGCTCGGCCGGGTCACCGACGAGGTCGTGGTGCCGGGGTTCCGCGCGGAGGGCGTGAGCGGCACGACGGTGGCCGCGGGCGCGGCCGCCCTCATCGGGGTCGCTGCGCTGCGCTCGCTGGGCGTGATCTTCCGCCGCTACTACGGCATGAAGGCCGTGCGCGGCATGCAGCGCACCTGGTTCCGGCGCGTCACCGACACCTACCTGCGGGTGCCGCTCAGCTACTTCGGCTCGCACCCGACCGGCCGCCTCCTGGCCCACGCGGATGCCGACGCCGAACGGGCGATCACCGTCCTCCAGCCCTTGCCGCTGTCGATCGGCGTGATCGTCCTCATCGGGTTGTCGGTGGTCAGCCTCGCGCTCATCGATCCCCTGCTCATGCTGGTCGGACTCGCGCTGTTCCCCTCGCTCGCATTGCTGAACCACGTCTACAGCCGCCGGGTCGAGGATCCCGCCGCCCGCACGCAGGCCCGGCTGGGCGAGGTGTCGAGCGTGGCCCACGAATCGTTCGACGGCGTCCTCGTCGTCAAGACGCTGGGGCTGGAGAACCGGGAGGTGGCCCGCCTCGAACGGGCTGCCGACAGCCTCCGCTCCGCCCGGCTGGGGGTCGGGCGGCTGCGGGCGACCTTCGAGCCGGCACTCGAGGCCCTGCCCAACCTGGGGACGATCGCCCTGCTCGCGGTGGGGGCGTGGCGCATCTCGACCGGGACGATCACCACCGGTGGGCTCGTCCAGGCGATGGCGCTGTTCGGCATCCTCACGTTCCCCATGCGGGTCGTCGGGTTCCTCCTGGAGGAGCTCCCCCGCGCCGTGGTCGCGGCCGACCGCCTGGAAGAGGTGCTCGCCACCCCGTCGCGCCCGGTGCCCGACGCGGGCGCGGCGATCGATGTGCCAGGCGGCCCGCTGGCCGTCGAGGTCAGTGGGCTGCGGTTCGGCTACGGCGGCGCTCCCGTCCTCGACGGCATCGACCTCGCGCTGGCCCCGGGGGAGGTCGTCGCGCTCGTGGGGGCGACGGGTGCGGGCAAGTCGTCGCTCTGCCACCTCCTCGCCCACCTGCACGAGCCCGACGCAGGTCGGATCCTGCTCGGTGGCCTCGACCTGCGCGATGCCCGTCCGGCGTCGGTGCGGGCGCGGGTGGCGCTGGCGTTCCAGGAGGCGTTCCTGCTGGCGGGGTCGGTGCGGGAGAACCTGGCACTGGGCGAGGACGTCTCCGACGGGGACCTGCGGTGGGCACTGGAGCGGGCCCGGGCAGACGGCTTCGTGGCACGGTTGCCCCACGGGCTCGACCAGCAGGTCGGCGAGCGGGGGGTGACCCTGTCCGGCGGGCAGCGCCAGCGGCTCGCCCTGGCCAGGGCGCTGCTGCGCCGGCCGGGCCTGTTGATGCTCGACGACGCGACCTCGGCCGTCGATCCGACGATCGAGCAGGCGATCCTCGACGGCCTGCGCTCGTCGCTGCACGCCACCACCTTGATCGTGGCCCACCGCGTGTCGACGATCGCGCTGGCCGACCGGGTGCTGTTCCTGGAGCAGGGGCGGATCGCCGCGTCCGGGCCGCACGAGCAGCTGCTGACCACGGTGCCGGCGTACGCGGCCCTGGCCCACGCCTATGAGCAGGTGACGACGTGAGCGAGCGAACCACGGGCGCCGTGCGTTCCCGGGCCCGAAGCGGCGATCGGTCCTCGGACGCAACCCGACGGGCGGGCCGATGACCGTGCGCGACGAGACCGAGCTGCCCACCGAAGAGCTGGTGGGCGGGTTCGACGTCGAGCCGCCGCTCGGCTCCCGGCAGGCGGACGAGGACGCGCTGGCGGGTGCGGGGGCGGTCGCGGTGCTGCGTCGCGGCCTCGCGGTCACGCCGGAGCTGCGTCAGGGCGTCGTCCTCACGCTGCTGATGGCGGTGGTGACAGCGGCGGGCAAGCTCGCCGTGCCGATCCTCATCCAGCAGATCCTCGATCGCGGCGTGCTCGGCGACGAGGGGTTCCGCCCGGGCTTCGTCTACCCCGCGTGCGCGTTGGCGGCCGTCACCGTCCTCGTCCTGTACGTGGTCGGTCGGGGCACCTACCTCCGGCTGGTCCGCACGGCCGAGGCCAGCCTGCTGGCGCTGCGGGTGCGGACCTTCGACCACGTCCACCGCCTCTCGATGGCCGAGCACGTGGAGCAGCGGCGCGGCACCCTCGTCTCGCGCGTGACCAGCGACATCGAGACGCTCGCCAAGTTCATGGAGTGGGGGGCCGTCGCCTGGATCGTCGACTCGGTCGTCATCGTGGCCACGTTCGGGGTCATGGCCGCGTACGACGTGCGGCTCGCCCTGGTCGCGCTCGCCGCCTTCCTGCCCCTCCTCGTGCTGCTGCCGATGCTGCAGCGCCGCCAGCTCGCGGCCGAGGACCGCGTGCGCACCGCGGTGGGCGACTCGCTGTCGGAGGTGTCCGAGACGATCACCGGGGCGGCCCTCATCCAGGCGTACGGCCTGGAGGAGCGCTCGCGCTCCCGGCTGCGGGCGGCGATCGACCGCCAGTACGCCGCCTACCTCGCCGCAGCCCGCTACTTCGCCGCGATGTTCCCCCTGGGCGACCTGTTCGGCGCCCTCGCCATGGCGGGCGTGGTGGCGGTGGGCGTGACCCAGGGCCCGGGGTGGGGCCTCGAGGTCGGTGAGGTCGTGGCGTTCACGTTCCTCATCAGCCTGCTGCTCAACCCGATCGCCGAGCTGGCCGAGATCATCGACCAGACCCAGATCGCCATCGCCGGGTGGCGCAAGGTGCTGGGCGTGTTGGCCACCCCGGTGGACGTCGTCGAGCCCCACGGCGGCCAGCGCCTGCCCTCCGGCCCGCTCGACGTGGTCGTCGACGGTCTGGACTTCGCGTACCGCGACGGCGTCCCCGTGCTGCGGGACGTCGAGGTCCGCCTGCCCGCCGGCAGGTCGGTGGCCATCGTGGGCGAGACCGGCTCGGGCAAGACCACCTTCGCCAAGCTGCTCTGCCGGCTCGCCGATCCGAGTGCGGGCACGATCCGCCTCGGCGGCGTCGACCTGCGGGAGGTGTCGCCGCAGTCGCGGCGCCGGGCGGTGCGGTTGGTGCCCCAGGACGGCTTCCTGTTCGACGCCAGCCTCGCCGACAACGTGCGCATCGGTCACCCCGGCGCCATCGCGGAGCCGGACTCCGACGGCCG
>DASUQS010000034.1:0-11877 GCA_036280455.1 Acidimicrobiales bacterium
GGGACCGGGGCGGCGCCGGTGTCGCGCCCCGGGCGCCCTCGCCGACGACTCTCGGTCCGTCTGCGACCGGAGCGTTGCCGGATGGGTCGGCTCAGAAGGCCGAACCGCCGGGCGGGGGAGGCGGAGGAGGAGGAGGAGGCCCTGCACGCCCCGGGCCGTGCGGTCCACCGGTAGTGCCACCGGCGGCGGTGCCCCCGGAGCCGGGCGCGCCGGGGCCTGCGGGCGGGTACGCGCCGCCGGTGCCAGCGCCGGGGCCTGGCCCTCCCGTGGCAGCACCGCCGGGTCCGGGCGTGCCGGGGCCTGCGGGCGGGTACGCGCTGCCGGTGCCCGCGCCGGAGCCGGGCGCGCCGGGACCCCCGGCGGAGTACGGGCCGCCAGCACCGGGTCCGGGCGCGCCCGGGCCTGCGGGTGCGTACGGGCCACCGGGTCCGGGCCCGCCGAACGTGGGGGCCCCAGCGGTGTATCGGCCGTCCGCCCCGGGGCCCCACGGCCCGCCGGAACCCGGCGAAGGACGGCCGGCGAAGCGGGACGGGCCGGGGGTGGTCTGCGGTGTCTCACCCGTCACGAGGTGCAGCAGGTGGGCCACACCGACGATGACCCCGCCCAGCACGAACAGCGCGACGCCGATGTTGGTGGGCGTCGACTCGTTCATGGCGTCGCCGACCACCAGGTACAGCCCGAAGATCATCTCGAGGGCGCCGACGATCGTGGTGAGGCGCCTGCCGCCGACGGCGCCCAGCCAGGCGATGAGCGCGCCGGCGATGGCGAACGCGACGCCGGTGCCCGCCACCTCGAGCGTGTCGGCCAGGTAGGCGAGACCGACAGGCAGCGCGATGTGCCCGGCGACCACGAACGACGTCGCCGTGCCTGCGTGACCCCGACGGTCGAGGAGCCGGGTGGCGACGAGGTAGCCCGCACCGAACACGAGGGACACGGCGCCGAGCGTGGTCCAGCTCGGCTCGTCGTAGCCGTACTGGTCGAACTCGCCCTCGTAATCGTTGAACTCGTCGTCGTAGCCGTAGTCGTCGTAGCCCTCGTCGAAGGGGGCACCGAACGCGTCGTCCTCGAGGAGCGGAGGCGAGAGCGACCCGGCGTTCGTCGGGTCCTCCACGACCTGGAGCGCGAAGAGCCAGCCGAAGATCAGCCCGGTCGCCAGCAGCAGGGGGCGGCCGCGACCCGGGCCTACGAAGTACGACACGATCCACACCAACGCGGGCAGGCCGAGGATCGCCTCGAGCGAGAACGGTTCTGCAGCCGACTCGTCGAAGGTGAGGAACCAGGCGAGCAGCGGCATGCCCAGCACGACGGCGGTGGACCCCGCCGTGGCCGCGGGCGTCTCCCGTAGGAACTGCATGAGGAGGTAGCCGGCGAGCACCACCAGCAGGAAGATGATGATGCCGGGCGTCGTCGAGCCCGCCTCGCCGCTGTCCTCCACCTGCGCGTCGCCGGCGATGGCGAGCAGTCCGCTCACCGCCATGAGACACCCCGCCCCGGCGATGCTGATCCACAGCCGTGGTTGAGGTCGTCGCGCCGCCCAGGCGCCCAGTCGTTCCAGCATCCCCGCCGCCTCCGCTCACCCGCCGTTTCGCTGCGCCACACCCTAGTGACGCTGTGTCCCCGGCCGGGACGACAAAACCGTGGACGCACCAGGGCCCCGCCGAAGCGGGGCCCTGGTCAGGTCATGTCTCTGATGTCATCGCGACCCGAGGTCAGAACGACTGGCCACCGGGGGGCGGCGGGGGCGGCGCGCCGGGGCCGCTGCCGTAGGGCCCGGGGCCACCGCCGTACGACCCGGGGGAGACAGTCTCGGGCTCCTTCGAGATGAGGAACCCGCCGTAGGCGATGCCCGCACCGATCAGGATGAGGATGTAGGCCCAGAACGACAGGTAATCGGTCTGCAGGATCAGCTTGAGCAGCAGGAGCACCGGGATGGCGATCGCGCCGTAGAAGATGGCTTGGTTCCAGCCGATCGGCAGGTCAGGCAGCTTCGTCTGCGGGGACAGCGCCCGGACGAGCGTGACGGCGACCACCGCGATCAGGATGATCAGTGCGAAGAACGCCGGCCACGCCACGGCGTTGCCGTCGCCCTCGAGCGCCTTGATCGTGACGGTGGTGAAGCCGAGATCGACGCTGTGCCACGGCACGATGAAGAGCAGCAGGAACTCGAGGATGCCGAGCCCGGCCACGAGCTTCGTGCCGAGTGATAGGTCTTTCAGGTCCATGTCTGTGTATCCGCCTCTTGTCGGGAGGGAGTGTCGATACCGGCCAGCAGCCCAACCCCGCCTCGGGGCACCCAGGTGGCGGTGACCCTGGCCGCTAGCATCGGTCTGATGCCCAAAGCCCAGATGTCTGTACTCGCCTCGGGCAGCGGCACCCTACTCCACGCCATCTTGGAAGCGGACCTCACCGTGGCGCTGGTGGTCGCCGACCGTCCGTGTCGGGCGCTCGACATCGCCGCAGGGCACGGGGTTCCGGCCGAGCTGGTGGAGCGCACCGAGTGGGGTCCGTCGTTCGACCGGGCGGCGTACGGCGAGCGGCTGGTCAAGGTGCTGCGCGCCCACGGCATCGACCTCGTGGTCATGGCCGGGTTCGGCACGGTGGTCCCGTCCCTGCCCGGCGCGTTCCCCGGTCGCGTGCTGAACACGCACCCGGCGCTGCTCCCTGCGTTCAAGGGCTGGCACGCCGTGCGCGACGCGCTGGCGCTCGGGGTCAAGGTCACCGGCACCACCGTGCACGTGGCCACGGCCGAGGTCGACGACGGGCCGATCCTGGCGCAGGAGGCCGTGCCCGTGCTCCCCGGCGACACCGAGGAGACCCTGCACGAGCGCATCAAGCAGGTCGAGCGGCGGCTCTACCCCGCCACCATCCGCCAGTTCATCCAAGACAACGAAGACAACCAGGAGACACCGCGCACATGAGGGCCCTGCTCTCGGTCTACGACAAGTCCGGCATCGTCGATCTCGCCCGCGAGCTGGCCGACCTGGGGGTCGACCTCGTGTCGTCCGGGGGCACGGCCGCCGCGCTGCGCGAGGCGGGGCTCACCGTCACCGACCTGTCGGAGCTGACGGGGTTCGAGCCGATCCTCGGGCACCGGGTGGTGACGCTGCACCCCCGGGTGCACGGCGGCATCCTCGCCGACCCGTCCGATCCGGCGCACGTGGCCGACATGCAGGCGCACGGCATCGAGCCGTTCGACCTGGTCGTGCTGAACATGTACCCGTTCGGGGCCGACCCCTCGACCTTCGAGCACGGGGCCGCGGGTGCCGAGGACCTGATCGACATCGGGGGTCCCGCCATGGTGCGGGCCGCGGCGAAGAACCACGCGTCCGTCGCCGTGCTCACCGACCCTGCCGACTACGCGGGCGTGCTCGACGAGCTGCGCTCCGACGGCCGGGTCGGTGCCTCCACCCGCCGCCGCCTGGCACGCGCCGCGTTCGCGCTGACCGCCGCCTACGACGCGGCGATCGTCGACTGGTTCGACAGCTCGGAGGTCGCAGGCCCGGGCAGTGCCGCCGTAGCCGGCTCTGGTGCGACCGGCGGATCGGGTGCTGCCGCGCCCGCCGCGCAGGCAGCCGCATCGGCACCGAAGGGTCCCGACACCGCCGGCGCAGCCCTTCCGGCCCTGCCGCCGTCGGTCCACCTGGCCTACCGGCGCGAGCCGCTGGCGCTGCGCTACGGCGAGAACCCCCACCAGCGGGCCGCGCTGTACCGGGCCGTGGGCGGCACCGGCATCGGTGCCTCGGGCGGGGCGGAGCCGTGGTGGGCGACGATGACCCAGCACGGCGGCATGGCGCTCAGCTACCTCAACCTCTACGACGCCGACGCCGCCTGGCTGCTCGCGCACGACCTGGCGTCGCACTTCGGGCGGCCCGCGGCGGCGATCATCAAGCACGCCAACCCCTGCGGCGTCGCGGTGGCCGACACGCTGGCCACCGCCTACCAGCGGGCGTTCGAGTGCGACGAACGCTCCGCGTTCGGGGGCATCGTCGCCGTGAGCGGCGTGGTCGACGAGGCCACGGTCGAGCGCATGGTCGCCGCCGCCCAGGCCGACGTGGTGATCGCGCCGGGCTACGGCCCCGGCGCGGTCGAGGCGCTGACGGCCAAGCGCAAGAACACCCGCATCATCGAAGCGGCGCCGCCGGCCGGCGCCGCGTGGCACCTGCGCCCGATCACCGGCGGCCTGCTGCTGCAGGATCCGCACGGGTTCGTCGCCCAGCGGGACGACTGGCGGGTGGTCACCACCCGGCAGCCGACCGACGCCGAGCTCGACGACGCCGAGCTGGCGTGGCGGGTCTGCGGGTGGGTGAAGTCGAACGCCATCGTGCTCACCAAGGACGGCACGGCGTGGGGCATCGGCGCGGGCCAGCAGAACCGGGTCGAGTCCGGCGAGCTGGCGGCGGCCAAGGCGGCGGGCCGCGCCGCGGGTGGCGCCTGTGCGAGCGACGCCTTCTACCCGTTCCCCGACGGCATCGAGGCGGCGGCGAGCGCCGGCGTCGCGGTGATCATCCAGCCCGGAGGCTCGGTGAAGGACGAGGCCAACATCGCCCGGGCGGACGAGCTCGGCGTCGCCATGGTCTTCACCGGGGAGCGGCACTTCCTCCACTGACCGCGTCTCCGACCGGTCTGCACCCGGGCCGGCATGGGCCCGGCGGCGTGCGCGGCGTTCTGACAGCGGGAGATCGCCGTCCGGCGAACGCCGTGACCCCCGTGCGTGACGGTGCTCGTATCACGACGCCCGTGCGTCACGCTGCCCGGATCACGACGCCCGTGCGTCGCGGTGCCCGAGGCAATGACGTGCGCCCGTTGAATCTCGAGGCGATGACGTGCGGGGGCCGCAAGCGATTGCCTCGAGATGGGGCGGGCGCGAGTCAATGCCTCGCGCACCGCGATGCACGGGCGGCGTACCCGCAGCACCGAGGTGCGGGGTCAGGCGGTGGTGGCCGTGAGGACGAGCGGCCGGCCGTGGGTGACCACGATCGTGTGCTCGAACTGGGCGGACAGGCTGCCGTCGGGCGTGCGCAACGTCCAGCCGTCGCGGGCCTCGACGGCGACGTCGGCGCCCGTCGACAGGAACGGCTCGATGGCGAGGACCAGGCCCTCCCACAGGGCGATGTCGTCGGCCATGCGCTCGATGCTGGGCACGCTCGGGCCTTCGTGGAGCGATGCGCCGACGCCGTGGCCGCACAGGTTGCCGATGACCCGGAACCCGTGCCGGCGGGCGCGGCGCTCGACGGCCCGACCGATGTGGCGCAGCGGTCGTCCCGCTCGGGCAGCGTTCATCGCGTCGGCCTGGGCCGCGCGCGTGGCGTCGACGAGCCGGCGGGCGACCGGCGTCACGGACTCGGGCGGGCCCACCGGAGTGCTCGCGCCCGTGTCGGCCCAGTAGCCGTCGAGCTCGGCCGACACGTCCACGTTGACCAGGTCGCCGGCCCGCAGCACCCGCAGCGGCGACGGCACGCCGTGGGCCGCCTCGTCGTTGACGCTGACGCACGTGGCGGCGGGGAAGCCGACGGCGAGCTGGGGGGCGGACCGGGCGCCGTGGTCGCGCAGCACCCGGCGGCCGACGGCGTCGAGGTCGGCCGTGGTGGCGCCGGGCTCCGCCGCGGCCAACATGGCGTCGCGGGCCTCCGCCACGGCGCGCCCGGCCCGTGTCAGCCCGTGGAGGTCGTCGTCGCCGTCGATGGTCATTCCCCGACGCTACCGGCGGCTCTGCGGGTCCTCGTCCGAGGTGTCCGGATGGGCGGTGCCACAGGCGGGTGCCCCGGCCGGCCCCGTCGGCCGGCCGAGGGCAACCCAGGTCTACGGTGCGGGCGCCACCGAGGTCGGTGGCGCGGTCGGCGATGTGGCACAGGAATCGGTCGGCTCCTCGCCGTCCAGCCGGGCCTGCAGCCAGGCGCTCGTCTGCGCCGCCGTCTCCGGGATGATGCTGCCGTGGTTCGCACCCTCGACGATGAGCAGCTCGGTGACCTGGCCGACGGAGCAGAGCTGGGCGTAGAAGTCGCGGACCCGGTCGATCACCACCCGGTCGTCGAGCGTGCCGGACACGAGGAACAGCGGGGCGTCGACCGCCTCGGTGCCGACCTCGTTCTCCATCAGGATCGAGTGGGCCGGCTCGGTCGTGCGGGGATCGTTGGTGAACAGCCCGCCGCCGAGGGCGACGCCGACGAGGTCGTTCGTGATCTCGGCCAGGCACCCCGTCTCCAGCACGTCGGACGCCATGAGCCCGGGGCTCGCGTAGTCGGCGACGTCGATCTCCGGATGCTCGCCCGCCCCGCCGTACAGGGCCATGGCGGTGAGCACCCCGGTGACGATCGGGTCGATGCCGCCGTAGACCTTGTCGAGCAGCGCCGCGGGGGCGATCGACAGGGTGGCGACGTGGTCGAGCTCGGGGGCGTAGTCGTCCGCCAGCTCGTGGGCCGACAGGGCGCCGTGGCCGCCCTGCGAGTGTCCGACGGACAGCCATCGCTTGCTGGCATGGGCGTCGGGCAGCTGGCGCACCGCCCGCACGGCGTCGATGACGCTGTGGCCCTCGCTCGGCTTGGAGAGGTACGGGTGGGGCGGGCCGCCGAGGGCGCCGAGGCCGATGTAGTCGGTCATCACCCGGACGCCCTCGATGCCCCAGGCGGGCGCGTCGGCGGCGATGTGGCTGATGCCGCAGTGGGCGGCGATCCCGACCGTGCCGGGGGCGGTGGAGACGACGGGCCACCCACGCCGGGGCGCCCTGGTGGTGGGATAGGTGACGAGGCCGGTGACGGCGCGGTCCCGGTCCTGCGCGTCGCGCGAGTGGTACATGATCTTGAACGTCGCCGTGCCGTCGGCCTCGCTCACGGCCATGACCCGGATCAGGTCGCCCGGATCACCCTCGGGCAGCGGGTCGGGCGGGACGTAGAACTCCTCGTCGGTGCCGGTGAACAGCTCGACCGGGGGCGGATCGTCATGATGGCCACCGCCACCTCCTCCCCCGGGCCCGCCGCGCGAACAGGCGGCGGCGGTGGCGAGGAGCGCCAGTGCCAGCAGGATGCCGAGCGAGGTGCGGAGCGACCGGCGTCGCGACGGCCGGATCCGGGATGGCGAGGTGACCATCCGCACACCGTAGTGGTCAGCGAACACTTGCGTTCTCAAACTTCGACCCGGCCGTCGCCCGACCCCTCGACCTTCCACGACCGGATGGGTCGCTGGAGCGACCAGATCCGTTGTGGAGATCCGGGGGAACGGCGGCACGACGCGCCAGCGCGGCAGAATGGCGCCATGACCGCGCAACTGCTCGCCGGAGCCCCCGTCGCCGAAGCCGTGCTGGCCGACGTCGCCGAGCGGGTGGAGGCCCTGCGCGCCCGGGGCAAGGGCGTCGGCCTCGGCACGATCCTGGTCGGGGCCGATGCCGCCTCCGCCGGGTACGTCCGCAAGAAGCACGAGACGTGCGAGCAGGTCGGCATCGCCAGCCACCACATCGACGTCCCCGGCGACGGCACGCAGGCCGACCTGCTGGCCGCGGTCGAGCGGTTCAACGCCGACCCGGCCGTCGACGGCTTCCTCATCCAGCACCCGGTGCCCCCGCAGTACGACTTCAACGCTGCGCTCGGCGCGATGGACCCGGACAAGGACGCCGACGGCCTCCACCCCGTGAGCCTCGGCAAGCTGGTGCTGCAGCAGGAGGGGCCGGTGCCGGCCACCCCGGCGGGCATCCGCGAGATGTTCGTCCACTACGGCGTCGAGGTGGCGGGTAAGCACGTCGTGGTCGTCGGCCGCGGGCCGACGCTCGGCCGTCCGCTGGCGCTGCTGCTCACGCTCAAGCAGGCGGGTGCCAACGCGGCGGTGACCGTCGTGCACACCGGCGTGCCCGACATGGCGGCCTACACCCGCGAGGCCGACATCGTGGTCGCCGCCGTCGGGTCGCCGTCGATCGTGACTCCGGACATGGTGCGACCGGGCGCGGTCGTGGTCAGCGGCGGGGTGAGCTGGGAGGGCCGCAAGCTGCTGCCCGACGTCGACGAGGCCGTGGGCGAGGTCGCGTCGTGGATCACGCCCCGGCTGGGCGGCGTCGGGCCCACCACGGTCGCCCTCCTCCTGCGCAACACCGTGGAGGCTGCCGAGCGGGCGGCGAAGGGGTAACCTCGTCGCCACTCGGGCCGACATGGGTGGTGCTGTTGCACTCGGCCTGGTGACAACTACGTCCTTCACGTCGATGTCATCGAGGAGCTGACCCATGACTTCCGCGCCTTCGGGCGGCGAGAAGATCGGCGATCTGCTGGCCGCGGGCCGCACGCTGAGCTTCGAGTTCTTCCCGCCCAAGACCGACGAGGCCGAACGCCAACTCGAGAAGTCCATCCACGAGCTCGCGGCCCTGCAGCCGTCGTTCGTGTCCGTGACCTACGGCGCGGGTGGATCCACCCGCGACCGCACCCGCGACATCGTGGTGCAGATCAACAACGACCAGGCGTTCCCGGCGATGCCGCACCTGACCTGCTCGGGCCACACCCGCGACCAGATCGGCCGCCTGCTCGACGAGTACGCGGACGCGGGGATCCACAACATCCTCGCCCTGGCCGGCGACCCGCCCGCCGACGGCAGCGAGGCCGTCGGCGACTTCACGTACGCCACCGAGCTGGTCGAGCTCGTGCGCGAGCACCCGGGCGACTTCTGCATCGGCGTGGCCGCCCATCCGGAGCTGCATCCGCGCTCGGCGGGCGACCGGCCCGCCGATCGTCGGCACCTCGCCGACAAGCTGGCGATCGCGGACTTCGCCATCGCGCAGTTCTTCTTCGACGCCGACGACTTCCTGCGCATGGTCGACGAGCTCGACGCCCTGGGGTCGACCACGCCGATCCTGCCCGGCATCATGCCGCCGGGCGCCACGCCGCTGTCGGGCCTGAAGCGGATGGCGGGCATGAACGGCTCGGTCATCCCGACGGCGCTGCTCGACCGCCTCGAGGCGGCGGCCGACGACCTGGAGGCCCGGCGCGACATCGCCGTCGAGGTGGCGACCGAGCTGTCCCAGCGGCTGCTCGACGCCGGCGTCCCGGGGCTGCACCTGTATCCGCTCAACCGGTCCGAGATCGTGTTGCGCGTGGTCGCCGAGCTGGGGCTGCGGCCGGTTCCACCAGCGTCGTCGCCGCCGGCGGATTGAGCCCGGTTCCCGCGGCGGGATCGGTCGTCCAGGCCGTCGATCCCGCCGCGGGCAACGGGTGTTCGCGGTGCACCGGGGGCGGGTTCGAGATGGATAGCCTCGGCCGCGCCGGCTTGGGCGTCACACCCCGTCCCTAACGTGTCCGGCGTGGGAGCGAGAGGGTTGCGAGTGGCAGACGGCAACGTGCGCAAGCGCACCGCGACCGCGACATCGGCGTTCGGTGTGGGCCGGCGTGAGAACCACGACTCCGCCGGGTTCTACAAGCGCTTCTCGCCGCCGGTGCTCTCCGACGACGACACGGTCAACCCTCCCGGCGTGGTCGACGAGATCTACGTGGGCGACGCCCGGTCGATGGACCGCGTGCAGCCGTCCTCGGTGGCGCTCGTGGTCACGTCGCCGCCCTACTTCGCGGGCAAGCAGTACGAGGAGGAGCTCGGCCAGGGCGGCATCCCCGCGTCCTACGCCGAGTACCTCACCCTGCTCGAAGACGTGTTCGCGGAGTGCGTGCGCAAGCTCGAGCCCGGTGGCCGCATCGCCGTCAACGTGGCCAACCTGGGCCGCAAGCCCTACCGGTCGCTCGGGGCCGACGTGGTCGCCATCCTGCAGGACCGCCTGGGCCTGCTGCTGCGGGGCGAGGTCGTGTGGCGCAAGGCCCGCGGTGCCGGGGGCAGCTGCGCCTGGGGGTCGTTCCGCAGCCCGGCCAACCCGGTGCTGCGCGACCTGACCGAGCGGGTCGTGGTGGCGTCCAAGGGGCGCTTCGATCGCGCGGTGGCCCGGTCCGACCGTCAGCAGCGGGGCCTGCCCCACGTCGCGACGACCACGGCCGACGAGTTCATGGAGGCGACGCTCGACGTGTGGGAGCTGGCGCCCGAGAGCGCCACGCGGGTCGGGCACCCGGCCCCGTTCCCGGTCGAGCTGCCGCAGCGCTTCGTCGAGCTGTACACCTACCAGGGCGATGTCGTGCTCGACCCGTTCATGGGTTCGGGCACCACGGCCCTCGCCGCGCTGCGCACCGGGCGGCACTTCCTCGGCTACGACACCGACCCGGCCTACGTCGAGGCCGCCCGCCGCCGGGTGAGCGGCGAGCTCGAACGCGTGCTGGCCGCCGGCGGTCCGGCCGAGCCGGCGGGCGACAAGGCGGTCGACCGGGCGGCGCTGCTGCTGCGCGAGGCCGGCTTCACCGTCGACGCGAAGCCGAAGCGAAAGTCTGGCGGGGTCGACGTCACGCTGGTCGCCACCGACCCGGCGGGCCACGAGTGGCTGGTCGACGTGGTCGGCGGTTTCACGGTCGGCACGTCCGGCCTCCGCCGGGGCGAGGTGCTCGAGCGCACGCTCGGGCGGGCGGCGCGGCTGTCCGGCTTCGGCGAGCACCGGTTGCTCGTCATGGCCACCGACGTGCCGTCGGGGCGCTCGGCGGGTGTCAAGGCACTGGCAGCCGCCCGGGGGCGGGTGCTGGTCGACGTGCTGCCGGTCGACGCGGTCGACGACGCCGAGGCGGCCGTCGGCACCCGGTTGCGGGCGTACGCCGAGGCCGGCGGGGTGCCCGTCCCGATCGGCGACCTGATCCCGGGGCCCTGACCCGCCAGCGCCGTGCCGGCCGACCGCACCGAGATCACCGAGATCGTCACGGGGCTGGCCACCTACGGCGCCACCGACCTGGCCTCGGCCCTGGCCGACCCGCCGGCTTCGTTCGGCGGCGTGGGCGACGACCGGTGGGCGCGGCTCCGCGAGCTGGAGCGGGCCGGGCGGTTCCGCGCCGAGTTCGCGGCGGCGTGGGCCAACGGCCGGTGCCTGCTCACCGCGCGCGACGGCCTGCGGGGTCGCCCGCCGGAGGTCGTCGAGTGGAAGGGGCCCCAGCGGCCGCCGGGCGTGGAGCCGATCCCGGCCGATCTGCGCGTCGACCACGTCTACCTGGTGAGCTGCAAGTACAACTCGCGCATCCAGCTCAACGCCTCGCCCTGGTCGATCTTCGACGCCGGCGCGGCCGACGACGCCCGGGGCGACTGGTACGGCGAGGTGGCCGCCGCCGAGCAACAGGCCCTCTACGAGATCGTGCGGTTCGAGACCGGGCTCGTCGGGGCGCTGCCCGACCGGGTGGACGACCTGCAACCTGCCCAGCGGCGGCAACTGGGCGCGGCGCTCGGCCGGGGACGGTGGACGTCGCCCGCCGCGGCCGAGGCCTACGGGGCGCTGTCGGCCGCGGTGGCCGCGGGTTCCGCCCGGCGGTGGCGCGAGCTCTTGCGCAGCGAACGGCTCCGGGAGGCCACCCTGTGGCGGTTCCTCCGGGTGGCGGCAGCCAGCTACTTCGTGCTCGGGTCGGACGGCGAGCGCATGGTGCGGGTGCGGGTCGGAAGCCCGTGGGACTGGCGGCAATCCTTCCGGCTGCGCCGCTTCGAGGTCGAGCCGGTCGAGTCCCGCCAGCCCATCGTGGGTTGGGCGGCGACGGTCGACGACCGGGCCGAGGGCGCGGCCCGGACGGTCGAGGGGCACATCGAGGTCCGGTGGAGCCACGGCCGGTTCGGTGGCCTGCCCGAGGCCAAGGTGTACCTCGACACGCCCCACCACCTGGTCGCCGGCTACTGGCCGCTGGCCTGAGCCCGATCTGCTTCGCCCGGGCCGGCCCCGGGCAAAGCGGCGCGGCGTTGCCTCAACCCCCGTAGCGGCGCACGCGCTCGGCCTCGATGACGACGCGGACGAGGTCGGCTGATCGCCACGAGGCCGCGACGGCAGCCAGGCCCGGGTCCGACAGGTCC
>DASUQS010000035.1:0-9082 GCA_036280455.1 Acidimicrobiales bacterium
CGAACACATCGGCGTACGTGAGGGCGTCCGCGTCGAGGTCGGTCTCCGCCCCGTCCTGCGGGCCCCCGACCACGCCGGTGGTCACCCGTTCGACCAGCACCCGTGTCGACCTCACGCCCGCAGGGTAGCCAGCGGTCCGCGTACCGGCCCGCCGCCGAGGAGTCGCACCTCGGCCGACCCCGCGAGCAGTTCACACAGGCGGATCACCCGCGCCCGCTACGACCGGCACCAGCACACGCCCCGCGCCGGGCGTAGAGGGTGCGGGTGCGGAGCGCAGGCGGACCCCGCGGGTGGACCACGCAGGCCGATCACGCGGCGAGCGTGTCGATCTCGGTGGCTACCCGCCACAGGCCGGCGCGGACGTGATCGGCCCGCACGCCCGCCAGCCGGTTGGCCGCCACCACGCCCTCGACCATGTCCGCCACCACCGCCGGCCACGGACGGTCGCGCAGCGATATCGCCACGGTGACCGCCGGGCCGCGCCGCACGATCGAGCGCGTCACATCGGGGATGCGAGGCGGGCTGCGAAACGTGGGCGCGCGCAGCCCCTGGGCTCGGGCGGCCTCCGCCAGCGAGCGGGCGAGGCGGGCAAAGCGCAGTGACGTCGGCTCCATCGCCCGCCATCATCCACGCGCCCTGTGACATTCAAGGCCCCTCGCGGCCGCCTCGGCGCCACGCTCGTCGCACGAGCGTCGGCACCCCCTCACGTTCCGGCCGATCGGACAGATCGGCGCGCATAGCATGCGGCCCATGGCCGCCGAACGCTCACCCGGCAAGGGTCGCCGGCGCCCGACCCTTGTCGCCGTCCCTCCGACCGAGGACGACCGCGACCGCACGCCGGGCCGCCGCGCCGGGGACGAGGACGCCAGCGCGGGCAGCGCGGCCAGCACGAAGGGCCCCGGCAAGGGGGCCAAGGCCCGCCAGGCGCCCGAGAACGCGAGCACGACCCGCTCCGGCGCCGCGGAGCACACGGCAGGTACAGGCACAAACGCCCGCTCCGGCGGCCCCGAGGACGCGACAAACACACACACAGGCACAGCGCACACCGGCCCCGGGGGCGATCCCGAGCGGATCTCGGACGTCGACGAGTGGGGCCGCTCCCAGCACCTGCGCGACATCCTCGCCAAGCTCTACGACCCGATCTACGACAGCTGGTTCCGCGTCGAGTGGGAGGGGTTCGAGAAGATCCCCCGCGAGGGCGGGGCGCTCATGGTCGCCAACCACGCCGGCGCCATCCCCACCGACGCGCCGTCGATCATGCACGGCATCGAGCGCGAGCTCGGCCGGCCGGTCTACGGGCTGGCCGACGAGGTCTTCAAGAAGATGCCGCTCGTCAACCTCGGCTGGTCGCGGCTCGGCGGCGTGCAGGCGCACCCCGACAACGCCTACCGGCTGCTGCGCGAGCAGCAGCACCTGGTGATGGTCTTCCCCGAGGGGTCGAAGGGTCCGGGCAAGCACTACTCCGAGCGCTACCAGCTGCGACGGTTCGGCCGCGGCGGCTTCGTGCAGATCGCGATGCGCGCCGGTGTGCCCATCATCCCCCTCGCGGTCGTGGGCAACGAGGAGAGCATGCCGATCATCGCCAAGCTGCCGACGGTGGCCAAGCTGCTCGGACTGCCGTACGCGCCGATCACCGCCAACATGATGCTCGGTCCGCTCGGCGCGCTCGTGCCGTTCCCGGCGAAGATGCGCATCCGGGTGCTCGATCCGATCACGCTCGACGTGCTGCCCGACCAGCCGCGCTACCCGCGCAGCCGCATCATGGACACGTCCGAGGCGATCCGCCACGCCATCCAGGAGGAGCTCTACGACATGCTCCGCCATCGCCAGAGCGTGTGGTTCGGCTGATGGGCAAGCGGGTCCTCGTCACCGGCCTCGGGACCTTCTGGGGCGGCCGCGTCGCCCAGGCACTCGAGCAGCGCTCCGACGTCGACGTGATCATCGGCCTCGACACCCGCGAGCCGTCGGTCGAGCTCGAGCGCACGGAGTACGTGCGCACCGACGAGAGCTACTCGATCCTCTCGCGCATCGTGCGGGCCACCCAGGTCGACACGATCGTGCACACGTTCCTGGTGGTCGACTCGTCGCAGGCGTCCAGCCGCCAGATGCACGAGATCAACGTCATCGGCACGATGAACCTGTTCGCCGCGGCGAGCCAGCCCGAGAGCCGGGTGTGCAACGTCGTGGTCAAGTCGTCGACGCTGGTCTACGGCTCCACGTTCGCCGACCCCGTGTGGTTCACCGAGGACAGCCGCCGCTCGGCGCGGCCCCGCCAGTCCATCGAGCGCTCGCTGATCGAGGTCGAGGGCTACGTCCGCGACTACGCCGTCGACAACCCGACGGTGTCGGTGAGCCTGCTGCGCTTCTCGAACGTCCTCGGCGAGGAGATCGACACCCCGATCACCCGCGCCCTGCAGCTTCCCCTCGCGCCCGCGGTCTTCGGGTTCGACCCGCGGCTGCAGTTCGTGCACGAGGTGGACGTCATCCGGGCGATCATGTTCGTGCTCGAGCACGACTGCGACGGCACGTTCAACGTGGCGGGCGACGGCCTCCTGCCGTGGAGCGAGGTGGCCTCCCTCTGCGGCAAGCGCCTGGCCCCCCTGCCGCCCGTCGGCCGGGGACTGGCAGGTGCCGTGCTCAGCCGCCTCGGCATCGACATGCCGCCCGAGCTGGTCGAGCTGCTCACCTACGGCCGCGGCGTCGACAACCGGCGGCTCCGGAACGCAGGCTTCGACTACCTGTGCACCTCGGCCGGGGCCGTGCGGGCGTTCGCCGAGGCGGCTCGCCTTCGGCACACGGTCGGCGACGAGGAGACCTACCGCTACGAGCGCGACGTCGAGCAGTTCTTCCGCCACTCCCCCGCCGTCATCCGGGACTGACAGGCGCTTGCGGGCCCGAGCCGGCCGGCGCGGGGACGTGCCGTGGTCAGCTCGGCGGCCAGGGCGGAGGCGCGGCCTGCGCCCGACGTGCGCGGCGCGCGCGGCGCCCCCGACCGGCGATGCGAATCAGCAGGATGACGTAGCCGGCGATGGCGGCGACAACGGCGCCCAGGATCGCCCACCCGGTCCACGAGGGCAGCCCGAGCATGGCGAACAGCCCGCCGCAGTTGCCCTCCGCGTGTTCGTCGAGGTCCTCCGTGGTGACCGGGCTGCCGTTCTGCAGCAGCGTGCCCGACGTGAGGTCGGCGAGGTCGAACGACTGGCCCTGATAGCCGCCGGTTCCCCCGTCGTGGTCGGCCTCGAACTCGAGGGACTCCGGCAGCGGACCCTCCGGCAGCGGGGTCGTCTCCGTGAAGCCGTCGGGCACGTCGCCTGCGACGACCGACGTGACGGGTTGGGGTGTCGCCGCCTCGATCTTCCACAGGACGGTGCCCGGACCGCCGCCGAGCCCGTCGTCGTCGGTCCGTGCGAGGGTCAGCGACGTCAGTCCCTCGCCGTCGCACAGCGCGGTGACGTATTGCGGGTGGCCGCTGCCGGCATCCAACGTCACCGCCCCCTGGTGCGCCGGGCTGCACCCGGCGACCACCGTCGCGGCCACCGCCACCAGGGCCGCGCCTCGTCCACGTCCACCTCGTCCGTCCCGCACCAGCCCTGTCTAGCCCGGCGCAGGCCGGCGTCCGAGTCGGGGCCCGGGCGCGCCACCTCCGCCGCGCCGCGTCAGCGTCCCGTGGTCGACCAGTGCCAGGGCTCGCTCGGGAGGTTGTAGAGCCCGTAGGAGTTGGCGTGTGAGGCGAGGAAGTTCCAGCACGAGTTGCCCCGGCGGATCGCGCCGCCGCCGTTGCAGCTGAAGTCGATGGCGAGGCCCCGCTCGTGCATCGACGACCCCGGACGCGCCGTGGGCGGGGTGCACTGGGACGAGGGCATCTGGTAGATGGCGTAGTTCGAGGTGCCGCAGTTCTGCTGACGCAGCGCGATCTGCCGATCGGGGCTGCGCCAGCCGCTGCTCGCGCAGAGGGACACGCCCTGCGCGGCGGCCGCGTCGAGCAGCGCCTGGACGTTCCCGGCGATGCTGCCGGCGACCTTGATCGAGCCACCGAACGGGCAGGTCACGTCGGCCAGGCCGCCGGGCGCGGGGGCGATGATCGAGGGCGCCGGCCCGCCGCCGCCACCACCACCGCCGCCGCCACCACCGGACGGTGCGGGCGCAGGGGCGGGCGCGGGTGCAGGAGCGGGGGCCGGGGCCGGCTGGGCGGCTGCCGCCTGCGACGCAGCCGCGGCCTGCGCAGCAGCCGCGGCCTGCGCAGCAGCGGCGGCCTCGGCGGCCGCCTGGGCGGCTGCGGCCTGCCGGGCGGCCTCCAACCGCGCCGCGACCTCTGCCTGCTCACGGACGAGCTGGTCGGCGAGAGCGACGTCGAACGTACGCAGCGATTCCGCCTCGGCGAGCTTGGCATTGAGCCGTTCCTCGACCTCGAGCGCGAAGGTCTCCTGTTGGGTGAGGGCGTTCTCGACCTCGGTCAACGCCTCCTCGGCCTCGGTGCGCTTCGTCTCCGCGGCGGCTGCGAGCTCGACCTTGTTGGTCTCCTCAACCTCGAGATCCTCGTGGGCCTGTTCGAGCTGATCGAGCACGTCGGCGTCGGAATCGGACTGGATGCCGACGAGTGCCTGCTTCACCGTGGCATCGGACAGGGAGTCGGCTTTGAACGCATCCAGGGCGTTGTCCGACGGGGGATTGACGAATGCCTCGACCACCAGAGCATCGGTCGCGAGGTTGAGCTGATCGATGCGTGCCTGCTCGGCCGCCACGTTGGCGGTGGCGGTCTCGACCTCGGCCTCCGCCGCGGTGAGCGCCCGCTCGGCCTCCTCGAGCTCGCCCTGCTGCGTGGCGACGTTCGTCTCGAGGGTGGAGATCGCTGCCTCGATCTCCGCGTCCTGGGCCATGAGGGCGTCGACTTCGAGCTGGGCCTCGCCGCGCTGCGCCCGCACCTCTTCGAGCTGGCGCTCGGTCTCGGCGGGGTCGGGCTCCTGTGCTCCGCTCGACTGCGGGCCCAAGAGCGCGGCGAAGACGCCGACGGTGACCGTCAGTCGTACGAGCAAGTTGCGGCGGCTGGCAGGTGCCACGTGACTCGTATGCCTCCCGGGATCGACGACAACGGACTCGAAACGCCCGCGCCCTAAGCGCGGCCAAAGTGCCCGGGAATGTAACGAACTCCCCATGCGGTGTCACCACCACAGCGCAAATGTCCGAGAAAGCCCAGGTAGACGGCGTGAGCGTCCGCGACGAAACAACGAAATCGCGACGAACAGCGCGCGGCGTGCACGCCCCGTGGGCGCCCGATCGCAGCCTCTATGACCACCCGGCCTGACGGGAGGTCAGTTCCCGTCGACCGACCAATGCCAGGGCTCGCCCGGCAGGTTGTAGAGGCCGTAGTTGGCGGCGTTGTTCTTCAACCAGCTGTACGCGCTGCTGCCCGACCCGATCGTCCCGCCACCCGAGGTGAAGTCGATCGCGAGGCCCTGCTCGTGCATCGACGTGCCCGGCCGAGCGGTGGGCGGCGAGCAGTAGGACGAGGGCGCCTGGTAGATCGCGTAGTTCGACGTCCCGCAGTTCATGCGCCGCACCCGGATCTGGTCCGACGGGTCGCGGTAGCCGTAGCCGCAGATGCCGATGCCGGCCTCGTAGGCGTCGGTGAGGAGGCGCTCGACCGACCCCGAGATGTCCCCCGCCACCTGGACCACGCCACCGGCCGGACAGGCCACGTCGGTCACGCCGCCGGCCACCGGCTTGATGCCGGTGATGTTCTTGTTGGCGTCGGCCTGCTCGGCGAGCTCGGCGGCGGTCTGGCGGGCCCGCTCGGCCTGGACCTCTTCGTCGAGCTCGTTGAGCGCGGCGGCGAGCTCGGCCTCCCGGGCACGGATCTGCTCGGCGAGGGCGGGGTCGGTGTTCTGCAGCGCATCGGCCTCCGCCAGGCGCTGGTCGAGCCGGCGCTGCACCTCGGCGGCGAACGCGGCCTGCTGACCCACGGCGGACTCGACGTCTGCGTACGCTGCCGACGCCTCGGCCTCGGCCGCCTCCGCCGCCTCGGCGGCCGACTCGCGCTCGGCCTCCTCGGCCTCGAGCTGTTCCTGCAACACCTGGAACTCGCCGAGCGTGGCGGCGTCGTTGTCGGCCTGCCGGTGCAGGATCGACTGCTTGACCGCGGCATCCACGAGGTTGTCTGCGGTGAGGGCGTCGAGCGACGACTCGACCGGCGGGTTCACGAACGCGTCGACGACCACGAGGTCGGCGTTGACGTTGACGGCGTCGAGGCGTGCCTGGGTGTCGAGCAGGGCGGCCTCGGCGGCGGCGAGCGTCGTCTGGGCCGCCGTCAGGGTGGTCTGGGCGTCCGCCAGCATCTGCTGTTGAGCTGCGACGTTCTCGCGGACGCTTGCCAGCGTGTCGCCGACCTCGACGTTGTCGGCCTGGAGGACGTCGACGTCGATCGACACCAGCGCCTGCTGGTCGCCGATCTGGTCGCGCTCGGCGGAGGGGTTCTCCTGCGCGGCGCTGGGCTCGGACACCACCACCGACCCGACGATCAGGGACGCGAAGGCGAGAACGGTGGCGAGCGGGCGACGGCAGGCGTGCATCAACGTGAGATTCCCCAGACCGAGATGGCGACCGTCCGCGGGCAGATACCGGATCGATACCCCAGGTGCCCGGCGGCGGTGAGGACGAATGTAACGAAACGCGCGCCGGCTGTCACAGGCGGGACGGCCGTCGCCGCCCGGCGTCGGTGCCCCCTTCCATCCCCGTCCCACGCCGCCTCACGGTACGGGCGCACAGCCACCCGACCGCGGATGGGGCGCCGCACGCAACGTGCGGCGCCCCAGGTCACGGCGTGTGTGGCGGCTGCCACCCTCAGCAGGGTTCGACGATGCTCCCGCCCGGGAGGGCCCTGGGGTCCGCACCTGGCCCCGCGGCCGGGGCAGCGGTCGCCTCCGGGCCGTCCGGCGCCAGCGGGCCGCCCTCCACGAACGCCGCCACGACCGCCGGCGCCGCTGCGGGATCCGCCGCCAGGCGGTTCTCGTCGGTGGGATGCGGGACCACCGGCAGCGAGGCGGACCGGACCGACGACGGATCGAGCGCAGCGACCGCACGACCCAGCCGCACGAGCTCGTCGCGGCCGAGCCCCGCGTCGACCACCAGGTGGTCGAGCGCCCAGTCGACACGCTGGTCGAGCGTCATCGGGTCGAGGCCCCCCTCCCCGAGGGCGGAGGCCATGGCGACCACGGCCGTCCGCTGCGTCTCGATCCGCCGCAGGTCGGACAAGGGATCGCGCACCCAGGTTCCCGTGGCCGCGTCGAGCACCTCGACCGAGCGGCTACGGGCCAGGGCGAGGGCCTCCTCGCCGTCGAGCGTCACGCAGCCCAGCTCGTCGACGAACAGCCCGGAGCGCATGTCGCGGACCGCCGTGTCGACCCACACGTCGATGCCCCCGGCGTCGTCGATCAGCGACACGAAGCCGTCGAAGCCCACCTGCACGACGTGGTCGACCGGGACGCCGACCTGCGACTCCACCACCGACACCAGCCCCTCGACCCCGGCCCCCGCCACGACGGAGTTGATCGTCACCGGCCCCGACCCGTCCGGCGCGTCGACCATCAGGTCCCGAGGCAGGGACAGCAGCCCGGCCGTGCCGGCACCGGGGTCGATGCGGGCGAGCATGATCGTGTCCGTCACCGTCAGGAACTCCTCCTCGCTGTCGACGCCCAACACGAGCACCGTCATCGGCTCTCCGGCGGCGACGGGACCGGTGCCCGTGACGTCGACGCGCTCGATCTGGTCGGCGCGCCAGGCGATCCGCCCGTACACGCCGCCCACGCCCACCAGGAGCGACGCCACCGTGACGCCGGCGGCGCCCGCCATCCGGCGGTGGCGGCGGCGCCGGCGGCCGCGGGCCACCACGGCGCGGCGGAAGTCGGCGCCCAGCGCGGGCGGCCGGGGATCATCCAGATGCTCGAACACGGCCCTGCTCCTCTGGGTCGACGGTGGTCACGTGGGGGGCGAGGTGGCCGAGCTGACGGCGCAACGCCGCCAGTCCCCGGTGGGAATGCACCTTCACCGTCCCGGGGGCGCACCCGAGCGCGGCGACGACCGCCGCCTCCGGCATGTCGGCCAGGTAGCGCAGCGCCACCACCTCGCGCTGGCGGCGGGGCAGCGACCGCAGCGCGGCCATCAGCTCCAGGCGCTCGGCCACGTCGGTCTGCCGAGCCGCGACGCCCGCGAGGTGGCCCCGCCCCGGCCGCTGGTCGTCATGCCGGCCCCGCGCAGCGAGCGCCGAGGCGTCGGCGCTGACCACCGTTCGCCGGTGCTTGCGCCAGCGACCGATGGCGAGGTTGGTCGTGACGCGTATGACCCACGCCTCGTCGTAGCCCGCCACCTTGCGCCAGGAGGCGTAGGCGCGGGCCATCGCCTCCTGTGCCAGGTCCTCGGCCTCGGCGCGCTCACCGACGAGCCGGTAGGCGACCTTGTAGCTGATGGCCGCGAGAGCGTCGAAGCGCTCCTCGAAGCTCGGCCTGTCCCCCGTCGTGTCCATGTGCCCCTGTCAACGCGCCGGCCTGCCGGAAGGTTGACAGGGTTGCAGGATCAGGTGCCGTCGTTGCTCCAGTGCCAGGGCTCGCTCGGCAGGTTGTAGAGGCCGTAGGAGGCGGCATGGGCCTTGAGCCACGTGAAGCACGAGCTGGAGCTCCCGAGCGCCCCACCGCCGTTGCAGGTGAAGTCGATGGCCAGACCCTGCTCGTGGTTCGAGGTGCCGGGGCGGGCGGTCGGCGGGGAGCACGCGGAGGACGGGGCCTCGTAGATGGCGTAGTACGACGTCCCGCAGTTGGATCGGCGGAGCGCGATCTGGGCGGCCGGATCGCGGTAGCCGCCGCCGCACAGGTTGTTCCCGTCGGCCGCTGCGGCGTTCAGCATCGACTGGAGGTTGCCCGCGAGGGAGCTGTCGACGGTGATCGACCCGCCGCCCGGGCACGAGACGGTCGACAGGTTGCCGCTGGCCGGGCCGATCGTGGCCCCGCCGCCGGACGACCCGCCGGACGGCCGGGCGGCCCGCTCGGCCGCGGCCTGGGCCGCGGCCTCGGCCATGGCCTGCCGGAGCGCCGCC
>DASUQS010000036.1:0-16141 GCA_036280455.1 Acidimicrobiales bacterium
GGCCGCTGTGCCGCCCCGACTCGCCGCTCCAGCCCCACGCCGCCTGGCACGTCCTGTCGGCGGTGGCCCTGTGGCTCCGCACCCGGCCACGCTGCGTGGTTGGTGCCGCCGTGCGCGGGTAGTCATCACCACCGTGACCCCCACTACGAACGGCCTTGTCGCCCTGCTCGAGCCCGTGACGTCCGTGGCCTTCCGCACAGCCGCCCGCGTGCGGGGGGCGCGAGCCTTCCACCCGCGGGGGTGCGCGTACGCCGCGCATGCCGAGATCGATGCCGACCAGGCACCCGACGGGTTCCCCACCGGCGAGCACCAGGCGATCGTCCGATACTCCCGAGGCGCCGGGCTCCCCGAGGCTGTGCCCGACATCCTCGGGATCAGCGTCCGCCTGATCGACGCCGCCGGCCCGCGCGTCCACCAGGACCTGCTCATGGCCAGTGCCGGGCGGTCGGTGCTCGGCCGCCACCTGCTGCGCCCCGGCCGATCGTTCGCGTCCGGCGTGTTCTCGACCCTCCTCCCCTACGACGTGCGAGGCCAGAAGGTGGTCTTCGGTGCCCGGCTCGCCGGTGGCGGCACCGGAGTCGGGCTCGACCGGGTGGCCGACCACGTGGTCGAGCTGCTGTGGTCGCCGCCCGGCGGAGACTCGTCCGGCTGGACGGTGATGGGCCAGGTGCGCCCCGGCGTGGCCCTCGGCGACGACGAGCAGCGGGACCTCGACCTCGACCCCTTCCGGACCGCGCCGGACGTGATCCCCGTCGGGTGGCTCAACGACCTGCGCCGGCCCGCCTACGGTGCCAGCCGCCGGGGTCGCACCGGCAACCCCCTGGCCGGTTCGCTGCCGGGCCGGGCCGAGTCCTGACCGGACTGTCGGGGGGGGGGAACCCGCCGCGTTCTGATGACGCGATCCGTTGCTTACCAACGAATCGCGTCACCAGAACGACGTGGCACGGCGTCACCGGCCACGACCGCCGCCCCGCGTCGCCGGTCGCCGGGCGGAACGCGGCGGCGTCACGGACGGGCGGATCGATAGCGTGCCTCCCCATGCATCACTGCGACGAGTGCGGGTTCGACTACGACCTGGCCAGCGCCCCGGACGCCGCTCGTGACATCATGGCCGGCGCAGGCGAGGTGGCGCAGGTGCTGACGGACGGGGCGGCGGACGTCGCCGCGCGCCGCAGACCGGAGCTGTGGTCACCGCTCGAGTACGGCTGCCACGTGCGGGACGTCCTCCTGGTGCAGCGCGAGCGGGTGCTTCACGCCCGGCGACAGGACACGCCCTCGTTCGCCCCCATGGGCCGCGACGAGCGGGTCGACCACGACGGGTACGCCGACCAGGACCCGGCGGCCGTCGCCCGCCAGGTGGGCGACGCCGCGACGCTGTTCGCCAACGTGCTCGACCGGCTCGGGCCGGACTGGGACCGCACCGTCATCTACAACTACCCCGAACCGTTCGAGCGGTCGCTGCGCTGGGTCGCGGTCCACACGGTGCACGAGGTGCGCCACCACCTGCGGGACATTCGCGGGCAGCTCGCCTGACGGGGCAACGTCGGGCGTCACGCCGCGTCGACTGGCCGGCCGTTACACGGTCGTCCGGCACGAGCGGCGCACGGCCCTCGACGGCGCCGCGCAGGGGACTACCCGGCAATCACGCCGCTTCGATGGGCCGGCCGCTGCCACGGTCGTCGAGCACGAGCGGCGCCCGGCCCTCGACGGTGTAGCGGATGTGGGTGACGTCCGGCGTGGCGACGACCCGGGCGGGCGTGAGCTCGATCGCCTCCATGGGGTCGAGGCCGAGCGCCGGGTCGAGCAGGCGGAGCCCGTCCCCCAGCACGACCGGGACGATGTGGAGATCCAGCCGGTCGAGCAGGCCCGCCGCCAGGACCTGGCGGACCAGGCGCCCGCCACCGGCGACCGCCACGTCCTTGCCCGCGCCAGCCGCTGCGGCCTTCGCCTGGGTGACGGCGCTCTCGATCCCGTCGGTCACGAACGTGAAGCTCGTGCCGCCGTCCCGCGGCAGCACCTCGCGCTCGCGGTGGGTCACGACGAACACCGGGGCCCGGAACGGCGGGTCCTCGCCCCACGGCGCCTCGCCGCCGTCGAACATCCGACGGCCCATCACGTAGGCCCCCGCCGACGCGAACTGCTCCTCGATCAGCTCCGAGTTGGTGTCCTTCTCCCCACCCTCGAAGCCCAGGCGCTGCCGCCACGACATGGCGTTGGTCGCCCAGCGGGTCACCCGGAAGAAGCCGGCCGCCTCGGTCCCGTGCAGCCAGTCGCTCTGGTCCTCCTGCTCGGGGCCCGCGTAGAAGCCGTCGAGCGACACCGACATCTGTGCCGTCACCAGGGTCATCATCGTCTCCTGTTCGTCGGGCGGCGCCCCCGACGGGTGCCGCACACCCTTCCGTCGGAGCCGATCGCCGCCCCTCGACATCCCGGCGACGAACTTTCCGACCGGGTCCGAGAAGGAGCCGGACACCCGGGACGTCAGCGGGTGGCAACCTCGCGGCCGGCGCGCACGATCGGGAACTGCCTGTCCGGATCGTCGCAGGCCACCTCCCCCGTCGGCGGGCCCACGGACGGATCGCCCTGCAGCACCCGCGCCCCGGCCGGCGCGTACTGGAGGATGTACGCCTTGCGGACGCCGTCGGTGGTATTGGGCCCGGTCAGGTGGGGCGTCAACGACGAGAACACGACGACGCCACCGGCGGCGACCGGTGCGGCGACGGCGCCCTCCGGGGCTGCGAAGCACTCCCACCCGAGAGGATCGACGAACTCGTGGCGCAGCGTCCCCCTCCGGTGCACGCCCGGCACGACCCACGGACAGCCGTTCTCGACCGTCGCGTCCGTCAGCGCCACCCAGCACGTCAGGTACTGCTGCGGCTCGACGTAGCTGTACCCGTTGTCCTGGTGCCACGGGAACCGGCGGGGCTTCTCGGGCTTCTTGTAGACCGCCTGGTCCCAGTAGAGGTTCACGTCGGGACCGACCAGGTCGGCACAGAGGCCGGCGAAGACCGGATGAGCGGCGAACGCACGCACGACCGGCGACTGGGCCACGACGTGGGTGGCGAAGGTGATGGCGCCCGCCTCCGCGATGCTCACCCGCCCGCCGTCCTGGGCGCGCAGGAAGTCGTCGATCTGCCGCTCCGCCCGGTCGAGCTCCGCGGTGACCGGGTCGAGCGCCTCCGCGTCGAGCACGCCGTCGAGGACCACGTACCCGTCGCGGTCGAACTGCGCCGCCTGCTCGTCGTCGAGCACCCGGAACGGGCCGCCGGGCGTCTGCCACGTGAAGTCCGTGTTCCACGGGTGCGGCTCGGCCACGTCCATCGGTTCCCCCATCGGTGTCTCCTCTTCCCGGCTTCCCGGCGTCAGCGTCGGGCCGGCGGGATCGCGACCGGGGCGCTGCCCTCGGTGAGGGTCATGGTCATCGTGCCGAGGTGTTCGACCGACACCGTGACATCGTCGCCCGCGGCGAGCGGCGGCCTGGAATCGAACCCGTGCCGGCCCCACAGCTCGGCCAGGCAGCCCTCGCCGCACGTGCCGGAGCCGAGCAGGTCACCGGGACGCACCTCGGTGCCGCGCGAGGCGTAGGCGATCAGGTCGCCGAAGGACCACGCCATGCTGTCCAGGCTGTCGCTCCCGAGCGACGTGCCGTTGACGCTCGCCTCCATCCGCAGGGCGAACGACGGCCCGGACCGGTACGGCTCCAGCTCGTCGGGCGTGACCAGTGCGGGGCCGAGGGTGGTGGCCGTGTCCTTGCCCTTGGCCGGGCCGAGCCCCACCTCCATCTCGGCGACCTGGAGGTCGCGGGCCGACCAGTCGATGAAGAGGGTGTAGCCGGCGATGTGCGCGTCGGCCTCGTCGGGAGCCAGGTCGCGCCCGCGACGCCCGATCACCGCGGCCACCTCCAGCTCGAGGTCGAACATGAAGCTGCCGGGCGCGATCGGCACTGGGTCGGCCGGCCCGATGATGGCGTAGGGGTTCGTGAAGTAGAACGCCGGCGCGTCGTACCAGCGGGGCGGCACCTCGGTGTCCGGGCCCCGGGTCAGCAGCGCACCGGCGAAGTGCGACTCGAACGTCATGAAGTCGCGGACGCTCGGCGGGTCGGGGATCGGCGCCTTCAGGCGGACCTCCGCCAGCGGGCGTGCCTCGGCGTCGGTCGCCGCCGCCTGCTCCCCCGCCGTGCGTAGCGCCGTCCCGTCGTCGCCGAGCAGGTCGAGCAACCGCACGCCCGCGGGCAACGGGTGGACCCGGTCGTCGACCACGACGCCGGCGCGCTCACCCCCGCCGATCCTGGCGTCGCCGGCGCCGGCCCGCCCGACGGCGTCGCCGCTGGTGTCGCCGGTGTCGCCGACGGTGTCGTCGTGGAACGTGACGAACCTCATGACCCGCAGCACACGTGCGTCGTGAGCGGGCCGCCGTTCCACGTCATGGCGTCGATGATCGATTGCAGCACGTCCATCTCCCGTCCCTCGGCATCGGCGTACGCCCGGTGCAGGTTGAGGACCAGGCGCTCGGGATCATCCCAGTCCGCGAACTCGCCGAGGTCGCAGCGCTGGGCGGCCTCCAGCGGTGCAAGTCCGTCGGCCCGCCCGGCCTCGGCCGTCGCCAGCACGAACCGGTAGTAGCGCTCGTGGTCGTCGAGGACGCCGGCCAACGCCGTGCCCGTCACCAGCGGGCCGTGTCCCGGCACCAGGTGGGTGGGCTCGAACGACGCCAGCCACGCGAGCGAGCGGAGCGCGCCGTCCACCGAGCCCATGAACACCAGCGGCGTCAGGCCGTGGAAGACGAGGTCGCCGGAGAACAGCACCCGCTCCTCCGGCACCCAGGCCACCAGGTCGCCGACGGTGTGCGCGGTGTGGCCAGGGTGCACCAGCTCGACCCGCCGGCCGCCCGCGAACACCGTCAGGTCGGTGCGCACGACGACATCGGGCACCCGCTTGGTGACCGCCCCCCACTCGGGCACCGGGTCCCACGCGGGCGGGCACCCGTCGATGATCGTGTCGGCCAGCAGCTCGGCCCGCATCCGCTCGTGGCCGACGAGCACGGTCGACGCGGGAAGCAGGCTGTTGCCGTAGGTGTGATCGCCGTGGTGATGGGTGTTGGCCGCCACCCGGATCGGCGCGTCGCCGGTGGCGGCGGCCACGGCGTCGAGGAACCGGCGGGTGCGCTGCTCGGTCGCGCAGGTGTCGACGACGACGGTGCCCCGCTCGGCGTCCCCTGCCCGGCTCGTGACGGCACCGGCGTTGTTGATCCACCACGACCCGTCGGGCTGCACCCAGGCGAACACCCCGTCGGCCACCTCGTGGAGCGCGGCCGCGGACGGCCCGACGTCGACCGCGTGCTCGTGGGCCGCGGCCTCGCTCACCGCCGGCCACCCGGACGACGGGGTTGGAGGCCACCGGCGGGGTTCATGGTGCCGACGGTACCCACAGGCGAGGGCCGCGCGCCGTCGGGCTGCCCGCCCGGACCCGCACCCCAGGAGCGGGGGCCGTCCGGTTCGTGGTCACCGCCCGACGAGCCGACCGGACACCAGGGCGTCCGGGCTCGTGGTCACCGCTCGACGAGCCCCGTCCGGATCGCCCACGCCGCCACCTCGGTGCGCGAGCCCATGCCCAGCTTGGACAGCACGTTGGAGACGTGGACGGCGGCGGTGCGCGGGGAGATGTAGAGGCGATCGGCCAGCTGGGCGTTGGTGAGGCCCTCCGCCAGCAGCGCCACCACCTCTCGCTCGCGGGGGGTGAGCTCCGGCGGACCGTCCGGGTGGTCGGCGAGGCCCAGCCGCCGCTCCACGGCCTCCAACTGCTCGACCCGCCAGCCGCGCCAGGACCGCAGCAGGGCGCGGGCCTCGACCGCGTGGGCGCGCGCCTCCTCGACGCGGCCGAGCCGCAGCAGGTTCGCCGCCGCCCCGACGTGGGCCGTCCCGCGGTGACCGGCCAGCACGCCGGGAGCCCGCACAAGAATGCGTGCCGCCGCCTCGAAGTGCGCGGCTGCCGCGGCGGCTCCGGCGGGAGCAGCTGTCACGGGTCCGGCAGGGGCGCCCGCTCCGGCAGGGGCGGCAGGCGCGGCGGGCGAGCCGCCGGCCTCGCCGGTCGCGGCGCCCGCGTCCGCGTTTGGCGCGGCGGCGCCGGCCTCCGCGAGCTGGGCGTCGAGCAGGTGACGCCAGCCGCTGTCGGGGTCGAGGCGGTGATCGACGTAGTGGCCAGCAGCGTCCGCCAGCGGGCGCAGCTCGTCGACGCCCATCCCCGCGGCGAGGCCGGCGGCGATGAGGTCGTGGGCCTGTGCGGGCGAGGCGTAGCGCTCGCGCTCGACCACTGCGAGCAAGTCGGCCAGCCAGGCCCGGGCCCGGGGAAGGTCGCCCCGCCGGGCCGCGAGGTGCATCTCGAGCCCGGTGACCGCGGCGGCGGTGCGCGTCGTCATCGGCTCGGCCTCGTCGGTGAACCGTCGCGCCGCGTCGAGGTCGCCGGCCTCGAGCGCGAGCCCGGCCCGGAACACCGACCGCCAGGACGACCTGGTCCACGGCCGGCGGCCCTCGCTCGTCTGCCGGGTGGCGTCGAGCTGGGCGATGGCACCGTCGAGGTCGCCCTCGACCGCGGCGAGCTGAGCCAGCGACGCGGCCACGTCGGTGACCGCCAGCGAGTTGAACCCCGCGGCCTCGGCCTGCACGCGCATGCGCTCGATCAGCCGGCGGACGGCGTCGGCGTCGCTCCACTGGCGGGCGTGCCACACCAGGTTGTTCAGCGACCGGGCGGCGAGCACGTGCTCGCCCAGCTCCTCGGCACCCGTCGCCGCAGCTTCGAGCAGCTCCCGCGCCTCGTCGGCCCGGGACGGGTCCATCAGCAGCATCGAGCCCTTCTCCGCCATGGCCGTCAGCCGCACCTGGTCGAGGTCGTTGGCCTCGGCGAGCGCCAGCGCCTTGTCGGCCCACTCGGCGGTGGGCTCGGCCATGTCCCGGAGCATGAACGACTGCGCCACCGCCGCCATCGCCCGGGCCCGCTCCTCGTCCGACGGCAGCCGGTCGAGGACGGCGATCAGCGCGTCGCTGTGGGCGACCATGTCGTCGAGGTCGCCGCGCTCGAACGCGATGCGGGTGCGCAGGGCCAGCGCGTCGGCCTCGATGCTCACGTCGTCGGTGGCGCGGGCGAGCGTCAACCACCGGTCGGCGTGGTCGAGCGCGTCGTCGAGCAGACCGGCCAGCCACGCGGCTCGGGCCGCGAGCGCCAGCAGGTCCAGGTCGTCCGGCGCCTCCGCCAGCCCCGTCTCGGCCAGCTCGAGCGCCTGGTACGACGAGCCGAGCGCCAGCGAGTCGTGGGCGCCGAGGCGGGCCTCGGCCACCATGTCGTCGAATCGCCCGGCCCCGTGCGCGTGGTGGGCGAGCGCGACGTGGTCGCGGCTTCCGGCGGCCCGCAGCGCGGCGAGGGCCGCCTCGTGCAGGCGCCGCCGCTCGCGTCCGAGGAGCCCGCCCTCGACCGCCTCGCGGGCCAGCTCGTGGCGGAAGCCGAACACGTCGGGCTCCCCCTCGACCAGCAGCCCCCGGTCGACCGCCACCCGCAGCCGGGCGATCAGGTCGTCCTCCGAGGCGCCGGTGACCGCGGCGAGCACGTCGAAGGGCACCCGCCGCCCGAGCACCGCCGCGGTGTTGACCATCTCGCGCACTGGAGGGTCGAGGTCGTCGAGCTCGGAACGCACCAGCTCGGACACCGTCCACGGCAGCGGCGGCTCCTCGTCGCGGCACGGCATCTCGCCGGTGGCCGCGGCAAGCTCCTCGAGGAAGAACGGGTTCCCTCCGGTGCGGGTGTGCAGGACGTCGACCGTGCGGAACGACGGCTCCTCGCCGTAGACCGCGTTGAGGAAGTCGCTGACCTCCGCCGGGCTGAGCCGGTCGAGGCGGACGTGGGTGACCGAGTGGCGCCGCTCGATGCGGGGGAGCGCCTCGGCCGCCGGGTGCCGGCGCGACAGGCCGTCGGGTCGATAGGTGCCGACGAGGAGGAGGCCGCCGCGGATCGCAGCCGCGGCGCCGACGTCCCCCGGACCGTCCCTGCCCGGCGCCGTCGCCCCGGCCGCCGGCCCGGGCTCGGCGAGCCGCTCGAACACGGCCACGCTCTCCGAGTCGGCCCAGTGGAGATCCTCGAACACCACCAGCGTCGTCGCTCCCCCGCCGAGCAGCCGGACGAGGTCGACGCCGGCGCGCACCCGTTCGTCGGCCGGCCGGTCGGCGTCGCGCACGATGGCGACCAGCGCACCGACGGGATCGCGAACCGCATCAGCGGGACCGCCGACCGGACCGGGGGGACCGCCAAGTGGATCGCCAACCGCATCCACGTCGCCCCCACCGGGACCGGCATCGGCCGCCCGATCGTCGCGCCCGTCGGCGTGCGGGCGCGCCTGCCGCGCCGCCAGGGGGCCGGCGACGGCGTCGAGCAGCAGCTCCATGGGCCGTCCCATCGTGCCGGGATCGGCCTGCCCGGCCAGGACGACCGTGTCAGCGGGCGCTCGGCGCACCACCTCCTGCACCAGGCGGGTCTTGCCGATGCCGGCCTCCCCGGCGACGAGCGCCACCGCCGGGTGCGGACGGGCGCCGAGCAGCCCGACGAGACGATCGAGCTCGACCGTCCGCCCGACCATCACGGGAGAGAGACCAGTTCGCCCCACGAGCACGGGCATGAGCGTACGGCCGCCGCGCCCGTCGGCGTGCGGCACCGGTCTCAGCGTGCGGTCCGGGTGTCGGGGTCGGCGCGCCCTCGACGGCGCCGGCCCTTCGCCGTGCGGTGGCGGGTCGGCGAGGTGCGGTGCAGCTCGGCGATGTGATCGTCGACGAGCATCCTGGTGGCTTCGAAACTGGTGAAGGGGAACATGGAACGATCGTGCGCCCCTTGACGGGTGCGCCACATCGGACGATGTCCTCATCTTCGCGGCGCAGCACCTACGTAGGTGACGCCCATGCGTGCCTACGTAGGGCCGGAGCAGGGTCACGCGGCCAGGTACGTGCGCCACTCACGATCACGCCCACCGAGAGGGGCGGGTGCGGTACGGTCGCCCCGTGCGCCGGCCCCCCGGATCCGGGCGCCTCGTCGCCGCAACGGGCGCCATCCTCCTCGCCTCCGGCTGCGACCTGCCCGGGTTCGGCGCCCCCGACCCGAAGTCCACCGAGGGCGAGAGCATCTACTCGTTGTGGCAGGGCTTCTTCGTCGCCTCGATCTTCGTCGCCCTGCTGGTGTGGGGCCTGATCATCTACTCGGTCGTCCGCTACCGGCGGCGTGACGACGACACGATCCCCAACCAGAACCCGTACAACATCCCCGTCGAGATCGTGTACACGTCCGCACCCGTCCTCGCCGTGGCGGTGCTCTTCGGTTTCAGCGTCGCCACCGAGGGGAACGCCACCCGGATGTCCGACGATCCCGCCGCCCGCATCGAGGTCGTCGGGTTCCAGTGGTCGTGGCAGTTCGTGTACCCGGACGAGGACATCACGATCACCGGCGAACCCGGCGAACCGCCGGAGATGGTGATCCCGCTCGGCCAACCGACCGAGCTCGAGCTGGTCAGCATCGACGTCAACCACGCGTTCTGGGTGCCCGACTTCCTGTCGAAGCGCGACCTCATCCCCGGGGTGGAGAACGCCATCACCGTCACGCCCACCGAGGCCGGCTCGTACCAGGGGCGCTGCGCCGAGTTCTGCGGGCTCGACCACTGGAGCATGTACTTCAGCGTGCGGGTGGTGCCCGAGGACGAGTACGACGCCTGGCTCGACGAACAGCGAGCCGCCGCCGACGACGGAGGTGACGAGTGACCACGGTCGTCGACCGTCCCGTGGTGGCCGAGGAGCCACCCGAGCACGGCGCACCCCGCGCCACCGGCCTGCTCGCCTTCATCACCACCACCGACCACAAGCGCATCGGCATCGCCTACATGGTGACGTCCTACGCCTTCTTCCTCATCGGTGGGGCGCTGGCGCTGGTGATCCGCACCGAGCTGGCCGAACCCGGCACCCAGATCGTCTCGCAGGGCCGCTTCAACGAGATGTTCACCATGCACGGGAGCATCATGTTGTTCCTGTTCCTGGGGCCGTTCGGCTTCGGGCTGGCCAACTACCTGGTGCCGCTGCACGTCGGGGCCAAGGACATGGCGTTCCCCCGGCTGAACGCCATGTCGTACTGGTTCTACCTGTTCGGCGGCATCACGATGCTCAGCGGGTTCCTCACCGCGGACGGCGCCGCCGACTTCGGGTGGACCGGGTACACGCCGCTGTCGTCGATCGTGCGCTCGCCGAGCCTGAGCGGCGACCTGTGGATCATGGCGATCGCGCTGACCGGGCTGTCCGGCATCCTCACCGCGGTGAACATCATCGCCACGGTGGTGGCGATGCGGGCGCCGGGCATGCGCATGTTCCGGCTGCCGATCTTCACCTGGAACATGCTGGTCACCAGCGTGCTCATCCTGATGGCGTTCCCCATGGTGACGGCCGCGGCGGTGATGCTGTTCGCCGATCGCCAACTCGGGTCCCACATCTACGACGCCTCGTCGCAGGAGGGCGTCGTCGGGTCGCCCGTCCTGTGGCAGCACCTGTTCTGGTTCTTCGGCCACCCCGAGGTGTACATCCTCGTGCTGCCGTTCTTCGGCATCATCACGGAGATCCTGCCGGTGTTCTCGCGCCGGCCGGTGTTCGGTTACGCGGGGCTGGTCTTCGCCACCATGGCCATCGCCGTCCTGTCGATGGGCGTGTGGGCGCACCACATGTTCACCACCGGGGCGGCGCTGCTGCCGTTCTTCACCGGCGTCTCGATGCTGATCGCCATCCCGACGGGGGTGAAGTTCTTCAACTGGATCGGCACCCTGTGGGGCGGAAGCATCGTCTTCCCCACCCCGATGCTGTTCTCGCTGGGGTTCATGTTCACGTTCCTGCTCGGCGGGATCACGGGCGTGATGCTGGCGGCGGCGCCGATCGACTTCCACGTGCACGACAGCTACTTCGTCGTCGCCCACTTCCACTACGTGATGTTCGGCGGATCGGTGTTCGCGCTCTACGCCGGCGTGTACCACTGGTTCCCCAAGATCACCGGCCGCCTGCTGGACGAACGTCTGGGCAAGGTGCACTTCTGGCTGACGCTGATCGGCTTCCACCTGACCTTCTTCGTGCAGCACATCCTCGGGCTCGACGGCATGCCCCGGCGGGTCGCCGACTACCGCGAGATCGACGGGTTCACCGGCCTCAACCAGATCTCGACGGTCGGCTCGTTCCTGCTGGGGGTGTCGACGCTGCCGTTCATGTGGAACGTCGTGCAGACGCTGCGCCGCAAGACGGGTGCGGTGGCGGGCGACAACCCGTGGGAGGGCCACACGCTCGAGTGGGCCACGACCTCGCCGCCGCCTCCGGAGAACTTCGTGGGCCCGCTGCCTCCCATCCGCTCGCAGCGACCGGTGTGGGACGCGGATCACCCCGAGCTGGCGATCGCCGTCCACCGGGCCGCCGTGCGCGACGGTCACGATGGTCACGACGGGAACGGTGGCCCGCGCGGGTCCGATGGTGACGACGGAACCGATGGCCCCGTCACACCCGGGGAGGGACGCTCGTGAGCGAGCCCGAAGGGGTCGCTCCCGCGGGAGTCGAGGGCCCGGCCGGCCACGAGGCCGACCCGCCGATCGTCGACCCCAAGGTGCCGACGCGCATCTTCACGTTCGTCGGGCTGTTCCTGCTCGCCCTCGGCATCCTCTACGGCGCGACGGCCTACGAGGAGAGCGGCACGGTCATGCTGCTCGGCGGCGGGGCCCTCGGCCTGTGGATCGGCGCCTACCTGTGGCTGCAGCTGCGCGCCGGCACCCGCGACGACGAGGCGGCGGGGCTCGACACCGGCGGCACCCGCGTGGCGTCGGGCGGTGCGGAGGGGGCCGTGGTCGAGCACGAGGGCCTCTACCTTCCGCACGCCAGCGCCTGGCCGTTCGCCATCGGCCTGGGCGCCGCCACCGTGGCCAACGGCCTGGTGCTCGGGCTGTGGGTGATCGTCCCCGGGGTGGCCCTGATGGCGATCGGCATCGGCGGCTTCGTCCGCCAGACCCGCCGGCGCGACTGAAGCGGCCACCGGGGCGGGCCTCCGCCGACCGGCGGCCAGGAGCGCGGCGTCGTCGCCCCAAGGCCCAGGGCCCAGGGCCCCAGGGCCTGGGCGTCCCCGTGCCCGGGAATAGTTGCGGAGCGAAGGTGTTCTTGCCGGCAGATCCTGGAGGTTCCTGATGCCTGCCGTCACCGTTGCCGATCCCCTCAGCCTGCCGGCCGTCGACGAGCCCGCGCCCGGAACCTCGGTCGAGCGCCCCGTCCTGACCGTGACCACCGCCCCCGCCGGGTTCGAGGGCGAAGGCTTCCCCGTGCGCCGGGCGTTCGCCGGCGTGGCCAAGCACCTGCTCGACCCGTTCGTGCACATGGACCAGATGGGCGAGGTCGACTACGCCCCCGGCGAACCGAAGGGCACGGCCTGGCACCCGCACCGGGGCTTCGAGACCGTCACCTACATGATCGACGGCACCTTCCAGCACCACGACTCCACTGGCGGTGGCGGCCTGATCAGCAACGGCGACACGCAGTGGATGACCGCCGGATCGGGCCTGCTGCACATCGAGCGCCCGCCGGACGACCTCGTGGCCAGCGGCGGCCTCTTCCACGGCGTGCAGCTGTGGGTCAACCTGCCGGCGGCCGACAAGTTCACCGCCCCCCGCTACCAGGACATCCGCGGCGGCCAGGTGACGCTGCTGCGCTCGCCCGACGGCGGCGCCGTGCTGCGCCTGATCGCCGGCTCGCTCGCAGGCCACGAGGGGCCGGGCGTGACCCACACCCCCATCACCTACGTCCACGCCACCGTCGCCCCCGGGGCCCAACTGGTCGTGCCCTGGTCGCCCGACCACAACGCGCTCGTCTACGTGCTCGCCGGACGCGGGTCCGTGGGCTCGTCCCCGCGGCCCGTTCGGGCGGGGCAGCTGGCCGTGCTGGGCGACGGCGGCCACCTGGTGGTGGCGGCCGACACGTCGCAGGACAGCCACACCCCCGATCTGGAGGTGCTGCTGCTCGGCGGCCGACCCATCGGCGAGCCGGTCGCCCAGTACGGGCCGTTCGTCATGAACAGCCAGGCCGAGTTGGCGCAGGCCGTCGAGGACTTCCAGGCCGGGCGCATGGGCCGCATCCCCACCGAGTACCGCTACCTCTGACGGGCCCGACTCCCTCCGGGCCCGTCAGAGGTGGTCATCCCGCGATGAGCGTGAGGTGGCCACGTCGCACCACCCGCCGCTCGTCGGCGCCGACGTCGTCGTCGATGTGGTCGAAACCCTCGCGGTCGGGGTCGAACCCGTCGTCGATGTGGTCGAAACCCTCGCCGTCAGGGTCGAACCCGTCGTCGACGCCCGCGTCGGCACCGGCCGCCGGAGCACCCAGCCAGCCCTGATTCACCTCGGGGCCGTACCTGACCGGCTCGACCACGTCGGGCAGGCGGGCGCGCCAGAGCGCGCTGCGCAGCTCGCACGGCCGGAACTGCCCCACGCCCTTGCCCTTCGGCGTGGCGAAGAACCGGTACGTCTGACCGGTGGCGTCGACGCACACGGAGCCGCTGTTCTCGTGGTGGTCGTAGATCCAGATGTCGGGCCGGCCCTGGCGCCGGACCCGGCCCGCAAGGCGGAACTCGTCGAGGTGGACCGGCCAGGGGAACCGCTCGGCGCGGGCGCGGCGGCTGACGAGCATGAGCGGCCGCCACCATTCGAGCAGGTGGGGCGCATCGTGGGGCGGAGACCACAGATCCATGCCGCGGACATTACGGACGGGGTATGACATTTTCGGCGTGACCACGCGCTTGACCCGTCGGTCAAGGTGGTGTTGGCTGGCGTTGACACATGCGTCAGCCAGACGAGGGGGAACGGCGATGCACGACCTGGTCATCCGCAACGGCACGGTGGTCGACGGGTCCGGTGCGCCGGCCCGCCAGGCGGACATCGCCGTCGACGGCGAGCAGATCACCGTGGTCGGCGTGGTCGACGAGCCTGGCCGCCGCGAGATCGACGCCACGGGCAAGCTCGTGACCCCCGGCTTCGTCGACATCCACACGCACTACGACGGCCAGGCCACGTGGGATCCCGAGATGACCCCGTCGAGCTGGCACGGCGTCACCACGGTGGTCATGGGCAACTGCGGCGTCGGGTTCGCCCCCGCCGACCCGTCCAAGCGCGACTGGCTCATCCAGCTCATGGAGGGGGTCGAGGACATCCCCGGCACCGCGCTCGTCGAGGGCATGTCGTGGAACTGGGAGACCTTCCCGCAGTACCTCGACGAGCTCGACCGCACGTCCCGCGTCATGGACATCAGCGCCTTGGTCCCCCACGGGGCGGTCCGCGCCTACGTCATGGGCGACCGCGGCGGCCAGAACGCCGAGGCGACCCCCGACGAGATCGAGGCGATGGCGAAGGTCGTGCGCGAGGCGGTGGAGGCCGGCGCCGTCGGCTTCTCGACCACCCGCACCCTGCTCCACCGGGCCAAGGACGGCGAGCTGGCCGCCGGCACCACCGCCAGCGCGGACGAGCTCATCGGCATCGGCATGGCGCTCGGCGAGGCGGGCCGGGGCGTGTTCGAGATCGCCAGCGACATGTTCGACCCCGACGGCGAGTTCGCCTGGATGCGGACGATCGCACGCGAGACCGGTCGCACCGTCACCTTCGGCTGCCTCCAGGACGACCTGCGCCCCGAGCACTGGCGCCGACTCATCGAGCTGGCCGACGAGGCCACGGCGGAGGGCGCCCGCATCGTGCCGCAGGTCGCCGGCAAGCCCGCGTCGGTCCTGTTCGGGTGGACGTCCTCCGCCCACCCGTTCATGTTCCACGAGACCTGGCAGGCGATCGCCGACCTGCCGGCGGACGAGCGCCTCGCCCGCCTGCGCGATCCCGAGGTCCGGCGGGCGATGGTCGAGGAGCGGCCGCAGCTGTCCGGCATGGCCGCGTTCCTGACCTCGGCGTTCCACAAGATGTTCCCGCTCGGCGACCCGCCGGAGTACGAGCCGGCCCCCGACGACAGCGTCCAGGCCGTCGCCGCCCGCGAGGGCCGCTCGCCCGAGGAGGTCATCTACGACCTGATGATGGCCGACGACGGCCGCGGCCTGCTCTACGTGCCGCTGCTCGGCTACGCCCACGGCGACTTCGGGGCCCTGCACGACATGCTCGTCCATCCGGGCACCGTGCTCGGCCTCGGCGACGGCGGCGCCCACTGCGGCCTGCTGTGCGATGCGAGCCTGCCCACCTACATGCTCAGCCACTGGGCCCGCGACCGGTCCCGCGGCGACCGGCTGGGCCTCGAGCAAGCCGTCCACATGCAGACCCGCAACACCGCCGAGCTGTACGGGTTCGACGACCGCGGGCTGCTCGCACCGGGATACCTGGCCGACGTCAACGTGATCGACTTCGACGCGCTGGCGCTCGACCCGCCCGAGATGGTCTACGACCTGCCCGCCGGCGGCCGCCGCCTCATCCAGCGGGCCCGCGGCTACGTCGCCACGATCAAGAGCGGGGTCGTCGTGCGGGAAGACGACGAGGCGACCGGCGAGCGCCCCGGACGGCTGCTGCGCGGCCCCCGACCGGCCCCCACCCCGGCCGGCTGACCCTTCGTTAACACCTGCGGTGCGGCGCTCGCGCGCCGGTAACGTTGAACGTCATGGAGGTCCGACTGCTCGGGCCCGTCGAGGTCGTCGCCGACGACGGCACGGTCGTGGCGGTGCCGGGCCAGAAGTTGCAGCTGCTTCTCGCCGCCCTGGCGGTCGAGCGCGGCAAGGTGGTGTCCCCGGACCGCCTGGTCGACATCCTCTACGGCGACGACCCGCCGCGGCAGCCGGCCAACTCGCTGCAGGTCCTGGTGTCGCGGCTCCGCAGGAGCCTGGCCGCCCACCTCCCCGGCCAGGCCATCGAGACCTCCGACGCCGGGTACGCGCTGGCCGCCCACGACCTCCGCACCGACCTCGAGCGGTTCGACGACCTGGTGTCCCGGGCGAGGCCCCGCCTCACCGACGACCCCGGCGGCGCGGTCATCGACCTGCGGGAGGCGCTCGCCCTCGTGCGGGGCGAGCCGCTCGCCGGCCTGCCCGGTGACGGCTGGGCCCGGGCCGAGCGCGTGCGGCTGTCCGAAGCCCGCCTC
>DASUQS010000037.1:0-6017 GCA_036280455.1 Acidimicrobiales bacterium
GAGGTCAGGCGACCGGCGAGGTGCGGCCCAGCAGAACGTCGAGCTCGAGCATCGCCGGAGCCGGCGGGTCGTCGACGAGGATCGTGTGCAGGCCCGCCAGCCGGGCCCCGACCAGGTTGCTCTCGACGTCGTCGAGGAACACCGCGCGGTCGGGAGCGACCCCGCCCAGCAGGTCGAGCGTGTGGGTGAAGATCGCCGGGTCGGGCTTGCGCATGCCGACGCTGGAGCTGTCGACCACGATGTCGAACAGGTCGTCGACGGGGATCATCGCCCGCCAGCCCGCCTCGGCCTCCCGCACGTTGTTGGTGACGAGGGCGGTGCGGTAGCCGTCGGCGCGCAGGCCGCCGATGTGGGCGACGACGTCGTCGTGCACGGCGAGGTCGGTGAGCAGGGTCTGCATCGGGGTGAGGTCGAGCGTGCGGCCCGCCTCCTCGGCGGCCGCGTTCACGGCGGCGAGCCACTCGTCGATCGTGATCTCCCCGCGCTCGAGCCGGTGCCACGGGTGGTCGGTGTCCTCGTGGTACGGCCCGGTCAGGAACGTCAGGTCCCCGCCGGCGGAGGCGGTGATGGTCGGCCACGGTGACGTGGTCAGCACGCCGGAGAAGTCGAAGAGCACGGCCTGGATATCTGGGGGTGACACGCCTCCAGCATCGCCTCTGGCAGCGGGCGCCGCCCAAAGCCGAGCTCCCATGCCCGCGATCGGCTGCGGTCGACGGTGGGTGGCCGGCCCCCGACCGGCGTGCGGTCAGCCCCGGTAGCGGTTGGTGATGGGAAGGCGGCGGTCCTTGCCGAAGGCCTTGGGGGTGACCCGCACCCCCGGCGGCGTCTGGCGGCGCTTGTACTCGGCGGTGTCCACCAGGCGGGTGATGCGCTCGACGAGCGCGGCGTCGTAGCCCATGCCCACCAGCTCGGCCCGCGTGCGGTCGTCCTCGACGTAGGCCTCGAGGATCGGGTCGAGCTCCTCGTAGGGCGGGAGCGACTGGTCGTCGCGCTGGTCGGGCCGCAGCTCGGCCGACGGCGGCTTGGTGATGACGTCCGGCGGGATGACCGGGTGCTCGCCCAGGCCGTTCCGGTAGCGGCACAGCTCGTAGACCAGCAGCTTGGGCACGTCCTTGATGACCGCGAACCCGCCCGCCGTGTCGCCGTAGAGGGTCGAGTAGCCCACGGCCATCTCGCTCTTGTTGCCGGTGGTCAGCACCATCCAGCCGCGGAACTTGTTCGACAGCGCCATCAGCAGGACGCCCCGGATGCGGGACTGCAGGTTCTCCTCGGTGATGTCCGGGTCGAGCCCGTCGAAGCTGGGGGCGAGGAGATCGAGGAAGGCGGCATGCGCCGGCTCGATGGCGATCGTGCGGTGGTCGATGCCCAGCTCGACGGCCAGCTTCTCGGCGTCGGAGATCGAGTGGTCCGACGAGTAGCGCGACGGCATGAGCACGCCGTGCACGTGGTCGGGTCCGAGCGCGTCCGCGGCGACGGCGGCGACGAGCGACGAGTCGATGCCGCCCGACAGGCCGATCGCCGCGTCGGTGAAGCCGTTCTTGCGCACGTAGTCGCGGGTGCCTGTCACGAGCGCCTCGTACACCTCTGCCACGGGCGGGAGCGGGTCGGCGATCGCGGGGCGGCGCACGTCGTCCGGGTCGTCGACCCGTGGGCCCGACGAGATGTCGACGACCGGCAGCGGGTCGGTGGTCGCCCGCCCCCGCGGGTCGAGCAGGCGCTTGCGGAAGACCGGCTGCACCTCCAGGTCGCAGACCAGCGTCTCCTCTGTGAACTGGCCCGCCCGGGTGAGCAGGCCGCCGTGCGCGTCGAACACCATGGAGGCACCGTCGAAGACCAGCTCGTCCTGGCCGCCCACCTGGTTGACGTACACGAGCGCGCACGAGGAGTCCGTCGCCCGGGTGGCCAGCATGCGCTCGCGCTCCGTCAGTCGGCCGGCGTAGTACGGCGAGGCGTTGATGTTGACGACGAGCTCGGCGCCGCCCGCGGCCTGGGTGGCGATCGGGCCGGTCGGGCTGAACGCGTCCTCGCAGATCGACACGCCGACGCGCACCCCCGCCACCTCGACCAGCGGCGACGTGCCGGTTCCCGCAGCGAAGTAGCGCTGCTCGTCGAAGACGGCGTAGTTGGGCAGGTTGCGCTTGTGGTAGATCGCCTGCACCCGGCCGAAGGCGCAGACCGCCGCCGCGTTGTAGAGGTCGCGTCCGGCGTCGACGAAGCCGACGACCGCGGCGCACGACGACGTCGCGGCGGCGACCTGTTCGAGCGCCCGCCGGTTGTCGCCGACGAAGCCCGGCTTGAGCAGGAGGTCCTCCGGCGGGTAGCCGGTGAGCGCCAGCTCGGGGAACACGGCGAGGTCGCATCCCGCGGCATCGGCCTCCTCCAGCGCGGCGACCACGCGCGCCACGTTGCCGTCGAGATCGCCGACGGTGGTGTTGATCTGGCACAGGGCTACACGGATGCGGGCCACGGACCAGAGGGTAGGAGCAGCGCCGTGGGACGTGTCGCCGGGGCCGCCGTTCACCCCGGCCGAACCGCCAGGCGGCAGACTCGATCCGTGGAGCTCACGGATCTGGTGGAGCGCAGCGCCGCCCCGGGTGCGGTCCGCGCCGCGCTCGAGCGGCTCGGCGGCGGGGTGGCCGAGCGGCTCACGGCCTCGCCGGCGCTGGCGGAGGCCGTGGTCACCGTCGTCGCCGCCAGCCGCAGCGCCACGCGCCTGATCGAGACCGACCCTGACGCGCTGGACGTGATCGCGGAGGCGATCAGCACGGAGGCGGCCGGGGACGGGGCCGGCGGCCGGGCGACCGATTCCGAAGGGACCGGGGGAACGGCGACCGGGGGAGAGGCGGCGCGGGTCCCCGGCCGGTTCGACGAGGTGGCGGAGGCGGACGGACCGGACCGACTCGTCCGGCTCAAGCGGCTCGCCCAGCTCCGCATCACCACCCGGGACCTGCTGGGGCTGGCGACGCTGCGCGAGACGACGGCCGACCTGTCCGACCTCGCGTCGGCCGTTCTGACCGCCGCCATGCGGACGGCCGACGCGGAGGCCGGGGGGATGGCCGTCATCGGCATGGGCAAGCTCGGCGGGCGCGAGCTCAACTACGCCAGCGACATCGACGTGATGTTCGTCGACGGCGACCCCCGTGCGGCCCGCGCCGTGATGGACGTGGCGCGACGGTGCTACCGGGTCGACGCCAACCTGCGCCCCGAGGGGCGGGACGGGGCGCTGACCCGCACGGTCGACGCGTACCGCACCTACTGGGAGCGGTGGGCGCAACCGTGGGAGTTCCAGGCGCTGCTCAAGGCCGTGCCCGTCGCCGGCGACCCTGCCGTGGGCGCGGCCTGGGCCGACGCCGCGGCCTCGGCCCTGTGGGCGCACGGCCTCTCCAGCGACGATCTGCGCTCGTTGCGGGCGCTCAAGGCCCGGGCGGAGACGGAGGTCGAGCGGCACGGCGCGGCCGAGCGCGACGTCAAGCGGGGGCCGGGCGGCATCCGCGACATCGAGTTCGCCGTGCAGCTGCTGCAGCTCGTCCACGGCCGGGCCGATCCCGACCTGCGGTCGCCGACCACGATCGTCGCCCTCACCGAGTTGGACGAGGCCGGGTACGTCGCCCACGACGACGCCGAGGGGCTGGTCGGCGCCTACCGGTTCCTGCGCCGCGTCGAGCACGTCCTGCAGATCGAGGACGAGCAGCAGGTCCACACCGTGCCGGCCGACCGCGAGCACCGGCGCCGCATCGCGCGGGTGCTCGGGTATCGCGGCCGCCCGGAGGCGGGGCCGACCGAGGCCTTCGACCGCGAGCTGACCCGCCAGCGGAACCTGGTGCGGCGCGTGCACGAGCGCCTCTACTTCCGCCCGTTGCTCGACAGCCTCGCGGGGGCGGGTCGGCTGTCGCCCGAGACGGCGGCGGGCGCCCTCGCCAGCTTCGGCTTCACCGACGCCGAGCGCACCCGGGCGGCGGTGCGCGAGCTCACCCGCGGCCTCACGCGGTCGTCCCGGATGATGCAGCAGCTGCTGCCCCTGGTGCTCGACTGGCTGTCCACGTCTCCCGATCCCGACCTCGGGCTGCTGGGTCTGCGGAAGCTCGCAGCCGGCGACCAGCGGACCATGTCGATGGCCCAGGCGTTCCGCGACAGCCCCGACGTGGCCGAGCGGCTGTGCGCGCTCCTCGGCACGAGCGCCCTGCTCGGCGAGATCCTGGTCGCCAACCCGGACCTGATCGAGCGCCTGGCCGACGAGCACCGGCTCGAGACCCTCGACCGGGCCGATCTCGTGCGGTCCGCGGCGAGCGCCGCGAGCTGGCGGCCGCGGCTGGACGAGCGCCAGCGGGCGCTGCACCGGTGGCGCCGCCGGCACCTGCTGGGCGTCGCGGCCCGCGACGTCTTCGACCAGGCCGACGTCGACACGGTGGGCACCGACCTCACCGCCCAGGCGGAGGCCTGCGTCGAGACCGCGCTCGCCCAGCTCGACCCGCAGGTCCCGTTCGCGGTGGTGGCGCTGGGCCGGTTCGCCGGCGACGAGCTGTCCTACGCGAGCGACCTGGACGTCCTCTTCGTCCACGACGGCACCACCACCGCCGACCACGAGGAGGGGCTGCGCCTGGCGGCGGGCGTCCTCCGGTTCCTGGCCGGGGCGACCCCCGCCCAGCGCATCTACGAGATCGACGCCGACCTGCGCCCGGAGGGCCGGCAGGGCGCCCTGTCGCGCAGCCTCGACGGCTACGCCGCCTACCTCGACCGCTGGGCCCAGACGTGGGAGCGCCAGGCGTTCACCCGGGCCCGTCCGGTGGCGGGCGACACCGGGCTCGCCGGCCGCTTCCTCGACCTGCTGGCCGGGGCGGTGTGGGACCGGCCCTTCGGCGACGACCAGGAACGCGAGATCCGTCGGATGAAGGCGCGGGTCGAGCGCGAGCGCATCCCGCCGGGGGAGGACGAGCGGTTCCACCTCAAGCTCGGTCGCGGCTCGCTGGCGGACGTCGAGTGGACCGTCCAGCTCCTGCAGCTGCGCACCGGCACGCGGGCGCCGTCGACCCTGGACGCCCTCGACGCGCTCGAGGCCGACGGCGTCGTCGAGGTCGCCGACGCCGAGGTGCTGCGCGAGGCGTACCGCTTCTGCGAGCGGGCGCGGAACCGGTGGTGGCTCGTCGGTTCGGCGCCGACATCCACGGACGCGCTGCCGGCGCGTCCGGCCGATCTGTTGCGTCTGGCCCGGTCGATGGGGACGACGCCCGGTGAGCTGCGCGAGGAGTACCTGCGCGCGACCCGGCGCAGCCGCCGGGTGGTCGAGCGCCTGTTCTACGGCACCGACTGAGCGGGGCCACCGCGGGCGGGCCACCAGTGGATCGGGTCGGCGTCCAGGCCCGTGGACGGGGCCGGCGGCCGAGCAGTGCGTCCATGGCGGGTGCCCGCCAGCCCGGCGCATGTGGCGCCGGTCACGCCGCACCGCCATGATGACGTCACCGTCAGCTGCTGGAGGGACGCCATGCCGGTCACGCCCGAGGTCCAGAACGTCCTCGACTTCATCGCCGCCGCCGAGGGCCCGCTTCGCGACGAGCCCGATGTCGCCGAGCTGCGCCAGGGCTACGCGGCTCTCGGGGCGATCGAGTCCCGACCCGAGATGGCGTCGGTCACCGACCACGTGGTGACAGGCCCGGGAGGTGACGTCCCCGTTCGTGTCTACGTGCCGACCGACGAACCGGGTCCGCGGCCGGTGCTCGTCTACTTCCACGGCGGCGGTTGGGTCATCGGCAGCGTCGAGACCCACGACGGCACCGTGCGCGCCGTCGCCGAGGCCAGCGGGGCCACCGTCGTGTCGGTCGACTACCGGCTGGCGCCGGAGAACCCGTTCCCGGCGGCGATCGACGACGCGCTGGCCGCGATCCGGTGGGTGGTCGCCAACGCCGCCGAGTTGGATGTCGACCCGTCAAGACTGGCGGTGGGCGGCGACTCGGCGGGCGGCAACCTGGCGGCCGTCGCCGCGCTGGAGATGGCAGCGGCGGCGGACGGGTCGGCGCCGCGGT
>DASUQS010000038.1:0-6308 GCA_036280455.1 Acidimicrobiales bacterium
TCTTCTGGTCGCCGCCCCGCCCGGGCGGGATCGGCGACGTCGGCCCAGGCGGCTCCTCGCCGGGCCCCGGCCAACCGGGCAGCCCGCGGTCGAGGGCCTCGCGCGAGGAGACGGCGGCGTCGGGCCACTCGGCCCGCGCCCCGTCAGGCATCGTGCGGAACGCCCGCCTGCGACGACGCCTGTGCGGCCAGAGCTTCGAGCAGGTCGCGCAGCCCGCCGGTCTTCAGGTTGCTCATCACCCGGCCCGGAGGGGTCTCGCCGCGCTCCCACTCCATCCAGTGGGCGAGCAGCTTGGTGGGGTCGGGGGGCGGTTTCTCCATCCCCGGAAGGCTATCGGCGTGACGGCCAGGGACGGCGTGACCTCCTGGTCACACAACATCTCCACTCGGCGGTGCGACGCGCTCGGTACGATCCCGGCCACATCGGGGAGAGGCGGGACGATGGACGGTTCGACGGCGGTGCGGGTCTTCGTGGACGACGCGGTGCAGGGGCGGTTCCCCCGCGTGTGCGCCCGCACGGGACTGCCGAGCGACGGCTGGTTGTCGGTCGATGCGATCGTCGGGCGCTCGCGGTCGATGTCGACGACGGTGATCGTGCTGCTCATCCTGTTCGGCGGGCCCCTCGGCTGGATCGTGGTCCTGCTGTTCAGCCCCAGCCAACCGACGGACCGGCTGCGGGTCGAGCTGCCGTGGACGGTCGACACGCAGGCGGAGGTCGTGGCGCTGCGTCAGCGGCGCCGTCTGGCGTGGATCGCGTCGGCCGCCGGAGCGGCCGTGGCGTTCGCGCTCGTCCTCACCACCGTCGGCGGCGCAGGCTGGACCATGAGCGGCCGGGTCGTCCTGGTGACCGTCGTGGTCGGGGCGATCGGCGCGGCCGCCGTCGCTCTGGCGACCGAGTGGCAGATCGGGCGGCGCACCGTCGGCGTCGACCTCGACGCCTCCCGCCGCTGGGTGACGCTCAGCAACGTGCACCCGAACTTCGCCCGGGCAGTGCGCGCCGGCCAGCAGCGCCGCGCCGAGCACCAGGCCTGACGCCGGGATCGCACGGCGGCCCAGCCATCCGGAGTCGCCGATCCCGCGGGCTGCGATGCGAGGCCCGGCCCCGGGCGCGCCGGGTGGTGGGAGCAGCCCGAGGTCGTGGCAGCCTGGTCGGGTGTCCGCCCGCACCCTCGTGCTCGCCTCCGCATCGCCCGCCCGCCTCGGCCTGTTGCGGACGGCCGGCATCGCGCCGCGGGTGGTGGTGAGCGGCGAGGAGGAGGACGGCGTCGACCACCTCGACGCCCGCGAGACGGCATGCACGCTCGCTCGCCGCAAGGCCGATGCCGTCGCCGCCCGCCTCGCCGGGTCGGGGCCCGCCGACGCGGCGGCGAGCGACGACGGACCGCTGGTCCTCGGATGCGACTCCGTGCTCGCGTTCGACGGCGAGGTCCGGGGCAAGCCCGGCTCGGAGGCGGAGGCCGCCGCCTGGTGGCGGGGGTACCGGGGGCGCAGCGGCACGCTCGTGACCGGCCACGCGCTCGTCGACCTGGCCACCGGGCGGCGTGCCGCGGCGCCGGCCGAGACCGTCGTGCGGTTCGGCCGGCCGAGCGACGCCGAGATCGCCGCCTACGTCGCCACGGGCGAGCCGGTCGCCGTCGCCGGTGGCTTCACCCTCGACGGCTTCTGCGCCCCGTTCGTCGACGGCATCGACGGCGACCACGGCACGGTCCTCGGCTTGTCGCTGCCGCTGCTGCGTCGCCTGCTCGCCGAGCTCGGGGTCGACATCACCGCCCTGTGGGAGTCCCGGTGAGTCGACATCACCGCCCTGTGGGGGCGCCGGTGAGCATCCGGACCGCCGACGACGCGAGCCGCCAGTCCGCACCGCTCGCACCTCCCGCGCCGACCGCTTCCGTCGTCCCTCACCTGCGATGCGGCACATGACGGACGCCGGAACGATGCACGAGGCCACCCCGCCGGCGGATCGCGTCGCCCCGCTGCACGTCGGACCTCTCGCGGTCTGGCCCCCCGTTGTGCTCGCCCCCATGGCCGGCATCACCAACGCCCCGTTCCGCCGGTTGTGCCACGGGTTCGGTACCGCGGCCCTCGCCGAGATCGGAGCCGCCCCGGCCACACCCTCCGGTGCGGCCACGCCCACCGACGGCGAGACATCGCCGGCCGACGGCGGGACGTCGATCGCAGCGCAGGGCGGGCTGTTCGTCAGCGAGATGATCACCGCGCGCGGCCTGGCGGAGCGCAACGACAAGACCCTGCGGATGGCCCGGTTCGCGGCGGACGAGCCGGTGCGGTCGATCCAGCTCTACGGCACCGACCCGGCGGCGATGGGCGAGGCGGTCCGCTTCCTCGCCTCGTCCGAGCACGCCGATCACATCGACCTCAACTTCGGCTGCCCGGTCGCGAAGGTCACCCGCAAGGGCGGCGGGTCGGCCCTGCCGGTGCACCGGGCCCTGTTCCGAGATGTCGTGCGGGCCGCGGTGCGGGGCGCCGGCGAGGTGCCGGTCACGGTCAAGCTGCGCATCGGCATCGACGACGAACTGACCACGTTCCTCGACGCCGGCCGCATCGCCCAGGACGAGGGTGCCGCCGCGGTCGCCCTCCACGCCCGCACGGCCGCCCAGCACTACTCGGGCCGGGCCGACTGGTCGGCGATCGCCGCGCTGCGCGAGGTGGTGACGGCGGTGCCGGTGCTGGGCAACGGCGACATCTGGCAGGCGGCCGATGCGCTGCGCATGGTGGCCGAGACCGGCTGCGACGGCGTCGTCGTCGGCCGGGGCTGCCTCGGGCGGCCATGGCTGTTCGGCGACCTGGCCCGGGCGTTCGCCGGCAGGCCGGTGCCCGAGGCACCACCTCTGGCCGAGGTCGTCCGGGTGCTGCGCCGCCACGCGCACCTCCTGGCGGAGTGGCTCACCGAGCCCGTGGCCGTGCGGGACGTGCGCAAGCACGTCGGCTGGTACCTGCAGGGGTACCCCGTCGGTGGCGGAGTGCGCCGGCGGCTCACGGCCACCACCACCATCGCGGACCTCGACGCGGAGCTGGACCGGTTGGCGGCGTCGGCGCCGGAGATGAGGATCCTGCCCGGGGCGGACGCGCAGCCTCGCGGCAAGACCTCCGGGCCGATCGCCGTGACGCTGCCCGACGGCTGGCTGTCGTCGGCGGACGATCCCTCCCCCGTCGTCGCCGACGAGCTCGACGCGGTGAGCGGCGGCTGAGGACGACCGGGCTCAGGCGTCCTGCGGCCCCGCGGGTGTGAGCGTGCGGGCGTCGACGCCGCTCCCGAGCGTCAGGTTCTCGCCCGTCTCCGGATCGAACAGGTGCATGCGGGAGGGGTCGAGCCACAACTCGGCCTCCTCCCCCTCGACGACGCGGCTCTCGGCGTCGAGCGTGACGACGAGCTGGGTGCGGAGCTGCTCGCTGTCGAGCTCGTTGGCCAGCTCCTCGAGCGGCTTGCGCACCTTGTCGGGCGCCTCGAAGGGGATGTACGCGTACTGCTCGCTGCCGAGCCACTCGATGACGTCGATCCGGTCGCGGAAGAGCACCCCCTGCCCGCGGCGCTGACCGTCGACGAGCGAGGCGTCCTCGAAGTGCTCGGGCCGGACCCCGGCGATGAGGAGGTCGTGGCCCTGCACGCGCTGGGCCTGGTCGTCGGTGAGCTCGAGGTCGCCGATGGGGAGCTTCAGCGTCGAGCCCTCCACCCCCGCGGGCAGGAAGTTCATCGGCGGCGACCCGATGAACCCGGCGACGAACAGGTTGACCGGCTGCTCGTACAGCTCCCGGGGCGGCGCCGCCTGCTGCAGGATCCCCTTGCGCAGCACCGCCACGCGGTCGCCGAGCGTCATCGCCTCGATCTGGTCGTGGGTGACGTAGACGGTGGTGATGTCGAGCTGGGACTGGATGCGGGAGATCTCGGTGCGCATCTGGCCGCGCAGCTTGGCGTCCAGGTTCGAGAGCGGCTCGTCGAAGAGGTAGGCGTCGGCGTCGCGCACGAGCGCCCGGCCCATCGCCACGCGCTGGCGCTGGCCACCGGAGAGCTGCGACGGCTTGCGGTCGAGCAGCTCGTCCAGCTCGAGCATGTCGGCGGACCGCTGCACACGCTCCCGGACCTCGTCGTCCGCCATCTTGTGCAGGCGCAGCGGGAAGGCGATGTTCTCGTAGACCGACAGGTGCGGGTAGAGGGCGTAGTTCTGGAACACCATCGCCAGGTTCCGCTCGCGTGGGGCCAGGTCGTTCACCGTGCGGTCGCCGATGACGATCTCGCCGGACGTGACGTCCTCCAGCCCGGCGATCATGCGCAGGATCGTGGACTTCCCGCACCCGGACGGGCCGACCAGGATCACGAACTCCCCGTCCTCGATGTCGAGGTCGACGTCGTCGACGGCCGGCGCGTCCGCACCGGGGAAGCACTTCTCGATGTGTCCGAGGCGGATGCTGGCCATGGGAGCTCCTCTGCGGTGGCTAGCCCTTGACCGCGCCGGAGGTCAGCCCGGCGACGATCTTGCGCTGGAAGACGAGCACCAGCGCGATGACGGGGATGGTGACGATGACCGCGGCCGCCGAGATGGCCGCGGTCGGTTGCTCGAAGAACGACTCGCCGGTGAAGAAGGCGAGGGCGGCGGGCACCGGCCGCGACCTGTCGGTGGCGGTCAGCGAGATGCCGAAGACGAAGTCGTTCCAGGCGAAGAAGAAGACGAGGATCGTGGCGGTGGCGACGCCCGGGGCGGCCAGCGGCACGATCACCTTGCGGAACGCCTGCCACGGGGTCGCCCCGTCGACCTGGGCGGCCTGCTCCATCTCCCACGGGATCTCGCGGAAGAACGCCGACAACGTCCAGATGGCGAGGGGGAGGGTGAACGACATGTAGGGGATGATCAGGCCGAGCCAGGTGTCGTAGATGCCGAACGTCCGCCACATGTCGAACAGCGGGGCGACCAGCGCGACGGTGGGGAACATGGCGATGGCCAGAGCCGTCGAGAGGACGACCTTCTTGCCCTTGAACTCCAGGCGGGCGATGGCGTAGGCGGCCAGCGTGGCGAGCACGACCGACGCGACGGTGGCGATGAGCGAGATGCCGATCGAGTTGCGCAGCGCGGTCTTGAACAGGTCGGTGTCGAACACCGTGCGGTAGTTCTCGAGCGACCACCGGGTCGGGAAGAACTTCTGGTTGTTGATGTCGTCGCCCTCCTTGAACGAGAGCGACACGATCCACAGCACCGGCAGCAGCGTGTAGACGACGATCAGCAGCCCGGCGAGGGCCCACAGGATGGTCTTGCGGCGAGATCTCACGGCGGCACCCCCCTCAGTCCCCGCGCACCTTGGACAGGTCGGTCTTGAACCCGCGCAGGAACACGAACGCGATCAACACCACCGACAGGAACAGCAGCACCGACAGCGCCGAGCCGAGCCCGATGGCGGTGCGCGCGGTCGTCTGCCGGTAGGTCAGGAACGACACGCTCTCGGTCTTCTCCGCCCCGCCCGTCATGATGAAGATCGTGTCGAAGATGCGGTAGGCGTCGAGCGTGCGGAACAGCAGCGCCACCATGATCGCCGCCTTCATGTTCGGCACGGTCACCCGCACGAAGCGCTGCCAGTTCGTCGCCCCGTCGACCTTGGCCGCCTCCTGCAGGTCCTCGGGCACCTGGGCCAGCCCGGCGAGCAGCAGCAGCGAGATGAACGGGGTCGTCTTCCAGACCTCGGCCATGATGATGACGAAGAGCGCCGACCAGCGGTCGGAGAACCAGGCCTTGTCGCCGAGGCCGAACCACTGGTTCACGAATCCGGAGTCGAGGGCGAACGCGTACTGCCAGGCGTAGGCGGCGACGACGGTGATGATGCCGTACGGGATCAGGATCGAGGTGCGCACCGGTCCCCGCCCGAAGATGATGCGGTGCATCACCAGGGCGAACGCGAACCCGATCACCAGCTCGACCGCCACCGTGATGACCGTGATGAACACCGTGGTGAACACGGTCTGCCACCACAGGCCGTCGGTGAGGACGGTGGTGTAGTTGCGCAGGCCGATGAACTCGCGGCCCTCCGGGTCGGTCAACCGGTAGCTGAACAGCGACAGGTAGACGGCCCGCCCCAGCGGATAGGCGGTCACCGCCAACATGACGACCACGGCGGGGGCCACGAGGGTCCACCCGAGGCGCTGCTCGCCGCGAGCCCGGTCGCTCAGGCGGCGGCGCGCCGGAGCGGCAGGTGAGGTGCCGGTCGGGGTCGCGGTCGCCATGGCGCTACCTCACAAGAGCTGCTTGTCCTGCAGCACGTTGACGATGAGCTGGTCGGCGTCGGCGGGGGTGCTGTCGGGATCGACGC
>DASUQS010000039.1:0-9460 GCA_036280455.1 Acidimicrobiales bacterium
GTGGTCCGTCCGGACGGGGTCAGCAGGGGCGAGGGCAGCCCGGCGGAGGTCAGGGCCGCGGACGGTCGTCCGGCGGCCCGGGCGGCAGCGGGCACTCCGGCCGCGGTCGGGGCCGGGCGCCTGCCCCCACGCGCATCACGACGCCCGGCGCGCCACGGTCGATCGCGCCCGCCCGCCGCGGCAGGGTGTCGTCCGACCGCGGGTTGGGCGGCGACCAGGTCGAGGGCCGCCAGGCCGTGCGCGAGCTGCTCATCGCCGGGCGGCGCAAGGTCCGCGAGGTGTGGATGCTCGACCAGGGCGACGACTCCCCGATCCTCGAGGACATCCGCGAGCTCGCGGCCTCCAACCGGGTGACGGTCACGCAGGTCGGCAAGGGCCGCTTCTACGCCCAGGCCCGCTGCGAGGCCCCCCAGGGCGTCCTCGCGCTGGCCGCACCGCTGCCCGAGGCCGAGCTCGACTCGTTGCTGGCGGGTCGCGGCGGCGCCGCGCCCTTCCTGGTCGCGCTCGACGGGGTGACCGATCCGGGCAACCTGGGCGCCGTGCTGCGCTCCGCCGAATGTGCGGGCGTCACCGGGGCGATCGTGCCGCGACACCGCGCCGTGCACGTGACCCCGGCGGCGACCAAGGCCGCGGCGGGCGCGGTCGAGCACGTGCCGATGGCGGTCGTCGGCGGGTTGCCCACCGCGATCGCGAACATGCGCAAGGCGGGCGTCCACGTCGTGGGCCTCGACGGCACGGCGGAGACGTCGCTGTACGACGTCTCGGGGGCGGACGGCCCCCTGTGCCTGGTGCTCGGGGCCGAGGGGCGCGGCCTCTCGCGCCTCGTGAGCGAGCGATGCGACGAGCTGGTGGCCATCCCGATGAAGGGCGTGCTGGGATCGCTGAACGTCTCGGCCGCGGCCGCCCTGGCCTGCTTCGAGATCGCCAGACGTCGGTGAGAGCCCGAGGCGGGAGTCGAACCCGCGACCTGACGCTTACAAGGCGCCTGCTCTGGCCAGCTGAGCTACTCGGGCAGTCCCCCGACGATACCGGGCGCACCCGCGCGTTCGAACCGCCGCGGGTGGGCCGAGCGGATCGGGCCCGCCCGGCAGCCCCCACGTGGGGGTTCGGCGATCGGGTCGCCGCCTCGCCGCCGGCCGCCCGGGAGCTCGGCAGCGGCGACCCGGGGCGACTCGGCACATTCGCGCAACCCCCGAGGGTGCTTGCATCGCGCAGGGCATCGGGCCAGCCTTGGACCAGTGGCACTGACCGATCGTGACCGGGCGATCCTCGACTTCGAACGAGGCTGGTGGCTCCTTCCCGCCTCCAAGGCGACAGCGATCCGCGCCCATCTCGCCGTGTCCCCCACCCGCTACTACCAGTTGCTGAACGTGCTCGTCGACGACCCCGCCGCCGCGGCCTACGACCCCCTGGTCGTCCGCCGGCTGCGCCGTGCCCGGCAGCGTCGCCGGCAGGCCAGGGTCGAAGGTCGCACCACCACCGGCAACGGCCGCTGAGGAGGCCCCCGCATGCAGACCACCGAGCGTCCCCCCACCGGACCGGCGCGGGGCACCAGCCCCGTCCGAGGGGTGGTCCTCGTCGCCGTCGCCGTCGTGCTCGGGTTCTTCATCCTGCGCGCCATCGACGACACGGGCGGTGGCCCCGCCGTCTCCGAGGAGACCGCGGCCACGACCGGCGAGGAGACGACGGAGGGCGAGACACCGGACGCCACGGAGGCGACGGCCCCCGAGCCGCGCCCGCCCGGCGAGGTCGTCGTGCTCGTGGCCAACGCGTCGGGCGTGAGCGGGGCGGCCGGCGAGCAGGCCACATCCATCCAGGGCGGCGGCTACCAGATCCTCGAGGCGACCAACGCGCCCGAGACCCTGGAGGCCACCCAGGTGCTGCCGGTCGCCGGCTTCGAGGCCGAAGCCGCCGCGCTGGCCGCGCAGATCGGCGCGCCGCCGGAAGCGGTGCAGCCGATGCCCGAGGAGCCCCCGGTGGCCCTGGCGAACGCCAACGTGCTGGTGCTGCTGGGCACCGACCTCGCCGGTGGCGGCTGACGCCCGGCCCGCGTCGGGTGTGCGCCGCCGGGGATAGCTTGCGAACGTGATCGACGACCGTCTCGACGCGCTGCGACCCTTCACCGATCGACCCGCCGACGCCGCCGTCGTCCTCGACTTCGACGGGACATTGGCGCCGATCGTCGCGGACCCGGCGAGCGCCCGCCCGCTCGACGGGGTCACCGACGCGCTCACGAAGCTCACCGCCCGGCTGGGCCTCGTCGGCATCATCTCCGGTCGCCCGGTCGACTTCCTCGTCCCGCTGCTGCCCGACGGGCTCGTCCTGTCGGGCCTGTACGGCCTGGAGGTCGTGCGGGAGGGCCAGCGGGCCGACCGGGCGGGCGCAGGGGCCTGGCGGGAGGTCGTGGCCGACGTGGCGCGCTCGTCCGTCGACCGCGGTCCCGAGGGCATGGTCGTCGAGCCGAAGGGGCTGTCGCTCACGCTGCACTACCGCACCCGCCCCGAGATCGCCGTGGACGTGGCCGAGTGGGCCCGCCAGCAGGCCGCCCGGTCGGGGCTTCTGGTGCGGCCCGCCAAGATGTCGGTCGAGCTGCACCCGCCGATCGCCGCGGACAAGGGCACGGCGGTGGAGGAGCTGGTCGGGAGCCTCGCCGCGGTGTGCTTCGTCGGCGACGACCGGGGCGACCTGCCGGCGTACGACGCGCTCGACCGCCTCGCGGCACGGGGTGTGCACGCGCTGCGGGTCGCCGTCGCGTCGGAGGAGGCGCCGGACGAACTGATCGACCGCGCCGACCTCGTGCTCCAGGGGCCGACCGAGGTGCTCGACCTGCTGCGCCGCCTGGCGGGCTGAGCGGCCGAGCGGGCTGAGCGGCCGAGCAGGTCCGGGTGTGCAGCTCCGGCGTGTGCCGTCGCCGGCCGGTCAGCCGGCGGCGGCGCGCTGGTCGGCCAGCCAGTCGGACGGCCGGCGGGCGATCGACAGCTCCCGCAGGAGGTCCGCCCGGTCCGTCCGCTCGGCGGCCGGCATGCGCAGCGCCCGGTCGAGCGCGTCGGACGTGCCTGCGACGTCGAACGGCTGCACGCGCAGGGCCGCCTCGCCCACCTCGTCCCACACCCCGGCCTCCGGGGAGAGGCACAGCACGGCGTCGCGCTCGTTGACGATGCCGCCCTCCTTGGCCACGAGGTTCAGGCCGTCGCGGATCGGGTTGACGAGCAGGACGTCGGCCCGGCGCAGCACCGCCACCGAGCGCGGGTAGTCGTCGCGGGTGTCGTAGACGATCGGCGTCCAGTCGGGCGTGCCCCACCGCTCGTTGATGCGCTCGACCAGGGCCTCGACGTCCTGCTGGTACTCGATGTAGGCGGGCACGCCCGTGCGCGACGGGTAGACGGACGCGAGGAACACCACCCGCCCCCGCCAGCCCGGCTGCCGGTCGAGCAGGTCGTCGAACGCCTCGAAGCCGCGCAGCAGGTTCTTCGACAGCTCGATGCGGTCGACCCGGGCGATGACCAGCCGGTCGCCGACCTCGGCCTGGATCTCCGCCAGCGCGGCGTCGCACGCGGCGGTGGCCGCGGCCGACAGCACGTCGTCGGCGTCGGCGGGGAGCGGGGACACGAACGTCCGGGGCTCGAGCGCCAGCACGTCGCGGCAGCAGGCGGCGAAGTCATCGGCCCAGCGCTGGGTGTGGAAGCCGCAGGCGCGGTGGGCCGCCAGACCCGACAGCAGCTCTGCCGCGATGTGCTCGGGGAGCACCCGCAGCCACGTGGGGGTGGCGAAGGGCGTGTGGCTGAAGTGCACCGCGTCGAGGTCGGGCCGCCGCTCGGCAAGGCCGAGCCCGAGCAGGCTCAGGTGGTAGTCCTGCACCAGCACGGCGGCGCCCTCGGGCGCGACCTCGGCCACGGCGTCGGCGAACGCGGCGTTGACGTCGCGGAAGGCCTGCCACGCGGCGCGCAGGTCCGGCCCGAACGACGGCTCGCGGGCCAGGTCGTAGAGGCCGTGGTGGACGAACCAGAGGATCTGGTTGCTGACCACGTCGTAGGCGAGGCGGTAGGTCTCCGGATCGACGTTCAGCAGCCGGACGCGGAAGTCCTCGGCGTCGACCACGCCCGCCTGCGCGGCGGCGCGGTCGCCGTCGGACATCGCGGCGGCCACCCACAGCGTGTCGGTGCCGGCCACCAGCGGGCCGATGCCGGACACGAGCCCGCCGGCCCCCCGCTTGGCCGCCAGCCCGCCGTCGTCGTCCAGGCGGAACGACAGCGGGCCACGGTTCGACACGACGACGACGGAGCGGGTCACGAGAAGGCGAGGCTAGTGGTCCCCCGCGGACAGGGGCACGGGGCCCCACGTTCGGTTCCGCGCGCCGAGGCCGGGCCCAGCGCTCAGATCGGCGACCAGACCCCGCGCCGTCGGCGAGGGCGGAGGCGACCGGAGCGGGTGCGTCACGGCGGCGGTCGTGCGCCAGACTGGCGCATCGTGCGAGCCGTGATCGTCCCCGACAAGATGCGTGGCACCGCGACCGCCCGGGAGGTCGCGGCGGCGGCGGGCCGCGCGCTGGCCGCGGCGGGCTGGGAGCACGCGGAGGTGCCGGTGGCCGACGGGGGCGAGGGCACGCTGGACGCGCTCGGCGGCCCCAACCGTACGACCACGGTCACCGGTCCGCTCGGCGAGCCCGTGGCGGCCGAGTGGCGCCTGGCCGGCCGCACCGCGGTCGTGGAGATGGCCCGCGCCTCGGGCCTCGACCTGGTGGGCGGCGCCGAGGGCAACGATCCGGTGGCGGCCTCGACGGCGGGGACGGGCGAGCTGCTGGCGACCGCGGTCGAGTCCGGGGCCACACGCCTGCTGGTCGGTCTGGGCGGCTCGGCGACGACGGACGGGGGCCTCGGTGCGCTGCGCTCGCTGTACCCGCTGCACCGGCTGGCCGGGGTCGAGATCGTCGTGCTGTGCGACGTGCGCACCGCGTTCGTCGACGCGGCCGAGGTGTTCGCTCCGCAGAAGGGTGCATCCCCCGCCCAGGTCGAACTGCTGCGCCGCCGGCTGGAGCGCCTGGCCGACGTGTACCTGGCCGACCACGGCGTCGACGTCCGCACCATCGAGGGCGCGGGCGCGGCCGGGGGCCTGGCGGGCGGGCTCGCCGTGGCCGGCGCGAAGCTCGTGGGCGGGTTCGACGCCATCGCCGACGAGCTCGACGTGCCCGACCTGATCGAGGGCGCGGACCTGGTCGTCACCGCGGAGGGGTTCCTCGACGAGCAGTCCTTCGACGGGAAGGTGGTCGGTGGCGTGGCCCAGCTGGCGTCGGCATCCGGGGTGCCGTGCCTCGCGGTGGTGGGCGAGGTGGTGCCCGACCTGGCGGTCGGCGTGGGCGACCTGCGCGTCGTGTCCCTGGTCGAGCGCTTCGGCGACGACCGGGCGCGCCACGACACCGTGGCCTGCATCACCGAGGCCGTCGCCGAGGCGGTGGCGGCCCACCAGGAATGAGTGGGCGCGACCGGGGGTTGGTTACGATTCGGCCGCCATCCTCGAGTCAAGGACAGATCTGCCATGAGCGTCTCCGTTCGCATCCCGACCACGCTGCGCACCCTGACGGGTGGTCGGTCCGAGGTCTCGCTCGAGGGGTCCAACGTCCGTGACGTGCTCGGCAACCTGGACGGCGCCCACCCGGGCTTCGCCGCTCGCCTGCTGGACGACGACGGCAACCTGCGCCGCTTCGTGAACGTGTTCGTGGCCGACGACGACATCCGCTTCCTCGACGGGCTCGACACCCCCGTGCCCGACGGCGCCGAGGTGTCGATCATCCCCGCCGTCGCCGGCGGCTGAGGTCCGCCCGCGGGGTGCTCCAGGGGGCTCCGTCGGCACGTCGCGTCGAGCGCGCCATCGTCCCCGCCGTCGAGGTTCCCCGGTTAGCACTCGACGGTTGCGAGTGCTGATAGGGCGTGGTTGACTGGCTGGCACTCACATTCGACGAGTGCTAACCCCGTGCCCAACGGAGGGATTTACGGATGCCCAAGATCATCGCTTTCGACAGCGAGGCTCGCCGCGGCCTCGAGGCCGGCATGAACAAGCTGGCCGACGCGGTCCGGGTCACCCTCGGCCCCAAGGGCCGCAACGTCGTTCTGGACAAGAAGTGGGGCGCTCCCACCATCACGAACGACGGCGTGTCGATCGCCAAGGAGATCGAGCTCGAGGACCCCTACGAGAAGATCGGCGCCGAGCTGGTCAAGGAGGTCGCGAAGAAGACCGACGACGTCGCGGGCGACGGCACCACCACCGCCACCGTGCTCGCCTGGTCGATGGTGCGCGAGGGTCTGCGCAACGTCGCCGCCGGCGCCAACCCCATGTCGGTCAAGCGGGGCATCGAGGCCGCGGTCGCCACCGCGGTCGAGGCGATCAAGGGCCAGGCCGTCGAGGTCGACGCCAAGGACCAGATCGCCCAGGTCGCCGGCATCTCCGCCGCCGATTCCGAGATCGGCGAGATGATCGCCGAGGCCATCGACAAGGTCGGCAAGGACGGCGTCATCACCGTCGAGGAGTCGCAGACCTTCGGCATGGAGATGGACCTGGTCGAGGGCATGCGCTTCGACAAGGGCTACATCTCGGCCTACTTCGTCAGCGACCCCGACCGCATGGAGGCCGTGTTCGACGACGCCTACGTGCTGCTGGTCAGCGGCAAGATCTCGACGGTGCGCGACCTGCTCCCCGTGCTCGAGAAGGTCATGCAGTCGGGCAAGCCGCTCGTGATCATCGCCGAGGACGTCGAGGGCGAGGCCCTGTCGACGCTCGTGGTCAACAAGATCCGCGGCACGTTCAAGTCGGTCGCCATCAAGGCCCCCGGCTTCGGCGAGCGCCGCAAGGCCATGCTGGCCGACATCGCCGTCCTCACCGGTGGCCAGGTCATCAGCGAGGACGTCGGCCTCAAGCTCGAGAACACCACGCTCGACCTGCTCGGCCAGGCCAAGAAGGTCATCGTCACCAAGGACGAGACCACCATCGTCGAGGGCGCCGGCTCCGCCGACGACATCTCCGGCCGCGTCTCGCAGATCAAGAACGAGATCGACAACACCGACTCCGACTACGACCGCGAGAAGCTGCAGGAGCGGCTGGCCAAGCTGTCCGGCGGCGTCGCCGTGCTCAAGGTCGGCGCGGCCACCGAGGTCGAGCTCAAGGAGAAGAAGCACCGCATCGAGGACGCGGTCTCCACCACCAAGGCCGCCATCGAAGAGGGCGTCGTGGCCGGCGGCGGCACCACGCTGCTGCGGGCGCAGGCCAAGGTGCTCGAGCTGGCCGAGACCCTGTCGGCGGACGAGTCGACCGGCGCGCGCATCGTGGCACGGGCGCTCGAGGAGCCGCTCAAGCAGATCGCCGTCAACGCCGGCCTCGAGGGCGGTGTGGTGACCGATCGGGTGCGCAACCTCGACGGCGCCGAGGGCCTCAACGCCGCCACCGGCGACTACGAGGACCTGACCAAGGCGGGCATCATCGACGCCGCCAAGGTCACCCGGTCGGCGCTGCAGAACGCGGCATCGATCGCGGCGCTGTTCCTCACCACCGAGGCCGTGATCGCCGACAAGCCCGAGGAGGCCCCCGCGGGCGCCCCGGGTGGGGGCATGGAGGACTTCTAGTCCGACAGGGAGCCCGAGGACTTCTGGTCCGACAGGGAGCCCGAGGACGTCTCGTCCGACAACCAGCCAGACGCGGAACCGCCGCCCCCTCGGGGGCGGCGGCTGCGCGTCACGGGTGGGGTGGGGTCAGGCCCCGGGCACCGGCGCCGGCGCGGCGGCGGCGACGGCCACCGAGTCGGCCCGGGCGATGTCGCCGTGGAACCGCTTGTGGATCCACTGCTTCTCGCCGTTGATCTCGGCCTTGGCCCACAGCCCCGACAGCGGGCCGATGCGGGTCGCCCTCGGGAGGCGCACCAGCACCTCTTTGGCCGAGGTGCCGGTCCACGCCCCGGCTCTGACGACCACGATCGCCCGGTCGGTCGCCACGATGATGCGGCGCTTGACCGCGAAGAAGATGAGGTAGGTGATGATCGCCAGGTAGGGGCTCGGCCCTGTCTGCGACAGCGCCACCTCCTGGACCTGTTCTCCCGGCTCGAGCAGCGGTTGGACGCGCTCGGCCAGCTTGTCGCGCAGTGCCATGTCGGCATCTCTCCCAGTCTTGTACGGCGGTATGGCGGGGCAACGCTAGATGCCGTGGAACGCGATCGGCGCGCGCCCCCGTTCCCGGTAGCGTGCGAACGATGGACGGGACGCGGATCGTGATGGTGCGCCATGGCGAATCGATGGCGCAGGAGCTACGCATCGTCGGGGGCCACAAGGGCTGCCAGGGCCTCTCGGAGCGAGGCCGCGCCCAGGTCACGGCCCTGCGCGATCGCTGGAGCGAGCGCGACGAGATGGGTGGGCCGGTCACCCTCTACGCCAGCGTGCTGCCCCGGGCGATCGAGACGGCCGAGATCCTCGCCCCGGCGCTCGGCGTGTCCGACATCGATCGGGACTGCGACTTCTGCGAGCACCATCCCGGCGAGGGCGACGGCCTGCCCTGGGACACCTTCAACGACCTCTACCCCCACCCGGAGGCCTGGACGCCCGACCACCGGCGCGATCCCGGCGGCGAGACGTGGAACGAGATGGCCGCCCGCGTGGGGGCCGGCCTGGACCGCCTCGTCGAGCGGCACGCCGGCGGCACCGTGGTCGTCGCCTGCCACGGCGGGGTGATCGTGCAGGCGATGATCCGCTGGCTGGCGATCGATCCGATGGGCGATACCGAGCGGGCCTGGTTCAGCCCGGAGAACTCGTCCATCACCGAGTGGCGCCGCGCCACGAATCCCTACGGCAACCGCGTCGGTGCCTGGGAGCTCGTGCGCTTCAACGACCACGCCCACCTGGCCGGCACGTCTCTCGTGGGCTGACCGTCGCCCTGGTGGCGGCCGGTCCGGGCCGCGAGTGCGACGCCCGGCCGACGTGCAGGCGTGGCGGTTCAGCGCTCCTGCCGGGTCGTCCCGGGGATCCAGCGGGGGTCGACGTCGTCGTCGGGCTCGAGGGGGCGCATGGCGAGGTCGATCGCGCACCACAGCGTCTTCGACACGGGGAAGAACAGCAGCGGCACGATGATGGCGATGGCCACCACGATCCCGACGGCCACCCCGACCGACCCCGAGTTGTAGGTGGCGATGAAGGCGACGATCACGCCGATGAGCACCACCCCGAAGCTGACCGTCGTGTTGATGCCGAGCGCTCCCAGCCACTGACCCTCGATCCGCTCGAGCCGGAAGCCGCAGCGGGGGCAGTGGTCGACGATGGTGAACCAGCGGCGGAACAGCTTGTGCTCGCCGCACACCGGGCAGCGCTTCGCGATGCCGCGCAGCAGCAGGCGGCTGGTCGTGAGGGGCGGGGGAGGGTCGATCGGTGGCTCGGCCACGTCACGAGCATGCCCGAGCCGCCGAGTCGCGGGACAAACGACGCCGAGCGGG
>DASUQS010000040.1:0-9254 GCA_036280455.1 Acidimicrobiales bacterium
CGGAGGTGACCGACTGCACGTGACCCTGCACCCGGTCGAGCGTGCCGTCCTGGAGGCAACCCCGCAGGCGCTTGTCGCCGTTGGTGCCGATGGCCGGGCTGATCGACACGGTGTAGTGCCCGTTGGCCAGCGCGGTCGGGCCGGTGGTGTCGCCGGAGACCGAGGTGGCGCAGACGGCCCACAGGGCCTGCGCGGCCTCCATGTCGGTGCCGTTGTAGTCGCGGGTGCCGACGTCGAAGGTGAGGACCGTCGAGCTGCCGTCGACCACCGGGTCGGGGCGGTTCTGGGTCAGGTCCGCCAAGCTGGAGATGCCGATGACCGCGACCACGGCGAGGACGAGGACGGTGACGGCCTTCACGTCCGCCTCCCGACCGGCCCGCGCAGCAGGTCGAGCGGTGCCCGCTCGGCGGTGACGAAGCCGTGGGACGGCAGGGCGAGGCCGTCGAGCTGGCTGGCGAGGCCCCGCTCCGCGACGGGCGTGACCGTCACCCGGGCGATCCGCTCGACGAGCCACGCCACGCCGGAGAGCAGCACGCCGGCCCCCATCAGCACGGGGACGAACACGTTCATCTGGTCAGGGCGGGACAGCCAGGCGAAGTTGGCCCGGGCCGGCGGCGCCGCCGACTGGATGCGGTCGAGCCGCACGGTGTGGGACGCCGACGTCCTCGCCTCGCTGCCGTCGACCCTGTCGCTGAGCACCTTGAGCCGCTGGGCGAGGAGCGAGCCCATGACCGCGATCTCGGCCGCGATGAAGATGGCGGCCGACATCAGGGCCCGGTTCCACTCCCACCGGTAGAGGTAGACGAAGGTGTAGGTGCCGGACGCGGCGAGCGTGACGCCGCCGAGGAGGGCCCGGATCAGTCGGGTGTTCATCGTCGCGCTCCGATCGGGATGACGTTGCTGCCGGACGAGCCGTTCCGGGCGCCGTCACGGTCGGCGTCGCCGCGTGCATCACTGCGTGCGTCGTCGGCGGGCGGTCGATCCGGAAGCATGAGGACCGTGGTGGACCTGTCCCGCGGTCGGGACGGGTGGTCCTCCCGGCTGCGGTCCGGCGGCCCACCCTCCCGGGGGTCCTGGGCGGCGTTCCGTGGCGCCGGCGCTGCGTCCGGAGGAGCCACCGGCTCGTCCGTTCGCAGCCCGTTCTCCACGGCCGGGTCCACGACGACGACGGTGCCCATGGTCCCGTCCACCTCGACGACATCGCCGTTGCGGTACCGCTCGGTGGCGCCGAGGTGGCCGACCACCGTCGGGACCCCGTGCTCGCGGGCGAGGATGGCGAGGTGGCTGAGCGGGCTGCCGGTCTCGGCCACCAGCCCGGCCAGCCGGGGGATGACCGGGGCCAGGCGGGGGTCGAGGTGGGCCACGACCAGCACGGCGCCCGCGGGCGGGCCGTCGCCGACGTGCACGGGCCCGGAGCCGGCGCCACCGCCGGCACCGACGCCGCCCGGGCCGGCGGTCGGGGGAGCGACCGCCACCGGGGTGCCGTCCGGCGTGAGCCGGAACTGGGTGGGCAACGGCCGGGGCGGCGCGGTCACCGGATCCGGGCGTTCCTGCACGTCGGCGGGAACGGCGCGGGTGCGGGTGGCCGCCCGCAGCTCGTCGAGGTCGAGGCGGCGCACCGACGCCTGGTCGCGCAGCAGACCGACGCAGACGAGGCGGTGCCCGAGCTCCCACGCCGCGCGCGCCGTCAGCTCCTGGACCCAGCGGGCCCGCAGGCGCAGCGCCTCACGGACGACCGCGGCATCGGCGGTCGGCTCCGCCGGCAGCGCCGGGGCCGACTCGGACATCCGCGCGGCGCCGTCGCGCAGATCGATCGTGGTGAGCGGCCCGGCGTCGAACCGCGGCGAACCACCGATGCGGGGCGGCGCCAGGGCCAGGACGATCGGGTCGTTCTCGACCAGGTCGTCGAGATCGACGCCCTCGGCGCGGGCCTCGGCCAGCGCCGCCAGGGCGAGGGACGCCGCGGTGGTCGACTCGCCGGTGTCGGGCACCAACATGCCGGCCAGCGCCTCGTAGCCATGGAGCGCCCGCAGCGCGGTGCGGCCGTTGTCGAGCACGGCGAGGAGCTCGGCGTTCGACAGCTCGTCGACCCGGGGGACGACGGCGAGGTCGCGGTCGACCTGCTCGACGACATCGCGAGCCAGGGCGGGGAGGGCCCGGCCGAGCCGACCGGTGCGCCACGCGGCCTTCAGCCGGCGCGCCGGGGGAGCGGGGTTGAGGCGACGCAGCATCCGGTGCTTCACCGGAGCGACCCCGAGGTGGGCCAGGTCGGCGACGGCCCAGCCGTCGATCGCTCGGGCGACAGGGGAACGCCGCAGAGCACGGGCCGACGTCGACCCCGTCAGCAGCAGGGCCTGTTCGAGGCCTTCGCCGAGGGGAGCGAGCCACAGGTCGGCTTCGAGCCGGGTGAGCGGCTCGGGGAACGTCTCGGCCAGCGGGCCGGTGCCGAGCACCGGGCCGCCGGGACGGCCGGTCGGCGTCGTGATGGGACGGCTCTGGAGCAGCCAGATGGTGCCGTCGTGGTCGATGGCCCACTCGAGGTCCTGCGGACCGCCGAAGGCCTCGCTGGCCCGCGCGGCCAGCCGGGCCAGGTCCCGCAGGGCCTGCCGTGGCAGGGGATGCTCGTCCGCGCCGCGGACCTCGAGCACCCGACCCCGGGGGGACAGGACGGCGGTCCACCCGTCGTCGAGCCCGCTGACCAGGCTGTCGGGGCCGCCCTCGACCGCGGAGACGAGCAGGTGGTCGGTGCGGCCGGACACGGGGTCGGCGCCGAAGAGCACCCCGCCCCACCGGGGCGAGAGCTGCGGCTGGACGAGGACGGCCATGCGGGCATCGGGCACGTCCGCCAGCCGTCCCGAGTCGAGGACCCGGTCGACGGCCTCGACGAAGCTCGTCCAGGTGGTGACGTCGAGCACAGAGGTGAACACCCCGGCCATCGAGGACGATCCGCCGTCCTCGTTGGTCGACGAGGAGCGGACGACGAGCGGGCGCTCCCCCTCGTTGCCGAGCGTGCGCCAGGCGGCGAGCGCCGGTCCCGGCCGGTCGAGGCGCGACGGGTGGGACCAGCCGCGGTTGTCCCAGGCCGTGGTCAGGACAGCGCCGGGCAGGACGGGCAGGCCGGCCCGCTCGGCGCGGGCCAGGTTGGCGGCTTTGGCGCCGACGAGCGATCCGTCAGTCGCACCGGCATCGGTGAGATCGACCAGGTCAGGGCGTCGGAGAGTAGGGGGGTACGTCTCCATGGCGCCATGATGGGGGCGCTCGCTTGCACGGCGGTTGCCGACCGCTTGCACGGTCGACCGGGCGGTCAGTGGGCCGTACGCAGGCCCTTGTCGACGCGGAGCAGCGCGATGCCGATCACGATCAGCAGCAGGCCGAGACCGAACGCGAACGCGGCGACGCCGAAGGCCACGACCGACGTGAACAGGGACGCACGCAGGAACGACGCGGTCATCACCGTGTCGCGGCGGGGGTCCTCCTGGTCGAGCTGCGCGTACGTCTGTCCGTCGGTCGTTTCGAGGGCGTGCGTGTTGATGATGTCCGCCTGGGCGTACGCGGTGAACGGGCCGTCGACCTCCTCGCCGGCGAAGTTGTCCGCATCGTCGGCGACGACGATCTTCTCGTCGCTGAGCTGATCGGTGACGATGACCCAGGTGATCGCGCCCGCGATCGACATGATCGCGCCCCCGATGATGACCAGGATGGCGAGAAGGCGCAGCGGGCCGGTGGAGCGGGCCGGGGTCACGTGTCTGGCGTCGTCGGTTTCCGATGGCGCCACGATGCGGCCGGGGCTGGTCCGTGGCTGGTCGGGATCGACAGGGGAGTCGGGTGTGCCGGGCGTGTCAGGTGTGTGCGACATGGGGACCTCCTGGGCCGCACGTCGGGGGACGACACGCAGCACGAGAAGCCTTACCTGCGCGCGGGGCTGTGTAAACGATCGTCGGTCGTGGCCGGAGGCCTCAGCGCTCGTAGACGGCGAGGTCGACAGCCTTGACCGTCGCCCACACGGCCGTGCCCGGGGCGAGGCCGAGCGCGGCGACCGCCGCGGGAGTCACCTCGGCGACGAGCCCTGCCTGCCCGCCGCCGCCGGTGCCCACCGGCCCGGCGAGCTGCACGCGCACCCGGTCGTCGCGTGCCTCCAGCTCGGCCACGGTCGCGGGCCAGGCGTTGCGGGCGCTGCCCTCCGGTTCGTCCCGGTGGATCGTCACCGCCTGGGGGCGCACCGCCACCGCCACGTCGGTGGCCGGCACCGGGTCCGCGACGACCAGCTCGGCCCCGCCGGCCAGCCGGACGCGGTGGTCGCCCACCGCGGTGCCGTGCAGGAGGTTCACCCCCACCAGCTCGGCCACGTACCGCGAACGGGGGTGGCGCACCACGTCGTCGGTGGTGCCCTCCTGGGTCACGCGCCCGGCCTCGAGCACGACCAGGCGGTCGGCCAGCACGAGGGCGTCGATGGGATCGTGCGTCACCAGCAGCCGGGCGCCGGGGAACGTCGCCAGGTGCCGCCGCAGCTCCGCCCGCATGTGCAGTCTGGTGCGGGCGTCGAGGGCGGCCAGGGGCTCGTCGAGCAGCAGCACCCGGGGCTCGGTGGCCAGGGCGCGGGCGAGGGCGACCCGCTGCGACTGGCCGCCGGACAGCGCGCCGGGCTTGGCCCCGGCGTGGTCGGCGAGGCCGACCCGCTCGAGCCAGCCGGTCGCCACCCGGCGGGCGTCCGGCTTGCGCATGCCCCGGGCCCGCAGCCCGAAGGCCACGTTGTCCACGGCGCTGAGGCGCGGGAACAGCAGGTGGTCCTGGAACACGACCCCGATCGGGCGGCGGTGGGTGGGGACGAAGATGCCCGCGTCCGGGGCGTCGAGCGCCTCGCCGTCGACGGAGATCACGCCGCGGTCGAGTGGTAAGAGCCCGGCCACGGCGCGCAGGAGGGTGGACTTGCCGGCCCCGTTGGGCCCGAGGACGGCCACGACCTCGCCGTCCGCCACCTCGACCTCCGCCGACAGGTCGAGCGCCCCGAGGCGGAGGACGACGTCCGCGCGGAGCACCGGTCAGGCCGCCAGCCAGCGGTCGCGCAGCGGCAGCAGCACCGCCAGCGACACGGCCACCAGCACGAGGGACAGGGCGATCGCCGCCTCGCGGTCGGACTCCAGGGCCAGGAAGACCGCCAGCGGCATGGTCTGGGTGCGGCCCTGCAGGTTGCCGGCGAAGGTGACCGTGGCGCCGAACTCCCCGAGGGCCCGCGCCCAGCACAGCACCGCACCCGCCACGACCGACGGCAGGATCATCGGCAGGGTGATCTGCCGGAACACCATCCATCGGCCCGCCCCGAGGGTGGCGGCGGCGTCCTCGTAGCGGAGGTCGGCCGACCGCAGCCCCGCCTCGACGGTCACGACCAGGAAGGGGAGCGCGACGAACGTGTTGGCGGCCACGACACCCCACAGCGAGTAGGGCAGCAGGAACCCGGTGCCGTCGTAGACGGGGCCCCCGACGAGGCCGCGCCGGCCGAACGCGAACAGCAGCGCGGCGCCGCCCACGACGGGCGGCAGCACCATCGGCAGCACGACGAGCGCGCGCACCAGCGACCGCCCGGGGAAGTCGGTGCGGGCCAGCATCCAGGCGAGCGGGATCCCCCCGAGCAACGAGAGGGCGGTCGCCAGGCAGGCGCTGATCAGCGACAGCCGCAGCGCCTCGGTGACGACGGGCTCGCGCAGCAGGTCGATCAGCCCCGACCAGGGCGCCCGTTGCAGCAGGGCAGCGAAGGGAACGAGGAGGAACGTGAGCGTGAGCGCGGCCAGCAGCACCAACGCCCGGGGCGGGCGGCCGCGCTGGCTGTGGGCGCCGCGCCGCGTGGTCATGCCGGCCCGAAGCCGTGCGACGTGAGGATGGCCTGGCCATCCTCGGAGAGCAAAAAGTCCACGAACGCCCCGGCGATCTCGGGCTCGCCCGAGCCGGCGAGCGCGGCGACCGGGTACTCCGCCACCACGTTCACGCCGGCGGGGATGTCGATGCCCTCGACGTCGTCGCCGGCGGCCACGACGTCGGTGACGTACACGATCCCTGCATCGAGATCGCCCGATGCCACCTTGGTGAGCAGGCTGCGCACGTCGGGCTCCTCCGTGTCGGGGGCCGCCGTGACACCGGCGTCGGCGAGCACCGCGCGACCGAGGTCGCCACAGGGCACCTCGATGGCGCACAGGCCGATGAGCAGGTCGTCATCGGCGAAGTCCTCCAGGTCCTCGACCCCGCCGGGGTTCCCGGCCGGCACCACGATCTGGAGCGAGTTGTGGGCCACCACCACGGCCTCGCCCGCGGTCTCGCCGGCCTCGGCGACCTGGTCCATGTTCGACGGGTTCGCCGACGCGAACACGTCCGCGGGGGCGCCGGCGAGGATCTGCTCGCGCAGGGCGGAGGAACCGGCCTGGTTCAGTTCGACGGTCACCGCGGGATTGGCCTCCTCGAACGCGTCGGCGGCCTCGCCGAAGGCGTCGGTCAATGACGCGGCGGCGAACACCGTGATGGTGCCGTCGAGGCCGGACGCGGTCCCGCCGCTCCGGTCCGCGGCGCCGTCGTCGCCGCACGCGCACACGCCGACGAGCGTGGCCCACAGCAGGGCGACCGGCAGACGCCGGCCGGGCACGAACATCTGTCGCCTCCGGATCCGCGTGACTAGTGTCGCTGACACTAGTCATCGGGAGCATCCCCGACGCCGCGACTTGCGGGTGGTGCCATGACAGGATCCGGAGGCATGGAGCGCCGCGAGACGCTGTCCCTCAACGAGTGGGCGGTGCTCGTGTGCCTGGTCGAGCGGCCACGCCACGGCTACGACATCGCCGCCGAGCTGGCTCCCGACGTCGAGATGGGGACGGTGTGGCGCGTCTCGCGCCAGCTGGTCTACCGGGCACTCGACCGGTTGGCCGCACTGGGGCTCGCCGAGCCCCGGCAGGCCGAGCCGGGCGCGGGCGGGCCGCCACGGCAGGTCTTCGGGGCGACCGCGCTGGGGCGGGAGCGCGCGCTCGCCTGGGTGCACGAGCCGGTCGCCCACCTGCGGGACGTGCGCAGCGGTCTCCTCCTCAAGCTCGTCGCCGCCCGCCGGCTCGGGATCGACGTCGCACCGCTCGTCACGGCCCAGCGCGACCGGTTCGCCCCGGCCGTCGCCGCGCTCGCCACGCCGCCACCGGCAAGCGACCCCGTGGGCCTGTGGCGTCACCACTCGGCCGCCGCGGTGCGCGCCTTCCTCGACGGCCTGGACGGATAGGCCGGGGTCAGGGGAGAGGCGCCGCCGAGCAGGAGAGGGCGACGGCCCGGTCGAAGCCGTCGATCCCGTCGGTCAGGTGAGCCTCGCCGGCGTCCGCCGCCTCCACGAGTCGTTCGGGGTCGACCAGCGGCCGGCCGCCCGGAAGGACGGTGCGGTCGAGTGCCACCACGGTGTCGCCGTCCACCGCGATCTCGATGCTCTCGACCCAGGGGGCCACCTGGTTGTGGATCGCGGCCGCCGCGGTCGCCAGGTGCCCGGGGGACGGTGCGGCCGCCTCCGCCGAGCGCTCCACGGACAGGCGCACCACGTCGTCGTCGATCAGGAGGTTGCCGGTCGTGTAGGTGGTGCGCCAGGTGAGGTTCTGGTGGTCGGACAGGCAGCCCGAGGCGGCGTGCACCTCGGCCGACACGAGGTCGTCGCGCAGCCGGTCGATGTTGTCCTGGAGCCGGGACGGCGCCCAACCGAGCCCGTCGTCGGCCGCGGCCCAGCCACCGGCGGCCCGCGGAGCGGCCGCGATGATCGCGACCCCCGCCAGCACGACGCCACCAGCGAGCACCATGACCGCCGTGGTGCCGAGCTGCCCGGTCACCCGCCGCAGATGGACCACCCGCCGGGCCCGGGTGTCCCCGCCGCCGGCCACGAGGACGAAGCAGACTGCGGCGGCGGCGACCCGCCAGCCGTGGGTCCACACGCCGATCCGGGCGGCGACGAAGGCGCCGTCGATGCCGTCCGTGATGATCCACCACCCCGCGCAGACGAGGGCGGGTATCACCACCGCCAGCAGGGCCGCACGGGCACCCACGGCCGCGGCGACGAGCAGGGACCGCGGGCGCAGCCACGAGAGCACGTGGCGGGCCGCCCGCCGCAGGAGGGCCGCCGGTGACTGCCCGTTCGTCGCCAGGGAGCTCAGGGTCGTGCCGACCAGCAGGGCGACAACGACGGTCGCCGGCCACGCCCACGGCCACACGAAGGCGACGCTCGCCACACCGAACGCCGCCACGTCGAGCAGGTAGCCGTCCCCGGAGCGCTCGGGTGGCTCGAACGCAGCAGCATCGGCCGCGGCCGGATCGTTCGTCGGATCGGGTGTCGGACGGGTCGTCTGGGCAGTCGCCGGCCCGGTGGCGTATTCCGGGCCCGACGCTGCGGGGTCGGGTGGGCCGGCCTGCGCCGGGGGCGGGGGCACCTCCACCTCGACGCCGCCGCTCCCGTTGCCTCCCTGGCCGTACTCGTCGTCGCGGGGTGTGAACCGGCGGCTGCGCAGGACGGCGTCCGGTCGGAGGGGACCCTCGTCCTCGTGATCGTCCGGTGCGGAAACGGCATCCTCGGCAGCGGGCACGTCGACCGGCGGTGGCTCCGGGGACGGGGTGCTCTCGCCCGGCCCCCCGTCCTGGTGGAGGGCGGCGAACGCCCGGACCACAGCAGACTCCCGGTCGCTGAGATCGTCGTCCTCGAGATCGATCCCCAGGCGCGCGACGCGGTCGAAAGCGCGGACGAGCCGCTCGTCGACGCCGCCCGCGACCGGGGGGTCGACGTCTTCCGCAGAGTTCATGGCCTCGTTCCCCCAGACATCAGCCACCCGGTGGGGGCAGCGGCACCAAAATCGTGATCACCCTCCCCGAACGCCCCCGGAGGTGCGGCCGCGAGGCTATCCGGGGGTCTGAGCCCTCGCAGAACCAGGGGGAGCCTGCCGCGAGCGAGGGGGCGCTGCGGAGGATCGCGGCGCGTCTTCGGCAGGCGTCGGCCGATCGGCGGCCACCGCGGGCAGCGACCTCGGCGGTGACGGCGTGGCGGGAGTCGCGGACGGCGGTGTCGTCGAGGGCGCCCCGGCGCGGGGTCCAGGATCGACGGGCGGTGAGGCGGGTTGGGCCGGCCGGCTCGGCTCGTCGACCTGCGGCGCCGGCGCCGGCGTGGCGGCGGGCGGGGGTGTGGGCCGGGCCGGCGGAGGTGTGGGTGTGGGCTGGGCCGGCAGGGGTGTGGGACCTGGTGTGGCGGCGGGCGGGGGTGAGGC
>DASUQS010000041.1:0-22607 GCA_036280455.1 Acidimicrobiales bacterium
GACCTCGACCGGCTCGGCATGCTGGCCAGCGACTCGTGGCGGGCCTGCCGGCTCGTGGTCGACACCGGACTGCACGCGCTCGGCTGGACCCGCCAGCAGGCGATCGACTTCCTGGTCGCCCACGCGCCGGTGGGCCACGAGGAGATCGTGGTCGAGGTCGACCGCTACATCGGCATCCCCGGCCAGGCGCTCGCCTACAAGGTGGGCCAGCGGGAGATCCTGCGGTTGCGCGCCGACGCCCGGGCCGCTCTCGGCGCCGCCTTCACGACACCCGGGTTCCACGACGCCGTCCTGGCGGGCGGCACGATCAGCCTCCGGGTGCTGCGGGAGCGGGTCGCCCGCTGGGTCGCCGGCGCCGCCTGACCGGGTCGGCACCGCGGACCGCGGACCGCGGACCCGACCGCGACCGGGCGCCGACCTCGACACCGGGCCCGCCGGTTCCGATCAGCTGTAGCCCTGGACCGTCTCGGGCCGCTCCTCGATCACGTAGTGGTGCACGACGCCCGCCAGCGCTGCGCCGACGATGGGTGCCAGCCAGAACAGCCAGAGCTGCTCGATCGCCCACCCCCCGACGAACAGGGCGGGACCGGTGGAGCGGGCCGGGTTCACCGAGGTGTTGGTGACCGGGATGCTGATGAGGTGGATGAGGGTCAGCGTCAGACCGATGGTGAGGGGCGCGAACCCCGCGGGCGCCCCGCGCCCCGTGACGCCGAGGATGACCAGCAGGAAGAAGAACGTGAGCACGACCTCCGCCACCAGCGCAGCGAGCCAGTCGTAGCCACCGGGTGAGTGGTCGGCGAAGCCGTTGGCGGCCAGCGTGCTCTGCCCCGCATCCGTGCCGACGCTGAACCCGTCGGCCCCGTTGGCGATCACCACGATGATCGCGGCGGCGATGATCGCCCCCACGACCTGCGAGACGATGTACACGAGGGCTTCCCGCACCTCGATGCGCCGGGCGACGAGCACGCCGACGGTGACGGCAGGGTTGAAGTGGCCGCCGGAGATGTGCCCGAGCGCGTACGCGGCGGTCACCACGGTCAACCCGAACGCGAGCGCCACGCCGAGGAAGCCGATGCCGGTGCTGACGGCGCCGTCCTCGAAGGGCGAGAGGAAGATCGCCGCCAGCACGGCGCTCCCACAGCCGCCGAGCACCAGCCAGAGCGTGCCGAGCATCTCGGCGATCGCTTTTCGTTGCAGGTCCATGGTGGATCCTCCGTCGTCTGAACGGTCAGGCCGTGCCTACGGGACGGCGGCCCCGGAGGCCACACCCGGTGAGGGTGAGCGCCGCCGAGACGGCACCACCGGGCGCCACGAGTCTCCTGCGGACGGTGACCGACGTGGGCGATCCTCGTCCGATCCGCCGCTCGAGCGCCTCGACGTGGGCACCACCGCGGCGTCCACGACCGCCGACCGGGCCGCCTGTAGGGTCCGGCCGGACGATCGATGTTCGCCCCCGGAGGTCGGCGCATGCCCACGAGCACCAGCCCCCGACGATCGGCCAGGGTGCTGACCGTCGCGGTCGTCGTCGTCGGAGCGGTGGCCGTCCTGGCCGCCATCGCCTTCTGGCCGCGGGGCGACGCTCCCGACCTCGGCATCCAGCCGAACACCTACGTCGACGCGACCGTGCGGGGCATCGACGACGACATGTGCCAGGACCCGGAGATCGACGCGCCGGGCCAGTGCCAGATCGTCACCGCGGAGCTCACCTCGGGGGCCGACGAAGGCGACACCATCGACTTCGAGGTGCGCGCGACCCAGTTCGACGTGCCGGAGCTGAGCGTCGGCGACGAGATCGTGCTGCTGGACGTGGCCACGAGCCCGCCGCGGTACCGCTACTCGTTCAGCGACTTCCAGCGGAGCACGCCGCTCGGCTGGCTGGTCGTGGCGTTCGCCGCGGTCGTCATCGCCTTCGGCCGCTGGCAGGGCGTGCGGGCGCTGGTGGGTCTGGCCGCCAGCGGGGCGGTGCTCATCGCCTTCCTGGTGCCGGCGCTGCTGCGCGACGAGCCCGCCGTGGCCGTGGCGCTCGCGGCGACGGTGCTCATCGGGTTCATCGCGCTCTACCTGGCCCACGGCGTCAACCTGGGCACGACGGTCGCGCTGGCGGGAACGCTCGTGAGCCTGGCGCTGACCAGCGGTCTGGCCTTCGTGGTGGCGGCGGCCACCAACCTGACCGGGCTGGCCGACGGGCGGGCGCAGACCCTGCGGGTCACCGCCGACGCCCTCGACCTGCGCGGCCTGCTCATCGCCGGCATCGTCGTCGGTGCGCTCGGGGTCCTCGACGACGTCACGGTCAGCCAGGTGTCGATCGTGGCCGCCCTGCGCCGCGCCAATCCCGGGCTCCCGCCCCGTCTGCTCTACGCCGAGGCCACCAAGGTCGGTCGCGACCACGTCGCCTCGACCGTCAACACCCTGGTCCTCGCCTACGCCGGTGCGTCGCTGCCGCTGCTGCTGTTCTTCGCGCAGGGCAACCAGCCGGCCGGGCGCCTCATCACGAGCGAGCTGATCTCGGTCGAGATCGTGCGGATGCTGGTGGGCTCCATCGGCCTGGTGGCATCGGTGCCGATCACGACGGCGCTGGCCGCGCTGGTGCTCGGTCCCGGCGACGACCGGCGAGTCCACGACCACCACCACGGGTGGGGCGAGGGCATCGAGTCGCCGGAGAGTCGTCTCGGTCTCGGCGACGACGAGGACGGGGACGGGGACGACGAGGGCGCGCCGGCCCGGCATGCCGCCCGGTCCCGCCGCAGTCGCCGCAAGAGCCGGGCGGCGTGGGACGAGTTCGCCCCGGTGGACGACATGCCCTGAGCGGACCCCCAGGTCACCCCGGCGTTATCACCCCGGGTGGGTGATGCGGCACTCTCCGAGCATCGGGCATGCTGACATCTGACAGCAGCGTCATCGCTCCACGTTCCCAGGAGATGACACGTTGGACCCGCACCCCGTCGCCGACCTTCACCGTGGTGTCCCGTCCCTGCCGCGCACCCTGGTGCAGCGACGCCGCCTGGAGGAGCGCCTCGCCGACGCGGAGCGGCGCCAGATCACGCTCGTGTCGGGGCTGCCCGGGGCGGGCAAGACGACGCTGGTCGCGTCGTGGCTGCGCTCCGCCGGCCGGCCGGTCGCCTGGGTCGGCATCGACGGCCGTCACGACGAGCCCGGGCGCCTCGCCCGCTCCGTCCTGTCCGCGCTCGTCGACCTCGGCGTCACCACCGAGCCACGGGGCCGGCGGCGGCGCTCGGATGCGACGCTGCTCGACCGGGCCTTCGACGCGCTCGGTTCCGAGCCCTGGGTGCTGGTGCTCGACGACGTGCACGAACTGCGGTCGAGCGAGGCGCTCGCAGGGTTGCGCCTGCTCATCGACAGCGCTCCGCCGACCGTGGCCTTGGTGATGTGCTCGCGGGCCGATCCGCCCATCGCGCTCGGGCGCCTGCGGCTCGACGGGCGGCTTGGCGAGATCCGCAACGCCGACCTGGAGTTCACCCAGGGCGAGACGGCGGACCTGCTGGCCGCGCACGGGGTCGACCTGCGCGACGACGACCTCCGCTCCCTGTGGCAGCGCACCCAGGGATGGGTCGCGGGCCTGCGCCTGGCGGCGGACGCGCTCACCGCCTCGGGCGACCCGCACGAGCTGATCCGCAGCGCAGCCGCCACCGAAGCCGCCATCGCCGATTACCTGCTGGAGGAGGTGCTCGACCGCCAGGAACCCGACGTCCAGAGCTTCCTGCTGCGCACGAGCATCGTCGATGTCGTCACCCCGGAGCTGGCGGTCCTCCTCGCCGGCGACGACGACGCCCGGGCTCACCTCGACGAGCTGCGACGCAACGGCGTCTTCCTCACCGACACGTCCGCGGACGGCAGCTACCGCTACCACGCCCTGTTCGCCGCGCTGCTGCGGGCGTGCCTGCGTCGCCGTCACCCGGAAGCCGTGGCGGGGCTGCACGCGTGCGCCGCCGACTGGTTGGAGGCCAACGGCCGGACGGCCGAGGCCGAGGTCCACGCCCGGCTCGCCGGCGACTGGGCGCGGGCCGGGCGCCTCGCGGCCGACCGGTGGTTGCTCGCAGTGCTCGACGACGAGGCGCCGGGCGATCTCGGGGCCGACGTGCCGCCCGCCGCCGTCCACGGCGTCCCGTCGCTGGCGTTCGCCGCGGCCGCCGCCGCGTGCAGCCGCGGCGACCGTGACGCGACCGATCTGCACCGGCAGCGGCTCGACGAGCTGGACGCCGGCTCGGGCAGCGCCGACCCCGACGGTCGGGACTTTGGCGTCGGCGCTGTGCATCGGCTGGTCCTCGACCTGACCGCCGCCTGGACGTTCGGCGCCGACGAGCGCGGCCGGGACGCCGCCCGTCGCGTCGCGGATGCCGTGCACGCCGACCGTCCGGCCCATGCGCACGCGCTGCGCCGGCTCGGGCGGTTGCGCGGCGCGGAGCTCGACATCGACGAGGGCCGGTGGGACGCCGCGTTCGCCGCGCTCAATCCCCTGGCCGATGCCGCCGACGACGACTGGATGTGCGTCGAGGCGGCGGGGATGCTGGCGGTGGTGCACGCAGCCAACGGCGACCTCACAGCGGCCGAGCGCCGCACCGCCGAGGTCGTCTCGAGCGCCGAGGCGCGCGACATCCGCCCGCACGCGCTGCTCGCCGCCCACCTGGCCGCGGCGGCGCACCACGCCCAACACGGTGAGCGCCGCAACGCGATCGCACGGCTGCACGAGGCCGGCGCGGTCGACGCGGTGCCGTCGCACGCGTTGCACGCGGCGCGGCACGCCCTGCAAGCTGCGCTCGACGGTACGGCGGCGCATGCGGCCTGGCTCGACTCGGCCACCGCCGGTCACCCGCTCGCCGCGCAGTTGCTGGTCGCCTGCGGCGTGCTCGAGGTGGTCAACCCGGAACGCCGGCTCGTCGCCGTCGGCGGCGCTGCGGAGAGGGCCCTGGCGCGCGCCCGGGCCGACCTCGCCCACGGGTCGCCCGACGCCGCGCTGGCCGGCATGGACAGCTGCCTCGGCGACCTGCCGCCCGGGACGCACCCGCGGACCGTCGTCGAGGCGCTCCTCGTCGCCGCCCTCGCCGCCGCCCGCACGGGTCGCGACGACCGCGCGCTGCACCGCCTGCACATCGCCCTCGACCTCGTCGCAGGCTCGGGGGTGCGGGCGCCGCTGTTCGACCACGGCCCGGCCGTCGCCGAGCTGCTCGCCCACGACGACCTGAGCCCGGACCATCGGAGCCTCGCGCTGGAGCTGCTCGACCACATGCGCATCGCTCCCGCCGGCACGACCGGCCCGGTGGACGGTCTGACCGACCGGGAGACCGCCGTCCTCCAGTACCTGCCGACGCTGATGTCCAACGCGGAGATCGCGAGCGCGCTCCACCTGTCGATCAACACGGTGAAGTCGCACCTCAAGGCCGTCTACCGCAAGCTCGGCGCCGGCGGCCGGCGCGACGCGGTGCTGCGGGGCCGCGAGCTCGAGTTGATCTGACCCCGCGCCCCCGGCGGCCGGGGCGTAGCGTGACGCCGTGGATGGGGATGCCGGCCGAGGGGACCGCCATGTGACGCGCGTGCGCGTCACGCTCACGGAGATCAGCTCGCGGGCGTGGGAGCACCCCGCCGACCGCGGCGCCCTCAACGCGCTGCGGAAGCTGCGGGGCTTCGACTTCGCCCTCAAGAAGCTGTTCGCCCTCTGGAACGAACGGGCGCTGCGCCTCGTGTACCTCGGTGCCGCGGTGCGGGTCGACCACCGCCAGTTCCCCGCCGTGCACCAACGCCTGATGGAAGCGGCTGCGACCCTCGACGTCCGCGAGGTCCCCGACCTCTACGTCTACGCCGACCCGGTGCCCCGGGCGATGACCATCGGGCTCGACCGGCCGTTCGTCGTGCTCACGAGCGGCATGGTCGACCTGCTCGACGACGACGAGATGCGGTTCGTGCTCGGCCACGAGCTCGGCCACGTCGTGTCCGGCCACGCCCTCTACACCACCATGCTGATGCGGCTTCTCGCCCTGTCCGGCGCCTGGTCGTGGATGCCGTTCGGCGCGCTCGGCCTGCGGGCCCTCATCGCCGCGCTCTACGAGTGGCAGCGGAAGGCCGAGCTCTCCGGCGACCGGGCGGGGCTCCTCGCCACCCAGGACCCGGCCGCGGCCCAGCGGTGCCACATGAAGCTGGCGGGCGGCGGGCACCTCGTCGACCTCGACACCACCGCGTTCCGGGCCCAGGGCGACGAGTACCTGGGCTCGCCCGACGTGCGCGACAGCGTGCTCAAGCTGCTGCTGCTCGAGGCGCGCAGCCACCCGTTCGCCGTGGTGCGGGCGGCGGAGCTGCGCCGTTGGATCGACGACGGCGCCTACACCCGGGTGCTCCGCGGCGATTACCCCCGGCGGGGGGACGACCGCACCACCTCGACGCGCGAGGACGTCAAGGACGCCACGGAGCACTACACGACCGCGTTCGCCCGGTCGCAGGACGCACTGGTGTCGCTCCTGCGCGACGTGGGCGGCGGCACGGTGGCCGGCCTCCGGGACTGGGCGACGAGCTTCGGGAACGGGCGCAACCGCGGCGGCAACGGCGGCGACTGAGGGGCCGGCGCGGGCGGACGAGAAACCGGTCACGGTGTGGGAAACGTGGACAGAGGGTGTCCAGGTTTGGTTCCTACGGTGATCGCAACGAGTCGCCCGCCCCTGGAGAAACCCCATGCAACGAAACGGCTTCCCGCCCGGAGTCCCCTGCTGGATCGACCTGATGCAGCCCGACCCCGACGCCACGATGACGTTCTACGGCGGTCTCTTCGGCTGGACCTACGAGGTCCGCACGCCGCCCGAGGCGCCCTCGCAGTACGCCTACGCGCTGCTCGACGGCGGGATCGTGGGGGCGGTCGGCGGTCCGCCCGGGCCCGAGGACCCGGCGGGGTGGACGAGCTACATCCGTGTCGAGTCCGTGGACGAGACGGTCGCCGCCGTCGACGCCAACGGCGGCAAGGTCCTCTCGCCCCCGATGGACATCCCGCGGGCCGGCCGGGTCGCCCAGTGCGCCGATCCGGAGGGGGCCCTGTTCGGCCTGTGGCAGCCGGCCGAGCTCCTGGGCGTGCAGGAGGTCAACATCGCCGGCTCCTGGAACTTCAGCGAGCTGCACACCGCCGACCTCCCCGCCGCCGAGCGGTTCTACGGCGTCGTGTTCGGCTGGACCTCGAACGCGTTCCTTCCGGACGACCCCGGCAGCAGCCGCTTCTGGATGCAGGCCGGCTACGGCGACTTCCTGGCCGCGCACGACCCGGAGATCCGCGCCTGGCAGGAGGCCTCGGCCGCGGGCGTACCGGAGGGCTTCGCCGACGCCGTCGCGGTGGCGCAGTCGCTGGCGGACGAGGGCCCCGGCGCCGCCCCCCGCTGGACGATCACGTTCGCGGTCGACGACGCCGACGCCAGCCACGCCCGGGCGGTCGAGCTCGGCGCCGAGACGGTCACGCCGCTGATCACCACGCCGTACACCCGCCAGTCGACGGTCCGCGACCCCCAGGGCGCGGTCTTCACCCTCAGCGAGTACCGCCCTCCGGCGGACAGCTGACCCGTTCGGTAACCGCCACCTGGCCGGACTGGTCCCCCAGTCAGGTGGCGATGCCGTGCGCCCGCAGGGTGGCGTCGAGCGCCACCTTGTCGTGCCGCTCGCTTTCGGTGAGGCGCTTCAGGATGAGCGCACACGGCATCCCGAACGTGCCGCCGGGGAACTCCCGCGGCCGAGTGGCGTTGACGACCACGCACCAGGGCGGCACGACGCCTCGCCCAACCTCCTCACCCGTCTGGCTGTCGATCACCGGGATCGACGGGTTGAGGATGACGCCCTCGCCAAGCACCGCACCGCGGCCGACCCGGGCGCCCTGGGTGATCATCGAGCGGCTGCCGATGAAGGCCTCGTCTTCGACGATGACGGGCGCGGCGTTCGGCGGTTCGAGCACCCCACCGATGCCGACTCCGCCCGACAGGTGAACGTCGCTGCCGATCTGCGCGCAGGTCGCCACGGTCGCCCACGTGTCGACCATGGACCGCGCGCCCACCCGGGCGCCGATGTTGACGTAGCTCGGCATGAGGATCACGCCGCGGTCGAGGAAGCTGCCCCATCGTGCCGACGCTCCCGGCACCACCCGGACACCAGCCGCCTCGTAGCCGGACTTGAGGGGGATCTTGTCGGCGTACTCGAACGGACCGAGCTCGTGGGTCGTCATGCGCGCCTGGCGGAACAGCAAGAGGATCGCCTGCTTGAGCCACACGTGCACCACGACCTGGTCATCGACCACCTCGGCCACCCGCGCCGCGCCCGTGTCGAGCAGGTCGATCGCCTCGCGCACGTGGGCGACGGCGGCCGGATCGTGAATCGCGTCCGTATCGTCCCGGGCCGCCCACAGATCCTCGATGCGGACACGGAGGTTGGTCATGGCCGGGGAAGCTAGCGACTGGCGGCGCAGCCCGGCACCCGCTGCGGCACGAACGATCGTGGCTACGTCTCGTCGGCGTCGAGGCTCTCGTCGACGGCCCCGGCCGCCTCGTCGCGCTCGGCCCACTCGATGAGCTCGTCGATGGCGAAGACCGCGTCGTCGATGCCGGCGTGGAGGTCGCCGATCTCGGCGAACCGCGCCGGCACGGTCGCCATCGTGCAGTCGCCGGGCTCGACGTCGTCCACCTCGTCCCAGCGGATCGGGGTGGACACGGTCGCCTCGGGCACGCCGCGCACCGAGTAGGCGGCCGCCATCGTGTGGTCGCGGGCGTTCTGGTTGTAGTCCACGAACACGGCGGCCGGGTCGCGGTCCTTGCGCCACCACGTGGTCGTGACCAGGTCGGGGGCTCGCCGCTCGACCTCCCGGGCGAAGGCGAGGGCGGCACGCCGGACGTCCCCGAACCCGTGCGCCGGCTCGATGCGCACGTAGACGTGCAGCCCGCGGCCCCCGGACGTCTTCGGCCAGCCGACCGCGCCCAGCTCGTCCAGCACCTCGTGGGCGACGTGGGCGACGGCGCGGACCCGCTCGATCGTGCAGTCGGGCATGGGGTCGAGGTCGATGCGCCACTCGTCCGGCGTCTCGGTGTCGGCCCGGCGGGAGTTCCACGGGTGGAACTCGACAGTCGACATCTGCACCGCCCACACGACCTGCGCCAGCTCGGTGACGCACAGCTCGTCGGCGTGCTGGCCGTAGCGGGGGAAGTGGAGCCGCACCGTCTCGAGCCATGGCGGCGCGCCGGCCGGCACCCGCTTCTGGTGGACCTTCTTCTCGCCCACGCCCTTCGGAAACCGGTGCAGCATGCAGGGCCGCTCCCGCAGGGCGTTCACGATGCCGGGGCCGACGGCCAGGTAGTACTCGACCAGGTCGAGCTTCGTCGCCCCCGTCGCCGGGAAGTACACGCGGTCGGGGTTGCTGACGCGCACCGTGCGCCCGCCCACCTCGACCTCGGTCGCCGGTGCCTTGGCCATCGCCCGACCGTAGCGAGGCACGCGTTGGTCGCGGGGCACCAGGGGGCGGTCGGTCCACGGCGGCGAGGCCGGCCGGCGGCCGGCACCCCCGGTCGACGGGCACCCGGCCCGAAGACCGGCCACGCGCACAGTGACCATCGCGCGCGGAGCATGACGGGCGTACGTTCACGACCGGGCGGACACCGTCCCGGGCGGAGCACAGATCGAGGGCGGACAGGTGGGCGAGACATCGGCCGGCGGGCAGGAACGCATTCGCATCAGCGTCGTCGTACCGGCGCGCAACGCCGTGGACGTGCTGGGTGCCCAGCTCGACGCGCTCGCGGCGCAGGAGGTCCCGGTGCCGTGGGAGGTCGTCGTCGCCGACAACGGCTCGACGGACGGCACCCGCGAGCTCGCGGCCGCGTGGCACGACCGCCTCCCGGTGCGGGTCGTCGACGCCTCGGCGCACGCGGGGGTCAACCACGCCCGCAATCGTGGGGTGCACGCCGCGCACGGCGAGCTCGTGCTGTGCTGTGACGCCGACGACGTCGTGGCGCCGGGATGGGTGGCCGCCTACTGGCACACCCGCGACGGGTGGGACATGGCGGGTGGATTCATCGGCGTCGACGCCCTGAACGGGCCCGAGGCGCTGGCCCGGCACGCGGACGTCAAGTACGGCGGGTTGAACCAGTTCGGCTGGATGCCCGGCGCTCCTGGAAGCACACGGTCCGTGCCTATGCGCTGACCATCGCCCGCGCCCCGGACCTGCTGACGCGGAGCGGGCGCGGCCGGTGGGTGGTCGAGGCCGCGTTCCTGATCGGGCTGGCGAGCGGGTCGCTGCACGACCACACGCTGTACCTGTCCGAGTGAGGCCCCGAGCGAGCGACGGTGCCTCCGAGCGGCGCCGCCCTCGGACCCGCGACCTCGCGGCCGTCGAGCAGGTCGTCACCCTCCGCCCGTCGACGGCGATGACGGGACGAGAAGGTAAGGCCGACGCGAGGGACGCCGGCATGACCGACGTCCAGGCACCGCCCGTCGGGGCGGGGCGGATCGGCCGGTAGCGGCAGCGGCAGCCGCGTCGGCGACAGCCCGATCCGCCCCGAGCCCCGGTCGAGGACGCGGACGCCGAGCGACGTCAGCCCGGCGGGCGGCCCACGATCTCCTCGAAGCTGACCGGATCGGTGACGCCCTCTGTGGCGAGCAGCAGCACGGTCGCCTGGCGGGGGATCGGCAGCTCGTCCCGGTGGTCCTCGACCACGGCCATCAGGCCGGCGAGGGCGGCAGCGCCGGTCTCGCCCACGTCCATGCCGACCGAGGCGAGGGCGCGGATCGCGTCGCGACAGCGGTCGTCGTCGATCGCGACGAAGGCGTCGAACGTCGCCGTGAGCCGGGGCAGCGCCAGCATCGACGCCAGCCCGCAGTTCAGCCCGGCCATGATCGACGTGTGCGGGCCGGGCACCTCGACCAGGTGTCCCGCCTCGACCGCGGCGGCCACGCACGCGGCCGACTCCGGTTCGACGCCGACGAGCATCGGGCCGTCACCCGAGCCGCGGCCGGCCCGCAGGCAGGCTCCGGCGGCGGCACCGAGCGCACCCACCCCTAGCGGCACGACCACGACGTCGAGCACTGCGGAGGCGGGCACCTCGATCCCGGCGGCGCTGACGACGATCCCCCCGCGATCGCCGCGGTCCTGACCGTCCCGAACGCCACCGACGTCGGCTCGGTCGTCATCGCCGGCTGCGACCTCGTCCCCGGCTCGGTCGTCTTCCTCGCCGGAGTCCTGCGCGAGCTGGGCGTCGACCTCCGAGAAGATCGTCGCGTACCCCTCGATCACCCAGCGGGGCGCGTCCTCGTAGCCGGGCCACGACGTGTCGGAGACGACCAGCGCACGCTCGCCCGCCATGCTCGCCGACACGGCGACGGCGTCGTCGTAGGTGCCGGGGACCTCGACGACCTCGGCCCCCTCAGAGGCGATGCCCTCGATGCGGGCGTCGGCGGTGCCCGCCGGCACCAGGATGCGTGACGACAGCCCCAGCAGCTTGGCCATGCGAGCGACCGCCCGCCCGTGGTTGCCGTCGGTGGCGGCGACCAACGTGAGCGGACCGAGCCGGTCGGCGACCACGCGGGCGAGATCGTCGAGCGTGTCCCACGACGGCTCGCCGCCGAGCCGCTCGCACAGCACGCGGTAGGTGGCCCACGAGGCGCCCAGGATCTTGAACGCCGGCAGCCCCATCCGGCTCGACTCGTCCTTGACCAGCACCCGTCCGACACCGGCCGCGGCCGCGAGCTCGGGCACGTCGCGCAGCGGTGTCGGTTCGTACCCGGGAAGCCGCTGGTGGAAGGCGTGCACGGCGCTGCCCGGACGAGCGCTCGCCCGGACGGTCGAGGTGTCGTGGTTGCGCAACAGGCGGGAGCGCGGGGGCATGGACGAGTGTCTACCCCGATGCGGCAGCGAGCATCAGGGCACCGGTGACGTCGCCGTGGCGCAGCCGCCGGATCGGTCGACGCGGCGGCGCGGCGAACGGATCACGGCCGGCTCCGCCGGGAGGGCAGGGCCTCGCCGGGCCCTCGGCGACGGCCGAAGGAGCGACGGGACCGGGCGGACCGCACGTCGAAACTCGGTCGCCTCGCCCGCTGTGCCGGCCGTACGGTCCCACGCATGGGTGTGATCTGCGTGATGGTGCTCCGTGCCCGCCTCCGGGAACTCCCGGTGGGGGTGGCACCGTCTCGCGCCGGCGACGGCGCAGCGGCTGGTCGCTGACGCCGGCATCCGCCCAGGCGACCTGGTCGTCGACATCGGCGCGGGCACCGGCGCGGTCACGGCACCCCTCGTGGCCGCCGGCGCCAGGGTCATCGCCGTCGAACTGCACCCGCAGCGCGTCGCCGTCCTGCGCGACCGCTTCGCCCACGACGACGTGACCGTCGTGCGCGCCGATGCGGCCGATCTGCGCCTGCCCCGCCGGCCCTTCCGGGTCGTCGCCAACCCGCCGTTCGCCGTCACCACCCAGGTGCTCCGCCGCCTGCTCGGTCCCGGATCGCGCCTCGTCCAGGCCGACCTGGTGGTTCAGCGCGCCGCCGCGCACCGGTGGGCTGCCGGGCGCGCCCCCGGAGCGGGGCGGTGGGCGCACGACTACCGGGTCGGCGTCGGCCGGCCGATCCCCCGCCACGCGTTCACCCCCCGCCCGCCGGTGGATTGCACGACCCTGATCGTGCGCCGTCGCTGACACCGCCGTCCGCATCCCCCGGCGACTCGCCAAGCCGACACCCACGTTGCCGGGGTGACCTGGGCGTCGGCCCCCGTCCGGTTGCGCCACCAGTTGCGCGGCACGCAGCGAGCCGTCGCCGGCACACGACGATCTGGTACAACTCGTGTGACATCGCTGGCCGAGGGGGGCGCACGATGGGACGGATCGCACGTCGACTGGGGATCGCCGGCATCTCGGTTGCGCTGGCCGGGTGTTGGGCGGTCCCTGGGCAGAACGCCGGGCGCACGGCCCACAACCCCTTCGAGTCGCGGCTCACGGCTGCCACGGTGGGCGAGCTCACCGAGGCATGGCGATTCGACTTCGACTTCGGCATCCCGCTCGCGGCCAGCGATCCGGTCGTGTCGTCGGCGGGCGTGCACGTCGTGCTAGGCGGATGCGTCGCCGTGACGGTGGCCCCGGCCGACGGCCAGTGGCCGTTGCCCGGGAGTGCCGTGTCGCCGCTGTGCGAATCGGGAGACACGGCCTTCATGCAGATGGTCCGCGACTTCTCGCCGCCATACGTCGTCGGCGACCGTCTGCTGTGGAGCTATTGGGGGGCGTGGGACACCAACGCGCCCCGCCCGCCGAACTACGTGCTGTACGGCGGTGTCACGCACCACGACCTCGCGACCGACCAGTTGCTGTCAACGAGCGGCGGGCCGGGCATGCTGCTCGCCGCCGTGCGCGACGACACCGCGGTCGCGATGACCTACCGGGTCGTGTCGACGGTTCCGCCGCCTCCGTGGCCGCAGATCCCGATCCAGTCCATCGACGGGGACACCGTCGTCGGCTCTCTGACCGACCCGGCCGCGCGACGCACGATCGACGTGACGGGCGGCCGAGGCGCCACGCTGGGCGCCGACGCGTTCTACGCGTCCGGCTCCGGCACGCTCGCCACCACCCCGGGCGACCCGGCGGTCGGTGCGGCGGTGCGGGCGTACTCGGTGAGCGAGCCCCGCCCGGGGTGCGGCCCGTCTGCCAACGTGGAGTGCCCGCTGTGGGCCACACCGATCGACGGCACCGCGCCGCCGGCGGTGCTCAGCGTCGGCGGCTCCGTCGTGTACGTCGGCACGTCGGCCGGCACCATGTACGCGCTCGACGCCGCCACGGGAGCCGTGCAATGGACGGCGGCGGTCGGCGCCGCCGTCAGCGCCTCGCCCGCGCTGGCCGACGGCACCTTGTACGTGCCCACGGCCGACGGCCGGCTCGTCGCCGTCGACGCCACCGACGGCGCAACGCTCTGGGCGACGTCGACCGGGTCGCCCCTCGGCGTGCAGCCCGCCGTGGCGGGCGACGTCGTGTACACCGGGTCCGACGACGGCTCGGTCCAGGCGTTCGCGGCTCAGGGGTGCGAGGCCGCCACGTGCGCCGCGCTGTGGTCGGCCCAGGCGGGCGGCCGCATCACCGGGGCTCCCGCGGTCACCGGCGGGCAGGTCTACGTCGGCACCGCCCAGGGCCACCTCGTCGCCTACGCACTCCCCTGACTCCCCTTTCCTCGACGCCCGTCCCCCGCCCCCGCACGTCGTGTGCGCCACCCCGCATCACCCGCCGGCGGCGCCGAGCCCGCAACGAGCTCACCAACGGTTCTGGTCGCTCCAGCGGTCGGTTCCCTCGTGGGAATCCGACCTTCAGGCCGGCATGAGACCGGCGGCGACGGCCGCACCCAGCTCCCAGCAGGCGTCGCGGTCCTCGGCCGTCGGCGCGCCCACCACCGACACCGGGGATTGCGCGGCCGTCCAGCGGAGCCCGGTCACGATCTTGTCGATGCCCCGGAGCGCGCCCGCGGTGTCGTCGTTGCCGTGCACGAACACGCCATACGGACGGCCGACGGTGGCGTCGAGGCACGGGTAGTAGATCGTGTCGAAGAAGTGCTTGAGCGCCCCGGACATGTAGCCCAGGTTGGCCGGCGTGCCGAGCACGTAGCCGTCGGCTTCCAACACGTCGACCGCGGTGGCGGCCAGCGCGGGGCGGGCCATCACCTCGACGCCGGTGATCTCCGGCGTCGTCGCCCCGGCCCGCACGGCCTCGAACAGCGTGTGGACCGCCGGCGAGGGCGTGTGGTGGACGATCAGCAAGCGGGCCATGCCGCCCCGACGTTACCGAGGCACGCCGGGACGATGGCTGGAGCCGGTGAGGGCACTCGAGCCCGAGGACGTCAGACGTGGGGTTCGGTGGTGCGGTAGTCGCCGAAGGGTTCGTCGCGCTCGGACAGCGCCGCGGTGAGCCCCTTCTCCCGGGCCTCGGTGAGGAACGCCTGGAAGCTGGGCTGGTGGATGGCGAGCGAGCACAGCTCGGTGCCCGACCGGATCGCGGCCCGCAGCCCCATCACGTCCATCGCCCGGTGCACCGTGCGCTTGTTGAGCTGGGCGATGTCGGGCGGCACCTTGGCGATGCGCTCGGCCACGGCGATCACGTGCTCGTCGAGCTCCGCCACGGGGTAGGCGTGGTTGGCCCAGCCGAGGCGAGCCGCCTCGGTACCGGAGATCGAGTCGCCGGTCAGCATCATCTCCATCGCGGACCGCATGCCCATGAACCAGGCGTGGAACTGCATGTCGGGCGTGCCGAACCGCACGGCGGGATAGCCGATCTTGGCATCGGTCGCCACGTAGACGAGGTCGCAGCCGGTCGCCAGCTCGGACCCTCCGGCCAGGCAGTAGCCGTGCACCTGGGCGATGACCGGCTTGGCCAGGTCCCAGATCGACATCCAGCCCTCGGTGACGTGACGGGGCCATTGCCCCTCGCCCGCGGCGGTGAAGAACGGCAGCTCGGTGCCCTCGTTGCCGCCGCCGAGGTCGTAGCCGGCTGAGAAGCACGTGCCCGCGCCTCGCACGATCGTGACCCGGACGGCGTCGTCGCCGTCGGCGGCCCGGAGCGCGGCGATGAGTGCGCCCCGCAGCGGGTTGTTGAGGGCGTTTCGCTTCTCCGGCCGGTTGAGCGTGACGCGCCGCACCCCCTCCACCGGATCGTCGACCAGCACGAGCGGCTCACCGGCCGCATTGGTGGCGATCCCCGCGATCCCTGCGGTCGCAGCGGACCCCGCTGGCACTCCGCCGTCGCCTGCCGCCCCGGCACCGCCGTCGGCGCCGGGCCGAGGCTGGGAGCCGCCGCCGTAACCGCTGTCGCTCATCGGCGTACCTTCCGGGATGCGCGCGATGACCGATCGGCCCGTCGGGCCGGGTGACGCGCTGTGCTCACGGTTCGCCCGCTCCGCTGGCTCACAGCCACTCCCCGACCGCGCTGAGCAGGGCCTCGTTGGGCTCGTCGGGCAGCTCGGTGAGGGGGGTGGCGATCTCGTCCACCGTCGGCCCGACCTTGGCGGCCAGCGGCGCGAGGGCGTCGAGGTCGAACCCGTACATCTCGGCGGCGTTCCCCGCGAGGAGGCGGCGCAGCTCCGCCGGGTCCGTGTCGTGGAACAGGGCCCGCAGGTGCTCGCGGGTGAACGGCGCCGTGCCCTCGTCGTGCGGGTAGTCGCTGCCCCACATGAACTTGTCGAGGCCGATCTCGTGGCGGGCGGCGGCGTCGTCGGGGCCGGGCTGGCTCACGCCCATCCACACGCTCTGCTGGAAGTACTCGGTCGCCGACTTGTTGAGCACGTGCTCGGACCCGTAGCGGATCTCGCCGGTGGCGCCGGTGTCACGGATGCGGGCGAGCACACGGTCGAGCCGCTTGAGCAGGGGCGGGACCCAGGCGCACCCGCTCTCGGTGACCACGAACTTGAGGCGCGGGAACCGCTCGAAGATGCCGGAGAGGATGAACTGCACCAGCGGCCGCTGGGAGTAGAACGACGCCTCGTTGATGTAGAGCAGCATCGACGCGGAGTACGAGCCGTAGTCGGGCACACCGGTGCCGCCGTGCACGTTGATCGGCACCTCGAGGTCCTGGATGACCTCCCACAGCGGGTCGTACACCGGGTCGTAGAGGGGCTTCACCCACTTCACGTCAGGGGCGATGTTGGGGAGGAGGAGGCCGCCGCGCAGGCCGTTCTCCTTGATGAAGCGGACGTCGGCGATGGCGTCGTCGATGTCGTTGAGGAAGATCTGGCCGATGCCGGCCCGCCGCTCGGGGAACTCGCCGCACCAGTCGACCAGCCAGCGGTTGTGGGCCCGGATGCCGGCGAGGCGGTGCTCGTACTCGTCGTCCTTCGGCGGCGGGGTGAACAGCACGAAGCTGGGGAAGAACGGCGGCACCGTGTTGGGGAAGACGACCTCGCCGACGATGCCGTCGGCCTCCTGCTGGCCGTTCCGCATCTCGTTGTCCCAGTTGCGGTACCGGCGGGTGTCGCCGAGGTCGCGGAACGGGTTCTTGTACTTGCCGCGCCAGGCGTCGAAGTCGTCGTGGAACCGGGGTTCGAGGTACTCGCGGTACTGCTTGTGGCTGCCGCCGGCGTGGCAGTCGGCCGAGATGATCGTGTAGCGCTCGGCGGTCATGAGGTCCCCTCCTCCACCGGTCGGCCCGGTGTCGCGTGGAAGCAGCATATCTAGAACCGCGTTCTCGTTTCACCTCGAAACGCCTCAGACCACCCGGTCAGCCAGTCATTTGGTCTTACTGACGCAGGGGTCTATAAGCTCCGCCCGGGCGATTGAGGGTGTCAACATGACACCGGAGGGGAACACATGAGATCAAGAAGGCTCACCGCGCTCAGCGGTGCTCTGGCCGCAGCGACACTCGCCGTCACTGGCCTCGTCATCGGCCCGAGTGCGGCCGGGGCGCAGTCCAATCCGTACGAGCGCGGGCCGGCACCGACCTCGTCCAGCGTCACCCAGCAACGCGGCCCGTTCGCCATCCAGCAGCAGCGGATCCAGGGGTCACGTGCACTCGGCTTCAACCGCGGCACCGTCTACTACCCGACCGACACCAGCCAGGGCACGTACGGAGCGATCGCCGTCAGCCCAGGATTCGTCTCGGCCGAGTCGTTCATCTCGTGGACCGGGCCCTTCCTGGCGTCGAACGGCTTCGTGGTCGTGACGCTCGAGACGTTCGGCCTGTTCGACTTCCCGGACCAGCGGGCAGACCAGCTGCAGGCGGCGCTCGACTACATCGTCAGCCCGGCCAGCCCGGTCGACGAGCGCATCGACCACTCCCGCCTCGGCGTCATGGGCCACTCGATGGGTGGCGGCGGCACGCTCGAAGCCGCTCGCGACAACCCGGAACTGCAGGCCGCCGTGCCGCTGCAGCCCTGGGACATGCTGGTGAACTTCAGCGGTGTGCGTGTGCCGACGCTCATCGTCGGTGCCCAGAACGACCTCATCGCCGGCGTCGGCTCGCACGCCGAGCCGTTCTACGAGCAGATCCCGGCGTCGTCGGAGAAGGCGTACCTCGAGGTCAGAGGCCAGAGCCACTTCCTCGGCAACAGCTTCGACGCCACCCAGGCCAGCTCCGCACTGGCGTGGATGAAGCGCTACATCGACAACGACACCCGCTACTCGCAGTTCCTCTGCCCCGCGCCCAGCGGGTCGACGATCTCCGAGTACCGCGACACCTGCCCGGACTGACCGGGCAGCACCCGTGACATCGACGGCCGGTCGCCGGGCACCCCGAGGTGGGGACCTGGTGGCCGGCCGTCACGCGTCGTCGGGCCGCCTCCACCGGCGGTCGCCGCCCGCTGGGTCAGCCGTCCTTCAGCGCGAGGTACTCCTTGAGCGCCCGGCGGTGACCGTTCGCACCCGCCCCGACGACGCCGCCGTCGCGCACCTCCTTGACCGTCGACTCGAGGTCGGCGAGCAGGCCGTGCAGGTCGTCCTCCGGTCCGGCGGCCTCCACCTTGTCCAGCGCGGCGTGGATCTTGTCGAGCTTGCGCCGTACCTGTCCGAACTCGTCGTCCAACCGCTTGCGGGCCTGGTCGAGACTCTCCATCGGTGCTCCCTCGTCGACCGGAATCGGGCGCAGATCATGGCACGACCCCGGCGAACCGGCACGGCGTCTCGGCGCCCGCCCACCGGCGACGAGAATGTGTTCTACTTCGCTGATGACGTCGGGGGGAGAGGGCGGGCACCTGCTCGTCGAGCGAGACGGTCACGTCATGGTCGTGACGATGAACCGGCCCGAGCGCCGGAACGCGTTGTCGCCCGAGATGATGCGCGGCATGGGTGAGGCCTGGGACGAGGCCAATGCGAACCCGGACGTGCGGGTGGTGATCCTCACCGGGGCGGGCGGAGCGTTCTGCGCCGGGGCCGACCTCCAAGCGATGTCCGAATCCGCTCCGGGCGACGCGTTCGCAGCGGCGGGCAACGGCGACGGCAGCCCGGCCGGCGACGGCACCGCAGGGGGCAGCGATCCCGCCCCCGCCCCCGGCCCCGCCCCCGGCAACGGCACCGGCAACGACGTCACGGTGGACGACGTGGCCGCCGGGGTGATCAAGCCGCTGCTCAAGGGCTTCCTGCTCGACAAGCCTCTCATCGCCGCGGTCGAGGGCCCCGCCGTCGCCGGGGGCACCGAGATCCTGCAGGCCACCGACATCCGCATCGCCGGCGAGAGCGCCCGGTTCGGCGTGTCCGAGGTCTGCTGGGGCATCTACCCGCTCGGCGGGTCGGTCGTGCGCCTGCGCCGGCAGATCCCGTACACGGTCGCCGCCGAGCTGCTGCTCACCGGCCGGCACGTCACCGCGGCCGAGGCGCAGCGCATCGGGCTGATCGGCGAAGTGGTCCCCGACGGCACGGCGCTCGAGCGGGCCCTCGAGGTGGCCTCGAAGGTCGCCGCCAACGGTCCCGTCGCGGTCCGGGCGGTGCTGGCCGCCCTGCGCGCCACCGAAGGCGTCCCCGAGCGCGACGCCATGCGCATCGACGCCGCGATCGGGATGTCCGTGTTCGCCAGCGACGACGCGCGCGAAGGGCCGCGGGCGTTCGTCGAGAAGCGCAGCCCGCGCTTCACGGGGCGCTGACCGCCGACCGACCGAGCAACACGCCGAGCACCGGGTACACCGACGAAGGGGAGCACCGTGGACGCCACCGACATCGACCTGCTGGACCGGGACCGGTTCACCGAGGGCATCCCCCACGAGTGGTTCAGCTGGCTGCGGGCCAACGCACCCGTGTTCCACCACGACGAGCCGGACGGCGACGGGTTCTGGGTCGTCACCCGCCACGAGGACATCGTGACCGCCAACCGCGACGCGGCGACGTTCTCGTCCGCCCAGGAGCGGGGAGGCGTCGTCAGCCTCGACACCCCCTCAGCACCGATCGAGGGCCAGGAGATGGCCGGCAACATGATGCTGTTCATGGACCCGCCGGCCCACACCCGCTACCGCAAGCTGGTGAACCGGGGCTTCACGCCCCGCATGATCGGCGCCCTCGAACCCCACCTGCGCGAGCTGACCGTGCGGATCGTCGAGGACGCCGTCGCCAAGGGCGAGTGCGACTTCGTGGTCGACGTGGCGGCCGAGCTGCCGCTGGAGGTGATCGCCGAGCTGCTCGGCGTGCCGAGGGAGGACCGCTTCAAGCTCTTCGAGTGGTCGAACCGCATGATCGGCTCGGAGGACCCGGAGTACCGGGTGAGCGACGAGCACCTGGCCGACGCGCAGATCGAGCTGTACATGTACGCCCAGGCGCTCGCTGAGGCCCGCCGCGCCGACCCGCGTCCCGACATCGTCACGACGCTGCTGAACGCCGAGGTCGACGGCGACACGTTGTCCGAGCTCGACTTCAACCTCTTCTTCCTGCTGCTGACCGTCGCGGGCAACGAGACGACCCGCAACGCGATCGCGCACGGCATGCACGCGTTCCTGGAGAACCCGGACCAGTGGGCGCTCCTCGTCTCCGACCCGGCAGCCCACATCGACGGGGCGGTCGAGGAGATCCTGCGGTGGGCGACGCCGGTGATGTTCTTCCGCCGCAACTGCACCCGCGACACCGAGCTGGGCGGGCAGGTGATCCGGGAAGGCGAGAAGATCAGCCTCTGGTACATCTCCGCCAACCGTGACGAGTCGGTGTTCGACGAACCGTTCCGCTTCGACATCACCCGCGATCCCAACCCGCACATCGCCTTCGGGGGAGGCGGCCCCCACTTCTGCCTGGGCGCGCAGCTCGCCCGGCTGGAGATCCGGCTGCTGTTCGAGGAGCTGGCTCGGCGTGTGCCGCAGTTGGAATCACGCGGCACGCCCGACCGGCTGCGGTCCAACTTCGTCGCCGGCATCAAGCACCTGCCGGTCCGCCTGGGTCCCGCCGGCCTCGCCGGCACCTCTTCGGCCTCCGCGCACCGGCCGTAGACTGCGCCGCCGTGACCACGGTCTCGGGCAACCTCGACGAGGGCTCACCCACCGCCGAGCAGCGCGAGCGTCGCCGCCGGGTCATCGACGCCGCCTTCGAGCTGGGGGCCGAGCGGGGCTACGACGCGGTGCAGATGCGCGATGTGTCGGCCAGCGCCAACGTCTCGCTCGCCACGATCTATCGCTACTTCGGGTCGAAGGACCACCTCCTCGCGGCAGCGATGACCGAGTGGACCGCGAAGCTGCAGGGCCGCGTCGCCCAGTCGCCACCCCGGGGCGACACCGCCGCCGACCAGCTCGTCGACGTGCTGGGCCGGGCCTGCCGGGCGATGGTGCGCCAGCCGAAGCTCACCGCCGCGCTCGTGCGCGCCCTGTCCTCGGCGGACCCGGGCGTGCAGGAGAGCGCCGACCAGGTGCAGCGCCAGATCGAGGCGATGGCCGCCGGCATCCTGGGCGACCTCGACCCGAAGGTGCGGTCCGACATCATGGCCGTGCTCGGACACGTCTGGTACTCGACGCTGGTGGCGTGGGCCAACGACCGCATCGACTTCGACGCCGTCATCGCCGAGCTGGACCGCGCCGTCAGGGTGCTGGTCGAGCCGCACCAGCGCACCGTTCCCGCCTGAGGAACGACGGCCCCGACGTCCCGGCTGGCGCACACCGTCGCGCCCGCAGCGGAGGCCTGCCCGGGGGGGATCACCAGCGCCAGGTGGCCTCCTCGGCCCAACCGGCGACGCCGTCGACGGTGAGGGTCCGGCCGTCGTCCGGCACGACCGTGCCCGAGTAGGTGCCGAAGCACTGGTCGGTCGCCTGTGCCGCCACCCCGGCCTGGAGACGGGTGCGCTTGTCGTACACCGGCGTGAACGTGAGGTCGACCCGGTCGGACCGTGGCGTGCGGATGGTCCACGGACGCAGCCAGTCGCTGGTGTCGTAGGTCCACACCAGCTCCTCCGAGAGCTTCGACAGCCGGCCGTCGATGCACAGCGCGTTCTCGGTCATGCCCGTGCCGTCGGTCCACTTGCCCCCGAGCTGGACGCCCACCGTGGTGCGTCCGTCGGGCCCGTCGACGACGCCCGCGCCGGCACCCCAGTTCCAGGTGGTGCGGTAAGGCCACTTGCCACGCCCGAAGTCGAGGCAGCCCCAGGCGCTGCCATCGGCCGACAGCGCGTAGGTCTCACCGTTCCAGCTGATGGCCCCCTCGGCGGGGCGCGCGACATCCTTGTTGGTGAACTGGAAGCGACGCTCGCTCCACGGGATGACCACGCTCAGCGACTCGTGGCCCTCCGGACGCTGCACCAACACGTCGGCCGAGAAGTCGCCCGTACCGCCGTCGCTCCCCTTGCCGCTGAAGGCGATGCGGATGCGGGTGCCGCCGGCCTCCTCGACCAGTGACAGCGCGAGGCCGCTGCGGTCGACGGCGATCGGGGCGCCACCCACCCGGTCGGGCAGCGCCACCCCGCGGGCGAGCGGCACCGGCACCGACTTGTCGACGGAGATCCCCGCGTTGAGGTCACGGAACCACACGTCCGTGATGCCGACGTAGTCGGCGTCCGCGTACACGAGGTTGAGGGCGAGGCCCGGCGCCGTGATGCCCCAGAAGTCCCACCGCTTCCGCCGCCCCCACGAGCCGGGGAGCGCGCAGTCGTGCAGGGGCTGGCGGCTCCAACCGACGGCGTCGGGGTTCAGACGCCCGTCGCTGGTGCAGAGCTCGACGGGTTCGGTGAGCTCGCGCTCGGTGCATCCTC
>DASUQS010000042.1:0-5212 GCA_036280455.1 Acidimicrobiales bacterium
CCGCCCGCCGCCGCGAACTGCGCCGCACCCTCCGTGACGGCGAGGATGCGGAACGCACGTTCGTGCAGTCGAACCTGCGGCTCGTCGTTTCGATCGCCAAGAAGTACCAGGCGTCGGGCCTGCCGCTCCTCGACCTGATCCAAGAGGGCAACCTCGGCCTCATGCACGCCGTCGAGAAGTTCGACTGGCGCAAGGGCTTCAAGTTCTCGACCTACGCGACGTGGTGGATCCGCCAGGCCATCACTCGCGGCATCGCCAACACGGGCCGCACCATCCGGCTCCCGGTGCACGCCGGCGACACGCTCGCCCGGTTGCAGAAGGCGCGGGCCCGGCTCGAGCTCAAGCTCGGCCGTCCGGCGACCCTCGCCGAGCTCTCGGCCGAGGTCGAGATGCCCGAGGACAAGGTCACCGAGGCGCTGCGGTTCGCGGCCGAGCCGCTGTCGCTGTCGGAGCCGCTGCGCGAGGACGGCGACGCCGAGCTGGGCGACGTCGTCGAGGACCGTTCGGCGGAGTCGCCCTTCGAGGTGGCCGCCACCGCGCTGCTGCCCGAGGAGATCAACCGGCTGCTGGCCCCGCTCGACGAGCGTGAGCGCGAGATCCTCAAGCTCCGCTTCGGCCTCGACCGGGGCGAGCCGCGGACGCTCGAAGAGGTGGGCGAGCACTTCAACCTCACCCGCGAGCGCATCCGCCAGATCGAGGCCCGGGCCATGTCGAAGCTGCGGCACCCGTCGTCCGACACGGGCGCCCGCGACCTCCTCGCCGTCTGACCTTCCCGCGGGTCCGCCCGCACCTCCGCCGGCCTGGGGCCGCGGTCAGCTGGGTCATCCGACATCCGTCACCGTGGTCATCGGCCGCGTCCGCATGACGCGGCGCTCCGACCCGTCGTCGTACGGCGCCGAGGCGCCGGCCGTCCGGTGACCTGTCAGCTCAAGCCGGTGCGCTCGAGGATCTCGTCGAGGCGCAGCACGTCGTCGGTGGTGACCACGCCCACGAACCGGTCGTCGCCGTCGATGACCGCCAGCACGTCGGTGTCGCCGCGCTCCATCGCACCCACCGCGTCGCGCACCAGCCAGGTCGTCCGACCCCGGGGCGCGTCGGTGCGGGCGATCGTGCGGACGTCGGTCGTGGCCCAGGCCTCGCGCCGCACGGCGACCACCTCGTCGAGCACGGCCATCCCGAGGTAGCGGTTGGCGTCGTCGACCACCGGGACCGACCGGCGGCGATGCCCGACGAGGTGCACCGACAGGAACTCCTCGATCGTGGCGTCCGGTGGCACCGTGCGCTCGTCCGTGGCGATCACCGCGCTGATCGGCAGCTCGAAGCGCCGCTCCAGGTGGCCGAGCCGACCGGTGCGCTGGTGGAGCGCCACCGACGACGAGTCCCCGAGCAACAGCTGGGACGCAGCGGTCGCCAGGAGGGCGGGGACCACGAACGCCGGGCTGCCCGTCGTCTCGGCCACGAACACGACGGCGGCGAGCGGGGTGCGGTAGCCGGCGCCGAGGAACGCGGCCATGCCCACGACCACGAACAGGTCGGTGTCGGACATGGAGAACATGTCGCCGGTCAGCCGGCCCACCAATGCCCCGGTGACCACGAGCGGCACGAACAGTCCGCCGACCCCACCGCCGCCGTAGGTCGCCATCACCGCGGCCACGCGCACGAGCAGGATGACCAGCACCACCCAGACCCCGTTGGACGGATCGGTCGCCCAACGGATGACGTCGTAGCCCGGGCCGAGCGACAGCGGCGCATCGGCCACGACGTCGGACACCCAGACCAGCAACGCCAGGGACACACCGGCGACGGCGATCCTCGTGCCCCACGCCACGTCCTGCACCGCGTTGGAGCGGAGCTTGCGGATCCCTGCGCTGAACAACCGGGCGCCCAATCCGCAGAACACGCCGACGAGCAGCGCACCGCCCAGGTCGCGCCACCCGAAGGCGTGGGTGCCGCCGACGGGAAGGATCGGCTCGGTGCCGTCGACCAGCGCGAACGTGAGGTAGCTGGCGGCGGACGCGACCATCGCCGGAAGGACGTTGCGCCGGGCGACGTCGGCCCGGTACGGGACCTCGATGGCGAACAGCGCGCCGGCGGCCGGTGCCTTGAAGATGGCGGCGACGCCGGCCGCGGCACCGGCCACCAGCAGCAGCTTGGCGTCCTCACGCGAGAAGAACCGCGTGAAGCGGCGCTGCACCGACGAGCCGATCGCGGCCCCGGCGTAGATCGACGGGCCTTCGAGACCGAGCGCACCGCCGTAACCGATGGTCGCGATGCTGGCCAGGATGCGGCCGAGGACCGGGCGCGGGTCCAGCCGCTCGTCGCTCTGCTCGTGGAAGCTGCGGATGTACTCGTCGGCGGTCGACACCGACGTGCTGCCGGCGACCCAGCGCAGGCACAGCGCCGCGATCAGCAGGCCGACCGCCGGGGCGGCCGCCCGCAACCACAGCGGTTGCTCGGCGAGCGTGTCGAGGAGGCCCTCGACCGTCATGCGTTCGATCGCCAGCACCGCCACGCCCACCAGCACGCCCGTGGCCGCCGCGAAGAGCAGCGTCTGGTTGGTGCGACGCCCGATGGCCCGCGCCTCGGCCTGCCGAGCAGTGGGCAGCAGAGACCGCGACGTGAGCATGAACGATGAGACTAGAACCCGGCAGAACGCAGCCCCGAAGCGGCCGCGGTGCGCGCACGCAGGCTCACGCCGCGGGGTGGAGCGCGTGTCGTGTGACACATGGCGCGTCGATCCACGGCGTCGCGACCGCTAGCATCGCCCCCATGAAGAAGCTTCTGCTGCTCGTCGTCATCGCCGCTCTCGCCACCCTCGCCACGAAGAAGGTGCGGGCCGCCTGATCCTCGACGCAGCCCCCGCGCCGGCTCCGCCGCCCAAGCGGCGACGGGGCTGGGGCGGGGGCTGTCGTCTTTCCCAGATCCAACGGGCCGCGATCGCGGCTCCGACGGTGGCGGCGATCGCCCCACCCCCCAGGGCAGCCTGCCGTGGAGCGGGCATCGGCACCCGCTCGCGCAGCTTCACCCGATGCGTGAACCGGCGCACCTCCCAGCCCGCGCTCTTCGCGGCGCGCAGCAGGTCGCGATCCGGATTGACCGCCACGGCGTGCCCGACCGCCTCGAGCATCGGCCGGTCGGTGGCCGAGTCGCTGTACCCGTACGAGGCCGCCAGGTCGATGCCGTCGCGCTCGGCCACCTCGCGCATGGCCACCACCTTTTCGGCCCCGTAGCAGTAGCGCTCGGTGCGCCCGGTGTACCGACCCTGGTCGTCGAGCTCGGCGCGGGTCGCGATCACCTCGTCGACCCCCAGGTACTGGGCCAGGGGAGCCACGATCTCCTCCGGCGAGGCCGACACGATGAACACCTTGCGGCCGGCGTCGCGATGGTCGCGGATCAGCTCCAGCGCCTCGTCGTAGACGATCGGCTCCACCACGTCGACGAGGGTCTCCCGCACGATCTCGCCGATGACGGCCTGGTCCCACCCGATCGTCAGGCGCAGCACCGAGTCGCGCAGCTTGTCCAGCTTGGCCGGTGAGGCCCCGAACTGGGCGTAGACGAGCTGGCCCCACGCGGCGCGCAGCAGCATGCGGCGCGACAGCAGGCCCGCGCGGTGCAGCGGGCCGCTGAACGCCACCATCGACGCCTTGGCGATGACCGTCTTGTCCAGGTCGAAGAAGGCAGCCTCCACGCGCGGCGACCCTACCGGCGCCCGGTCGCCTCGCACGCCATCGCGCGAGACCAGGGCGAACCGAGCCGTCGGCGCAGCCCACTGAACGACCTCGCACTCGCCCCGCGCCCCGTCGCCGGGCGACCGCAGAACATCGAGGATGCCCCTTGATGGTCCTCGGATCCTCTGAGTATGGTTGGCCGCCTTCGCTGGTGCCCGGGGATCATCTGTCCCTCCGTGGCAGGCCGTCGCGTTCATCGCCTCGTACGTGTCGTCGCCTGTCGTGGAGGTTTCCGTTGCTCGTCGCCTGCTGGTCGGCCAAGGGTGGTGCCGGCACCACCGTCGTCGCTGCGTCGCTGGCGTTGCTGCTGGCCCGCGACGCCGCCGCGGGCGTCGTCCTCGCCGACCTGGCCGGCGACGCGCCGGCCGTGCTCGGCCTCGCCGAGCCCGCGTCCCCGGGTCTCGCCGGGTGGCTGGCGGCGGGGCCACGGGTGCCCGCCGACGCGCTGGCCCGCATCGAGGTCGACGCCGCACCCGGCCTCGCGCTGCTCCCGCGGGGCGACGGCGACCTACGTGCCGACCGGGCGGGCGTGCTGGCCGCGCTCCTCGACCGCTCCCCCCGCCCGGCCGTCGTCGATTGCGGCCGCCTCGCCGACCCCACGCGCGACGCCGGCACCGACGCGGCGGTCACCACCGTCGTCGAGCGTGCCCAGCACTCCCTGCTCGTCACCCGGCCGTGCTACATCGCGCTGCGCCGCGCGTCGCAGAGCCCGCTGCGACCGACCGGCGTCGTCATCGTCAACGAGCCGGGCCGGGTCCTGTCGAAGGCCGACGTCCGCGGCGTGATCGGCGTGCCGGTCGTGGCCCAGGTCGAGCTCGATCCCAAGGTCGCCCGGCTCGTCGACGCCGGCCTGCTGTCCGGGCGCCTCCCCCACTCGCTCGACCCGCTCCGCGATGCGGCCTGACCCCGCCCTCGACGTGCGCGTGCACGAGCGGGTGCTGGCGGCAGCGTCGGGCGATCCGCTCGACGACGACGCGCTGGCCGCGCTCGTCCGGGCCGAGGCACCGCTGCTCGGCGGCGACGAGGTGGCATGCGCAGTGGCGAGGGTGCGGGCCCGCATCGGCGGCCTCGGGCCGCTCGAACCTCTGCTGGCCGATCACAGCATCAGCGACATCCTCGTCAACGGTCCGGGGCCGGTCTGGGTCGAGCGCGACGGCCGGGTCGAACGCACCGGGGTCGCCCTCGATGCAGCCGGCATCGCCCTGCTGGTCGAGCGCGTCGTCGCACCTCTCGGCCTGCGGGCCGACCGCACCACGCCCGTGGTCGACGCCCGCCTGCCGGACGGGTCGCGGGTGCACGTCGTCCTGCCGCCGCTCGCCGTGGACGGGCCTGCGGTCACCATCCGACGGTTCCGCGTGGCGGCCGTCCCCCTCGACGCGTTCTGCGGGCCCGACGTGGTCGACCTGCTGGTCGGCGCCACCGCCGCGGGGCTCAACGTGGTCGTGTCCGGGGGCACCGGTGCGGGCAAGACCACCCTCCTCAAC
>DASUQS010000043.1:0-2877 GCA_036280455.1 Acidimicrobiales bacterium
GTAGCGCTCGGTCGGGTCGTCCGCGACGAACAGCACGCAGTCGACCGCCTGGTTGCCGCCGAGGTCGACGATGCGCAGCGACTGCCCGGACCGCACGACGTGCGACCAGGGCGCCCGGGCGTCGACGACCTCGTCGTCGACCTCGGTGGCCGGGTGCCGGGCGATCCAGATGCTCATCCGGTCACCACCATGCGCACCGGAGTCGGGTCGAAGCCGTTGCACGGGTTGTTGACCTGCGGGCAGTTGGACACGACCACGAGCACGTCGACCGCGGCCCGCACCTCGACCCACAGCCCGGGGGCCGAGATGCCGTCGACGATGCCGAGCGTGCCGTCGGGGTCGACGGGCACGTTCATGAACCAGTTGATGTTCGACTGGAGGTCGCGCGCGTCGAGGCCGTGGCGGGCCATCTCGTGGAGGAAGTTCTCCACGCAGGCGTGCTGGGCCATGGTGTGGAAGCCGTAGCGGAGGGCGTTCGACTCCTTCGAGCAGGCCCCGCCGATGGTGTCGTGACGCTCGACGGTGCTGCCCGTGACCGTCATCATCGGACGACCCTCGGTCGAGAGCAGCACCGAGCCGACGGTGAGGAAGGCGTTGCCCTGGGCGGCGATGGTGTCCGGCGCGCTGTAGCGCTCGGTCGGGTCGTCCGCGACGAACAGCACGCAGTCGACCGCCTGGTTGCCGCCGAGGTCGACGATGCGCAGCGACTGCCCGGACCGCACGACGTGCGACCAGGGCGCCCGGGCGTCGACGACCTCGTCGTGGAGGACCTCGCCGGAAAACGGGGTAGCGGTCATCGGCTCATCTCCATGTCCGTCGCGGCGTAGGCCCGCTCGACCTCGGGTGTGGCGGTGCGGGCCGGGTCGTCGATCGCGGCGGGGTCGCCCCGCCACGCCGTGACCCGCAGCGCCGTCGCCGTGTAGGCGGTGCGGCGGTCGAGCGGGTGGGGGACGTTGGCCATCGACACGAGGAGGGGCATCTCGGCCCGGAGCTCGACGTGGGCCCCTGGTCGGGGCTCGCCGGCGAAGGTGAGGGCGCCGTCGGGCTCGACGGTGACCCCCTTGAACAGGTTGATGTTGGGGGCGACCTCCCGGCGGGAGCGTCCGGCCTTGGTCAGGGCCAGCGCGAGGTGGTCGCGACCGTTCGGGCAGGCGGTGTGGGGGGCGCCCTCGCCGTAGCGGGCCTCGTTCGCCCGCGCCGTCGTGGTGCCGCACAAGGCGTCGTGACGTCCGGAGGTGTCCTCGACGACGGCGGCCAGCACCCGTCCCACCCCGGAGAGCAGGAGGGCGCCCTCGCCGAGGTAGGCCTGCCACTGCACCTTCACGGTGTCGGCCACGTTGAGCCGTTCGGTCGGATGATCGGCGCGGTGGAGCAGGAGCGCGGCGCAGGCGTCGCCGTGGGTGTCGGTCAGGCGGAGCCGGGCGCCCCGGGGGAGCACGCCCCAGGAGTACCCGCCGCCCGCGACGACCTCGTCCCAGAGGACGTCGGTCGGCTCGACGCCGGGCGGAAGGTCGGTCGCGGTGGCGGGAGGGACCGTCGGCATCGTGTCGACCTGCGTGCCGGCCATCGCCCGGGCGTGGTCGCGCGCTCCGGTCGTGGTGGCGGTCGCCGGTGGGCTGGCGGCAGTGGTGGTGGACGGATCGGGAGGTGCGGTCGGGCTCATTTCGAGGGAGTCTCGAAAATATGGAGCCCCTGGTCAATGCGCGAAACAAGGTGTTCACACGTCGGAAACCGGCGGCGTCGGTGCCTCCCTCCGCTCGTAGTCTCGGGCGATGGCGCAGGACATCACGATCGTCGACTCGTTCACCGACACGCCGTTTCGCGGCAATCCCGCAGGGGTGTGCGTGCTCGTCGCTCCGACCACCGACGGGTGGATGCAGGCGGTGGCCGCCGAGCTGAACCTGTCGGAGACGGCGTTCGTGACGCCGCGGGACGACGGCGACCACGACCTGCGCTGGTTCACGCCGACGGTCGAGGTCGACCTCTGCGGCCACGCCACCCTGGCCGCGGCCCACGTGCTGGGCGGCGAGCGCCGGTTCCACACCCGCAGCGGGGTGCTGGTCTGCGGTCCGGCGGGCGACGGTGCGATCACCCTCGACTTCCCCGCCACGCGGCCCACCCCGGTGGCCGACCCGCCCGACTGGGGCCCGGCGCTCGGCGTGCCGTCCACGACCGTCCTCGGCGTGTGGTCGACGACGAACGGGTGGACGCTGGTGGAGCTGGCGACCGCCGCCGACGTGCGGTCCGCCGCGCCTGACAGCGCCGCCATCCTGGCCCTCGGCGGGCACATGGTCGCCGCCGCGGCGTCGGGCGATCGCGACGGCATCGACTCGGTGGCCCGCGTGTTCGCGCCGGCGCTGGGCATCGACGAGGACCCGGTCACAGGGGCCGCCCACTGCGTGCTGGCGCCCTGGCTGGCCGAGCGGACGGGCCGCACGGAGCTCACCGGCGAGCAGGCCTCGGCGCGGGGCGGCATCGTCGGCATGTGCCTGACCGGCGATCGCGTCGTCCTGTCGGGCCGGGCCGTGACGGTGATCGACGGCACCCTCCACTGCGACCCGCCGCACGCCTGAGGGCTCCGGCAGCGGGGGCGGAGTCGGGGCCGGAGGACGTGCACCCGCCGCCGCGCCTCTGTCCGGGCGGCCGGTGTCACACGGGCGACGGGCGGCGAGCGCGAAAGTTCCGGCCGTACGGCTCGAACCCGAGCCGCTGGGCGACCGCGAGCGAGGCGACGTTGGATGCGAGTGCGCGGTAGCGGACGACAGCCACCGCAGGGAGCGCGTCGGCCACCATCGTGCCGACGAGGCGACGGGCGAGCCCCTGTCCGCGCCGCGATGGCTCCGTGAGCACGCCGACGTCAGCGGGGAGGCCGCGCCA
>DASUQS010000044.1:0-20738 GCA_036280455.1 Acidimicrobiales bacterium
GACCGCCCCCGCACCTCGAACAGCGAGCGGTCGCTGCGGGCGAGGTGCACCCGCTTGTCCTCGTGCACCCGCCCGAGCGCCGACTGGCTGCCGGCATGCAGGACCACACCGGTGTTGCAGGGCAGGTCGCGGGCCTCGGCCAGGTCGACGACGTGGTCGTCGTACAGCGTGTCGATGGTGCCACCGTCGACGTCGAGCTCGGTCACCCCCGACCAGTTGCTGTCGCTGGCCAGCTCGTTGCGGTACTCGTCGGCGTCGAGCCCGACGATCGACGCCTTGAGCCGCAGCGGCAGGTCCTTGGTGACGACCGTGACCTTGCGGCCCTCGGCGGCCAGGTTGCGCCCAACGGCGAGGATGCGGTGGTCGTTGGTCTCGCCGCTCAACGCGGCAGGGAAGCCCGCGGTGTCGGTGTGGTTGACCTCGACCCGGAGCGTGCCGCCCTCCTCGTTCGCCGGCATCGGCCGCAGCAGGGACCCGTGGCCCAGCCGCAGCTCCTCGAGCATCCGCAGCACCTCGCGGGCGGCCCAGCCGAGCTCGGGGTGGTGGCGCTTGGCCTCGAGCTCGGTGAGCACGGCCAGCGGGATCACCACCTCGTGCTCCGCGAAGCGCCCGAGGGCCCGCGGATCCGAGAGCAGTACCGACGTATCGAGAACGTAGACGCGCGCGTCCAGGGTGGAATCGGTCAACGGAACCCCCACGTGAGCCGGACTGTCACCAATCGCCAGTCAAGCGGGTCACCCCGCCCGGCTGGTGGATGCGCGGCCCGGCCCATCCGTCACCACCACCACATGGAGGGCGGTGGGACCGTGGGCGCCCAGCGTGAGGAGCTGTTCGATGTCCCCGGTCCGACTGGGACCGGTGACCAGCACCAACGACGAGGGCAGCGCATCACCCGCGGACCCTAGGCGGCGCAGAACGTCCGCCGGCGTCGCGACCAGAGTGTTCACGGACACGACACACAGGTGGACGGTGGGTAGCAGCGAGGCGATGCGCCCGCCCGCGCGGTGGCTGTCGAGCACGACGGAGCCGGTGGCGGCGACCGCAGCCGCGGCACCCGTGATGCCCAGGGCGGCCTGCGCCGCCGTCTCGGTCGTGGCGGGCGAGACCGACACGCCCCGGTCCGCCAGGCGACGTCCCACCGCCACCGCCTCGGGTTCGACGCTCGTGACGGCGGAGCGACCGGCGAGCTCGTCCGCCAGCCGGTCCAGCAGCTCGTCCGGCACCTCGCCCGCGGCGACGTGACAGGTGCCCTCTGCGTGGGCGACCGCCGCCGAGAAGGTGGCGACGAGGTCGTCTGGATCGAGGTTGCGGTAGCCGGGGAGGGGCACGGGCGTTCCGGGCGCGGGGGTCGGCGGCACGTGGACCGGGTTGGTGAAGATGTCCCCGGCCAGCCGCTGCCGGGCCGGGGCGAGGAACGCGGCGCGGTCGCCCACCTCGCGTCCCATCAGAGGCCCCGCCGCCAGCGGTCTCGGAAGCGCTCGTCGGCCGGGCGGGGCACGGTCCGCCCCGCGGCCCAGTCGCGCCCGACGGGGAGCCGCCCGGCGAGGTCCGCCGCCCACCGCCCCCATGTCGCCGCCCGGGTGGTGGCGCCGTAGCGGACGGGGTCGGACCAGGCGGACGACCACGCCCGCCACGCCGCCCGCTCCGGCCCGCCGGCGTCGGCCGCCCGGTCCCGTCGCAGGGCGAGCAGCATGTCCTGCAGCGGGATCTGCACCGGGCACGCGTCCATGCACGCTCCGCACAGCGTCGACGCCCCCGCCACCTCGGCGGCCTCGGGCTGGTCGGCGGCCAGCAGCGGGGTGAGCACCGCCCCCATCGGCCCCGGGTACACCCACCCGTAGGCGTGGCCGCCGGTCTGGCGGTAGACGGGGCACACGTTGAGGCAGGCGCCGCAGCGGATGCAGTCGAGCATCTCGTGGTACTCGCCGCCGAGCAGGTCGCTGCGGCCGTTGTCGAGGATCACGACGTGGAGCTCGTCCGGGCCGTCGATCTCGCTGTCGCCGCTCGGACCGGTGACGATGCTCGTGTACGACGACAGCCGCTGGCCGGTGGCGGAGCGGGCGAGCAGCGCGAGCAGCAGGTCGGCCTGGTGCCAGTCGGCGGCGAGTCGCTCCATGCCGAGGACGGCGATGTGCACCCGGGGGAGCGCGGTGACCAGCCGCCCGTTGCCCTCGTTGGTGACCAGCACGACGGAGCCGGTCTCGGCGACGCCGATGTTGGCGCCCGTGATGCCGACCTCGGCGGCGAGGAACACCTCGCGCAGGCGCCGCCGGGCGAACGCCACCAGCTCGGTCGGGGCGGTGTCGAGCGTCGGTGGCGCCGCCACCGTGTCGACGAAGAGGTCCTTGATCTGGTGCCGGTCCTTGTGGAGCGCGGGGGCGATGATGTGGCTCGGCGTCTCGCCGGCGAGCTGGATGATCCACTCGCCGAGGTCGGTCTCGACCACCTCGGCGCCGGCGGCCTCGATCGCCGGGTTCAGGTCGATCTCCTCGGTCGCCATCGACTTGGACTTCGCCACCCGCGTCGCCCCCGCCCGCTCGACGACGTCGACGACGTAGCGGCGGGCGTCCGCGGCGGTCGGCGCCCAGCACACGTGACCGCCCCGTGCGAGCACCTGGTCGGCGAACCGCTCGAGCAGGGCCGGCAGGTCGGCGAGCACCTGCTGCTTGGCCGCCCGGGCCGCCCGCCGCAGTCCGTCGGCGTCGTGCAGCTCGGCAAGCCCGGTGGTGCGGTGGCCGGCGAAGCGGTCGACCGCCCGGGCGACGTTGCCGCGCAGCCGCTCGTCCGCCACGGCGTCGGCGGTGCGCTGCCGCAGGGTGGTCCCCGGCAGCAGATGGCCGGTCACACCTCGTCCTCCGGCAGCCCTGCGGCCAGCACCTCGGCCAGGTGGCGGACGTGCACGGGTCGCCCGGTCGCCGCGGCGCGGGCCTCCAGGTGCATGAGGCACGACGTGTCGCAGCCCACCAGCACCTCCGCCTCGGGCGCGCCGTCGGTGAGCGCGCGCAGCTTCTCGTCGGCCATCGCCACCGACGCCTCCGGCAGCTTGATGCTGAACGTGCCGCCGAACCCGCAGCACCGGTCCGATCCGTCCCAGGCGACCACCTCGCATCCCTCGACAGCGCCCGCCAGCGCAGCGGGCTGCTCGACGATGCGCAGCTCCCGGAGCATGTGGCAGCTCTCGTGCAACGCAACTCGCACTGGGCGCCCGAGCCGCAGCGGCGGCAGGTGGTCGGCGCGCTCGGCCAGCAGCTCAGACAGCTCGCGGGTGCGTTCGCCGATCCGTCGGGCGCGGCGGGCGGCGTCGTGGTCGCCGACGATCTCGAACAGCTCGGGCCAGAACAGCCGGATCATCGTGGCGCACGACCCGGCGGGCACGACCACCGCATCGGCTCCGGCGTCGAGGTCGGCCTCCAGCGCGTCGAGCGTGGTGCGGGCGACCCTGGCAGCGTCCTCCGCGAACCCGGCGTTCCACGCCGGCTGGCCGCAGCACGTCTGGGCGAGGTTGCACGTGACCTCGCATCCGGCGGCACGCAGCACCCGCACCGCCGACTCGGCCACGTCGGGGGCGACGACGTCGACGACGCAGGTGATCATCAGCGACACGCGCACGGGGCCACCCTACGGCCGCCGTAACGTGCGGCCCATGCCGTCACGGCCCTGTGTGTTCTGTGAGATCGTCGCCGGTCGCCAGCCGGCCCACGTCGTGCTCGACGACGAGCTGGCGCTGGCGTTCCTCGACACCCGTCCGCTGTTCCCGGGCCACACGCTGCTCGTGCCCCGCGAGCACGTGGAGACGCTGCCGGACCTGCCGGGGGAGCACGTCGGGCCGTACTTCGGGCGGGCCCAGCGGCTGGCCCGGGCGATGGAGAGCCCCGCCGGCCTCGGCGCGGCCGGCTCGTTCGTGGCGATCAACAACCGGATCAGCCAGAGCGTCCCCCACCTGCACACCCACGTCGTGCCCCGCAACCGCAAGGACGGCCTGCGCGGCTTCTTCTGGCCCCGCGGCAAGTACGCCGATGACGCGGAGGCCGCCGCTGCGGCCGCCGGCGTGCGATCAGGGCTCGAAGCGGACTGACGGGGAGCCGCCGGCGACCGTGATCGTGGCCGGCACCCCCAGCAGGTCGAGCGGGTCGCCTTCCAGCCCGGTGGCCCGCAACGTCACGACCTCGCCCTTCGAGGCCCCGGCGATGATCGTCAGGTCGACCGACACCGACCCATCATCGTGTTCGACGGCGTCGACGACGAGCGCGTCGTAGCTCCCGTCGGCGAGGGCACCGGGTGCGTTGCTGGCGTCGTCGGTCACGGGAGGCAGTCTGTCGCGGCTCAGCTGAGCAGCGCGTCGAGCGCGTGCTGGGGCGACCAGCCGGCGGCGCCACCGCTGAGGGCGCCGGCGGTATGGCGGTCGATGTCGGCGCCCCGGTCGGCGTGGTGCCGGCGGAGTGTCGGAAGGCCACGTGATGGGTCGGGTGCCGGTGGCGGCGGCGGGGCGATCGGCGTGCCGTCGGGGCGGTGGAAGCGCGGTCGGCCGTCGACCATCGTGATCGTGTAGCCGCCCTCGTGGTGGAGTCGGTGATGGTGGCGACACAGCAGCGCGAGGTTCTCGAGGTCGGTCGCGCCGCCCTCAGCCCAGTGCTGGACGTGATGGGCGTCCAGCCAGAGCCTGGCCTGGCAGCCGGGGAAGGCGCAGCCGCCGTCGCGGACGCGAAGGGCTCGGCGTTGTGACCGGTTGGGCGTACGGGTGCTGCGCCCGATGGCGAGCGCTTGGCCCTTCTTGTCTTGGACGAAGGCGCGGACCACCGCGTCGCAGCAGGCCCGCCGGGCGGTGTCGGCGCAGAGGGAGGGCCCGTGGGCGTAGTGGCTGCGGCCCACGTCGGTGTGGCCGGCGAGGAGGTCGTGGTCGATGTGGAGCATGACCTGGGTGGAGTCGTCGGCCAGGTCGGGCACACCGGGCTGGGCGAGCGCGGTGCGGAGCAGCGACACAAGGGCATCGACCCGGCGCGTGGCGAGTGGGTCGGCGGCGGCGAGCGTGGGATCGACCTCGCCGGCGGACGCCGGTTGCCCCTCGGGCGCGGTGGGACCGTCGTCGGCCGCACGCCGGGGGTCGCGATCGTCGCCGTCGGTGTGGCCGTCGTCGGCCGGGGCGGGGGCACGACCTTCGCTGGTGTCGTCGACTCGGCCGGTCTCGTCCGTGGTGGCGCTGGCGTCGGCGAGGTTGCGGTCGTCGGGGGAGTTGGTCGCGTCGTCGTCGACGCGCCAGAGGAGCTCGAGGTGGGCGGCCAGCGCAGCTCGGAGAACGGCGGCGTCGTCAGACTCGAGCAGAGCGGTGACGCGCACGAGGCCGTCGGGCTCGTCGAAGAGCCAGATGCCCCGGCGCCGGCGGGCCCGATCCGTCGGGGACTCGCCGCCCGGATGATCGTCGCTGGGTTCGTCGTCGCTGGCGCGCCGGTAGGCGGACACGACCCGGCGAAGCTGGCCGACAGACATCTCGCGGGCGAGGCTCAGCCACTCGTTCTCGCTCGCGGGTTCGGCGACGCGGTCGAGGAGACGGACCTTGTCCCACCCAAGCTCGCCCGCTTGGGCGGCGTTCGCCAGCGCGGGGAGCGTGGTGAGCCGGCGGCCGGCGCGGGCTTGGGCGTTGGCGACGGTGGCGTCGACGCCGAGTGCGATGGACGCCCAGTGCCCGATCGAGCGAAGGCCGACGCCGTGCCACCCGTCGCAGGCGTCGAGCCGACCCAGGAGCAGGGTCATCTCGGCCTGAGCAGCGTGGATGTGTCCTGCGAGCTCGCCCAGCCGGGAGATCAGATCGTCCGCCTCGGTGCGAACCACCGACAGGTGACGCCCAGCCTCGACGGGAACGTCATGGTGCTCGGCGGCCAGCGACATGCCGTCACCGTAGCCGAACACCTGTTCGTATAACCAGCGTTATCTCATGGGATTCAGCCGACCGATCCGAGGGCCCTCACCGATTCCCTGCGCCTGCGATCATGCCTTCACCGTTGGGGGGATGCGATGGCGAACGTGGACGTGAAGAAGCAGCTGCACCTCTACCTGCGAGGTGCGCGCGAGACGCTGGTGTGGAAGCTCGACGGACTCGGTGAGTACGACATGCGCCGACCGCTGACGCCGACCGGCACCAACCTGCTCGGCCTGGTCAAGCACAGCACGGCGACCCACCTCGGCTACTTCGGCGAGGTGTTCGGACGAGCCGGCGACACCTCACCGAGGCGGTGGCGAAGCCTCCGCCGTCGAAAGTCGGCTCCGAGCATGGCAGTGGTGCTCACCGGCGACGCCGAGCCGAACGCCGAGTTCTGGGCCACCCCCGACGAGTCCACCCAGGACATCGTCACCAACTATCGAGCGGCCTGGGACATCGCGGATGCCACCATCAGCGAGCTCCCCTTGGACGCCATCGGTCGCGTGCCCTGGTGGGGAGACGCGACGGTCACGCTCCATCAGGTCCTGGCGCACGTCACGTCCGAAACGCAGCGTCACGCCGGCCATGCGGACATCGTCCGCGAGCTGATCGACGGTTCTGCCGGCCTACTGAAGGGGCACGACAACCTCCACATCCGCGACATTGCTGATCAGCAGCGATTCCGGGAGCAGGTGGAGGCCGCAGCCGATCGATTTCGATGATTCGTGGCTGCCACCGGGGCCGGCTGTCCTGATGAAGCGTGTCGTGGTCCTGGCGGTGCTGGCAGCGTCATCTGGTGGCGTTAGCGGTGACGCGAGAATGCGGGATGGCCCCGGAGCGGACGATCGACGCCAACACGCCGGAATCGCGTGAGATGGCAGAAGGCGTGCGGCGGGCCGTTCGGTGCACCGAGGCGCTCAACGCAATCCCCTACGACTGCCGTGAGCAGATCGCACAAGCCTGGAGCGAGCTCACCGGACAGCCCGCCGATCCGACGCTCCACCTGATCCCACCGGTGTACAGCGACTGCGGCATGAATCTGCGCATCGGCCGGAACGTCTTCGTCAACCAGGGTTGTCGGCTCGACGACATCGGCGGGATCGAAATCGGCGACGACGTGATGCTCGGCCCCGGTGTCCGACTCATCAGCTCCGGCCACCCGCTCGATCCCGCACTGCGTCGACGCCAGGTCACCACGGCGCCGATCGTCGTCGGACGCAACGTCTGGATCGGTGCCGGCGCCACGATCCTCCAGGGAGTCACGATCGGTGACGACGCCGTGGTGGCCGCCGGCGCGGTCGTCACGGCCGACGTCCCACCCGCCGTCCTCGTCGTTGGCGTCCCGGCACGGATCGTGAAGCCCGTAGTCGATGGGCCCTGATCGCCGAGCGCATCGAACGCGCACGAAGAGCCACTTCGGAGCACTTGCGGCAGCGAGCGGAGCGGCGGCCGCGGCCACGGGCCGCCCCACCCTCCCCGCGATCAGAGATCCATCGTGCTCGGCCTGTGCGCCTCCTTCGTAGGATCGCGAGATGCCGCAAGGACCGTCCTCTGACTGGATCGTCGAGCAACGCCTGCGCGTCGAGGAGCTCATCGACGAGTATCGGATGCGCCTCCACGACGCATTGGACGGGCTGACAGAGGAGGAGGCTCGCCGGCGCCTGGTGCCGTCTGAGACGACGCTCCTCGGTCTCGTCAAGCATGCGACGTTCGTGGAAGGGGTGTGGTTCGACCAGGCCCTCAGTGGTCGGTCATATGAGGCCATCGGCATCCCGAGCACGGTGGCAGCCTCGTTCAGGCTGGCCAGGGGCGACACGATCGCCGGTGTGCAGTCGGCGTACCGGACGCGCTGGGAGCAGTCCCGCAGGCAGCTCGCCGACAAGGGCGGCGACGAGATCGTCGACGGCCGAGGTCCGCGCCCGGTCTGGGCGCTGCAACTGCAGGTGCTGCGTGAGCTCGCACACCACACCGGCCACGCCGACATCCTGCGAGAGCAGATCCTGGCCAGTCGCACGGAGGACGGGACCTGAGCCGAGATCGCCTACTCGCAGCGAGTCCGGTGGGTTCGGAGAACTCGAAGTATTCACGGTGTGTCTGGCGGAGCGCTGTGATGTCGCCGGCGACGTGGAGCCCGTCGACGACGAAGTGTCTCCATCGTCCGCCGACCTCTCTGGTGGCATCGAGCATCTGGTCGACGAACGCCGTCACCGCTGTGGGCGATCCTTCGACGATCATCCCGCTTCCAGAGCTGAAGATCTCCACGGGATCCCGTAGCTCGGGGACTTCGTCGTTGCTGTTGTGCTGCTCCCGCCACCCCATGCCCGCCAGGGTATGGGGTCGGTGTGACCGGTCAGAGCTCGGCGACCAGCGCGTAGCGCTCGTCGGTGATCGGGCCGCCCCAGTAGCGGGGATCCGACAGCGGCCGGACCTCGGGATCGCCGCCCATCGTCCGCACGAGCTCGCTCAGCCGTGCCGACTCGATGCCGGCGCCTGTCGACCAGCGGCCCTCGATGAGCACGAGGCGCCCGTCCGGTGCCAGCAGGTCGGCCCAGCGCTCGAGGACCGCGGCCGGCTCGTCGAGCGCCCAGAGGACGTGTCTGGCCAGCACGACGTCGAACGACCGGGTCCGCAACGGCGGCCGTGCGGCATCGCCCCGGGCGAACGTGGCGCCCGCCCCGGCGACGGCGATGGTGGCAGCGCGGGGGAGCGCGTGGCTCAGGCCGGCGGACTTGGCCACCGCCCGGTCCAGCATCCGGGGGGACAGGTCGACGCCGTGCACGCGGTGCCCGAGGCCCGCCAGCAGCACGGACAGGGTGCCGGTGCCGCAGCCGAGGTCGGCGACCTGGCACGGGCCCGCCGGGAGCACCGACCGCATCAGCGCGATCCAGGCGCCGCGCACGGTGGGGTCGATGAGCCCGTGGTCGGGCTGGTCGTCGAAGTGGTCGGCGGCATCGTCCCACGTCGGCATGTCGATCGTCGTACTCACCGGCCGATCGTCGCGCACCCGTGGTAGGACTCCCGCATGCGACGCGTTCCGTTCACAGGCAGCGAGAAGGAGATGCTGTGGGTGGCGCTCGACCGCCACCGCGACGCCGTCGTGTGGAAGCTGCAGGGCCTCGGCGACGACGACCTGCGCCGGTCGATGGTGCCGTCGGGCACGAGCCTGCTGGGCATGGTGAAGCACCTCGCCGCGGTCGAGTACAGCTGGTTCTGCGAGACGTTCGGGCGCGAGACGGAGCCGCTGCCGTTCGTCGACGACGACCCCGAGGCCGATCTGCGGGTCGAGGCCGGTGAGTCGACGGCCGACATCCTGGCGTTCTACGAGCGGGCGCGGGCGGCGTCGGACAAGGTGATCAGGGAGCTCGACCTCGACGACACGGGCACCACCAGCCGCGGCGACGAGCCATCGTTGCGGTGGGTGCTCATCCACATGGTCGAGGAGACGTGTCGCCACGCCGGCCACGTGGACCTCGTCCGCGAGCTGATCGACGGCATGGCCGGCGACCACCCCGGCGACTAGGTCCGGGGGTCGACGACCGGCGTCGGGAACCGCCCCGGGACCGGCGATCGAGCCTCCCGACACCCGCATGTCGAGGTCAGGACGGGTGCGGCGCGCGGCCGGTCTCGCATCCGGCATGCTGGACGAGGTGACCCCAGTCGACAGCACGGTCGGAAAGCTCCTGATCGCCGAGCCCCTGCTCGGCGATCCGAACTTCGACAGGTCCGTCGTGCTCATGATCGAGCACAACGCCGACGGCGCCCTCGGGGTCGTGCTCAACCGGCCGACCGAGCTGGAGGTCGACACGGTGCTGAACGAGTGGTCGGGGCTGGCGGCCTCGCCGTCGGTGCTCTACATGGGCGGGCCGGTCGAGCAGAACGGCGTGCTCGCCCTCGGTCGGCGAGCGGCGACGGACGTGCCGGTGCCGGGCTGGACGCCGGTGCTCGGCGATGTCGGCACCGTCGACCTGCACCTCGAGCCCGACGAGCTGGTGGGACGGCTGTCCGGCATCCGCTTCTTCGCCGGCTACTCGGGCTGGGGCGGCGGCCAGCTGGAGGCCGAGCTGGCCGAGAGCGCCTGGCTGGTCGTCCCCGCGGTGGCCGACGACGTGTTCGCCCCCGATCCCGAGGCCATGTGGCGCTCGGTGCTGCGGCGCCAGGGCGGCAAGGTGGCGATGCTCGCGAACTTCCCGGCCCACCCGTCGCTGAACTGACGCCGGGCCCGATCGGGGCGCCCGCCGCTCAGAGGTCGGTGAGCGCCTTGAACGCCTCGCCCCACGGCACGCCGGCGAGCTGACCGTGCTCGACGAGCCGGTCGCGCACCTTGGCCCGGAACGTGGCCAGCTGCGCCTCGCCCTCCGGGGATTCGAGGTCGACGAACATCGTCGAGAGGAGCTGCGACCGGTGGGCTTCGAGCGCGGCGAGCTTGCGGGCCACGTCCGCGTCGTCGACCTGCTCGACGTGGTCGGGCTCGTCGGCCTCGAACAGCAGCATGGCCTGCGGGCGGTGGTGGGGGATCTGCTGCTCGGGGAAGAAGTGCGGGTCGCGGGCGGCGACCACGCCGTCGACGGTGAGGAAGCCGGCGTGGCGGTGGTCCGGGTGGAGCCGGTAGCGCTTCCACGGATCGTGGCCGAGGACGACGTCGGGCTGGAACCGGCGGATCCAGTACGCCACCTGCCAGCGCTGCCGGAGCCCGGAGTCGAGCTCGCCGTCGGGCCAGCCGAGGAACACGACCTCGCCGGTGGCGCCGAGCGCCTTGGCCGCCTCGCGCTGCTCCGCCTGCCGCTGGGCGACGAGGTCGGCGAGGTCCTGCTCGGGGTCCCACGTGCCCTTGGAGCCGTCGGTGCACACGAGGTGGTGGACGACGCATCCGGCCGCGGCCCACTTGGCGAGCGTGGCCCCGCACCCGAACTCGATGTCGTCCGGGTGCGCCGCGATCGCGAGCGCCCGGTTCGGGACCGCCAGGTCGAGGTCGATGGTGCTCACGAGAGCCGGTTGACGAGCGCGCCCGTGGGCGTGGTGACCGGGGTGGGCTCGTCGGAGCCCGTCGCCGGCTCCGCCCACGCGGGCACCCCGGGGTAGGCGAGGTCGGCGGGCAGGTCGACGTCCCAGCCGAGGTGCGGGTCCTGCACGACGCGGGCGGGCAGGTCGAGCCGGGCCGCCTCGGCGCGGTGGCGGCTGAACGATCCGGCACCGTAGGAGAAGGTGAAATCGACGTCGGTGGGCAGCGCCAGCACGTTCGTGCCGTCGAAGCGCCGGTCCGGCACCAGCGACACGCCCGGGAAGTCCGCCAGCCAGTCGAGGCGCGTGGCGAGCGGCAGGTCGGCGTGGGCGACGATCGCGTGCGCGACGCCGTCGCGCCGCAGGGCCGCGACGCCGTCGGACACCGCGCCGTTGAGGCCACGGCCCGGGCACCAGACGACCGTGGCGCCCGAGCGCTCCGCCCAGGACCGGACCTCGGCGTCGTCGCACACCACGACCGCGGGCAGCGGGTCGGCCGCGAGGAGCACGATCTCGGCCATGTGTCGGGCCAGGTCAGCCCGCTCACCAGGGTCGAGAGCGCTCGCCAACCGGACCTTGGCCTGTGTGAAGGCCTTGACCGGCACGACCACCGCGGCGGACCTCGTGACTGTCACTGCCGCGCAGCGTACCGCCGGCCGCTCGGCCTGACGACGGCCAGGGCAACCGATCGGGCGCCGGTTACGGTGGCGGCATGCCCATCCGTGTCGCCGTGGTCGGTGCCGGGTCGTGGGGCACCACGGTCGCCACGCTCGCGTGCCGCAACGCGCCGACCGTGCTGTGGGCCCGCCGCCCGGAACTGGCCGTCGAGATCTCCGAGGATCACCGCAACAGCGAGTACCTGGCGGGTTTCGACCTGCCCGACGAGCTGTCCGCCAGCTCGTCGCTCGAGGAGGTCGTCAGCGACGCGGATGTGCTCGTGATGGGCGTCCCGTCGCACGGCATGCGGGACACGCTGCGCGACCTCTCGTCGTTCGTGCGGCCGTGGATCCCCGTCGTCAGCCTCGCGAAGGGGCTGGAGGTCGGCTCGCACCTGCGCATGACCCAGGTCATCGAGCAGGAGCTGCCCGGCCACCCCGTCGGCGTCCTCACGGGGCCGAACCTGGCGAAGGAGATCCTGGCCGGTCACGCGGCTGCCACGGTCGTCGCGTTCAGCGACGACCACATCGCCCGGGAGCTGCAGCGCATCTTCGCCGGCGACCTGTTCCGGGTCTACACCAACCCCGACGTGATCGGCTGCGAGGTCGCCGGTGCGCTCAAGAACGTCGTCGCCATCGCCTCGGGCATGGCCGACGGTCTGGGCACCGGCGACAACACCCGCGCCGCGGTCATCACCCGCGGTCTCGCCGAGATCTCCCGGCTGGGCCTCGCGATGGGGGGCCGGCTGATGACGTTCGCGGGCCTGGCCGGGATGGGCGATCTCATGGCCACCTGCATCTCGCGCCAGAGCCGCAACCGGTACGTGGGCGAGCAGCTGGGCAAGGGCCGGACGATCGACGAGATCGTGGCCGAGATGAAGATGGTGGCCGAGGGCATCAAGACGTCGCAGGTCGTGGTGGAGCTGGCCGAGCGCTTCGACGTCGAGATGCCGATCGCGCAGGAGATCCACGAGGTGATCCACGGGGGCTGCCGAGCCACGGACGCCTACCGGGGGTTGCTGAAGCGCGACCACCGGTCCGAACTGCACGGCATGAGCTAGTGGTGCCGCTCGCAAGTCCCGCCGTGTATCGCCGGCCGGATGACGCCGCTCGCGGCGTCCTCCTCGTCGTCGCATCTACGGATGCGCCTTCCTCCTGCGTCCTTCCGAGCGACGCCCCCGACTCGCCGATCCACCGACGAACTTACGAGCGGCACCACTAGTGCCGGGACACTGAGGAAAGACCGACCGATGCCGATTCGCGCCTGGATGCTGCGCCGCCTCATGGGGCGGCTGCGCATCACCGACGACGCCGTCCGCCACCTCTCCACCTTCCAGCGCCTCGGCGAGGACGTCGAGGTGGAGCTGCCGAGCGAGCTGATGCCGGTCGGCGCCCGCACGGTCTTCCGCGCCTTGCGTACGCGGTCGGCCGCCCAGATCGGGCCGGACTGGGTGTGGCCGTACTGGCTGGAGCGCCAGCTCGATCCCACGTCGCCGGCGTTCGTGCCGCGGGGGCACCTGCCGTTCCTCACGAACGTGACGCAGCGGAACTGGACGCCGGTCGGCAACCTCGACTCCCCGTGGGAGGCGATCGTCGATCCCCGCGGCCTCGTCACGCCCTGGTACGACGGCTGGTCGCTCGACTGGTGGATCGGCGGGGACGACCGCTGGCACCTCCCCTCGCGCGAGGTCGGGGTGCGCCAGCGGCTCATCGGCGCGTCGCCCGTCGTGGAGACGGCGATGAGCATCCCGTCCGGAGACGCGGTCCAGCGCGTGTACGCGGTGCAGCGCAGCTCGTCGGACGGCGGCGGGGAGATGGTCGTCGTCGAGGTCGAGAACCGGTCCAAGGCGCCGGTCGCGCTCGCCCTGGCCGTGCGGCCCTACACGCCCGAGGGGCTGTCGGTGATCGAGCGCATCGACCTGCGGGGCAGCACCGTGGCGGTCGACGGCCGCGTGGCGCTGCTCCTGCCCAAGCCGCCCATGCGCGTGGCCGGCTCGACGTTCCACGACGGCGACTCGGCCGCGACCGTGCTGTCCGGTGCGGCCGCCGAGCGGTGGGGCGCACCCGTGCGCGACCGGGCCGGCCTGGCCCAGGCCGCGTTCGTGTACCCGCTGGCCCACGGGGCGACGTTCCGGGTGGCGATCCCGCTCGACCCCGAGGCCCGCACCCGGCGAGCCGGCCTGACGCACCGGCGGCTGACCCAGGCGCCCGCGTTCCCCGACGTGTTGCCGCCCGCTGAGGCGGTGGCCAAGGGCTGGCAGGCCCAGACCGACCGCGGCATGCGCCTCGTCCTGCCCGACGACCGGCTGGCCGAGGCCGTGGCCGCCAGCCGCCGCTACCTGCTGCTGCTGCACGACGGCGAGGACATCACGCCGGGCCCCGCCACCTACCACCGCTTCTGGTTCCGCGACGCCGCGTACCTGCTGGGCGCGCTCGACCACTACGGCCACCACGACGAGGTCGCCCAGGTGCTCCGGTCGTACCCGGGTCGCCAGCGCACCGACGGGTTCTTCTTCAGCCAGACCAACGAGTGGGATGCGAACGGCGCCGCGCTGGTCACCCTCGCCCGGCACTGGCGGCTCACCCGGGACGCGGGCCTGGTGGAGGGCATGGTCGGCCCGATCGCGAAGGCCGTCCACTGGATCGACAAGAAGCGCCGCGCCGCCAAGGGGAAGCGCAAGGCCGACCCGGCGGTGACGGGGCTGCTCCCTGCGGGTGTGTCGGCGGAGCACCTGGGCCCGTTCGACCACTTCTACTGGGACGACTTCTGGGGCGTCGCCGGCCTGTGGGCCGGCGCGGAGCTGTTGCGGGCCATCGCCCAGCCCGACGCGGCCGACGACGCCGACCGGTTCGCCCGCGCGATGTGGTCCGACGTCGAGGCCTCGCTGGCGCTCACGGCCGAGCGGTTGGGCACCCCGGCCATCCCGGCCGGGCCGCGGCGGCGCGTCGATTCCGGCGCCATCGGCTCGCTCGCGGCGTGCGCACCCCTCGGGCTGCTCCCGCCGGACGACGAGCGGATCGCCGCCACCGCGGATGCGCTCCGGGAGCGGTTCACACTGGCCGACGGCCGCGCCTTCTACCAGGGGATCAGCCACAGCGGCCTCGGCACGTACCTGACGATGCAGCTCGCCGCCGTCGAGCTGCGGGCAGGGGACCGGCGCAGCCTCGACCGGCTGGCCTGGCTGCTCGAGGTCGCGACCCCGACCTGGACCTGGCCGGAGGCGATCCACCCGCGCCTCGACGGTGGCTGCATGGGCGACGGCCACCACGGGTGGGCGTCGGCCGAGCTGCTGATGTTCGTGCGCGACCTGCTGGTGCGCGAGGTCCCGCCGGCCGAGCTGCCCGGCGACGGCACCGACGAGGACGTCCTGGCCCTGTCCACGCTGGTGCCCGAGGACTGGTTCGGCCAGGGGTGGGAGGTGCACGACGCCCCCACCGCGTTCGGCACGATCTCCTACGCCGTGCGCTGGCACGGCGACCGGGTGGCGCTGCTGTGGGAGGTCGAACCTCACCCCGGCCAGGGGCCGATCCGCCTCGTCAGCCCGGGCCTCGATCCGACGTGGTCGACCACCGACCTCCGGGGCGAGGCGCTGCTCGGCCCCGTCCCCGCACCCGCGCCGACCCCACCCGACGACGCGGCGGCGACGCACGACACGCCTCCAGCTCCGGGCGCGGACGGCACGATCGGGACCGCGACCGCGGTGTCGATCACGCGCTCCGGTAGCGGGGCCCGCTCTCCCGAGGGCGGATCGTTCACGTGAGCCCCGATCCCGGGCTCGACCCTGCGGCCCTCGGCGACGACGCGGTGCAGGCCGTCCGGGACATGCTGCTCGCGGCCGGATGCACGACGGAGGAGCTGGCCCAGGCCGAGCGGGAGGGCACCCTGCCGCTGCTCGCCGTCGACCGGCTCATGGTGCCCGAGGTGGCCCGGTACGACCTGGCCGAGGTCGCCATGCGGACGGGCCTCGCCGTCGACAAGGTGCGCCAGCTGTGGCGCACGCTCGGCTACCCAATGCCTCGCCACGACGAGGTGGCGTTCACCGACGCGGATGTCGAGATCCTGTCCGAGGTCGGCCGGCTCATGGCCGGCGACGTGGCGTCGACCGAGCTGGTGCTGCAGATGAGCCGGGTCATCGGGTCGTCGATGGCCCGCATCGCGTCGTCCCAGGTCGACGTCATCAGCGCGCGGGTGGCGGGCTCGCCCCGTCCGACGACGGTCGGCGACGCCGAGTTGACCGACGACCGCATCGTCGTGAGCGCCGGCGCCCTGCTGCCGATCGTGCCGCGCGTCCTGACGGCCACGTGGCAGCGTCACCTGCAGGCAGCCATCCGCCGCCGGCTCAGCATCGCCGAGACCGGTCAGGGCCAGCTCGGCGTGGTGGGCTTCGCCGACCTCGTCGGCTTCACCGCGCTCAGCCAGCAGGTGGGCGGCGACGAGCTGGCGGCGATCGTCGAGCAGTTCGAGCAGCTCGCGTTCGACGTCGTGACCGCCAACGGCGGGCGGGTGGTGAAGATGATCGGCGACGAGGTGATGTTCACGGTCGATTCACCCGTGGCCGCGGCCGAGATCGGCCTCGCCCTCGCGGAGGGCACGCGAGGCGCGGACGAGCTGTCGGACCTGCGGGTCGGCCTCGCCCACGGGCCGCTGCTGGAGCGGGAGGGCGACCTCTTCGGCCCCGTGGTCAACATGGCGAGCCGCATCACCTCGATCGCCTTCCCGGGATCGATCGTGGTGGGCCAGGCGATGCACGACCACCTCGAGGACCGCCAGGAGTACCGGCTGCGCTCGATGCGCCCGCGCTACCTCAAGGACATCGGCCGCGTGCCGCTGTGGGTGCTGCGGCGCGGCGCGCCTGCCGAGAGCCGCTTCGCGGATCGTCGGCGGGCGTTGCGCGACGCCGTGAGGGCCCGCATCGACGACGATGCGAGCCCTCCTGGGCGCTGACGGTCGGCCCGTCAGTTGGGGCAGTCGCTGCCCGAGGTGGCTGTGCCGTAGGCGTAGTCGATGAAGTCGGTGAGGTAGAGCTTCCACGACGTGAAGTCGTGCCCGCCGGCGCCGCCGCACCAGCGATGGTCGACCCCCGCCTCGTCGAGCGTGGTGTGGAACTGGCTGCTCCAGTAGCCGATGTCGGTCTCGCCGCCGTTGCCGTCGAGGCCACCCGCGTAGAGGGCGAAGTTGCCGTCGTACGCGTTGTACGCCGACGCCATCTGCGCCGGGTTCACCGCGGCCCGTCCGGCCACGGGGCCGAAGACGGCGTCCATGCGGTACTCCCGGGCATCGATGCCCGAGAACCACGGCGGGTTCACGCGGAACTTGCCGTCGAAGAGGCCGGTCAGGTCGATGGCCGCACCGGCCTGCCACATCGAGTCGCTGATGGTCTCCTGGGCGGCCAGAGGTCGGATGTCGGTCCCCGCCGAGAACGCACCGACGGCCCCGAACAGCTGCGGGTAGCGGCCGGCGTAGCGCAGCGCGCCGTATCCCCCCATCGACAGCCCGGCGATGGCGCGGCCGGACCGGGTGGAGGACGTGTTGAAGTTGGCGTCGATCCACGGGACGAGCTGGCCGACGTGGAAGGTCTCCCACCGCGGCGCGAAGTTGCCGTCGGTCCTGCCCGGCCAGTCGCTGTACCAGCCGGCGCGCCCGCCCTCGGGCATCACGACGATGCCGTCGAAGTCGGCGTCCGCGGCGTCGATCGTGTCGACGACGTCGCCGCTCGTCGACCAGTCCTGCCAGGTTCCGCCCCCGCCGTGGAGGAGGTAGAGGACGTCGTAGGGCGCCGCCCGTCCGGGGTCGTAGTCGTCGGGGAGGAGGATGCGCACCTTGACCGGGACCGACACGTTCGCCGGGGTGGTGGTCCCCCGGGGTTCGAGGATCGCTGCGGTTCTGAGGGTGGCGTCGACCAGGCGGGGTTCGTTGCCGACCTGGGCGAGCGGGCTGACGAGGGTGATGCCGTGGGAGTTCGGAGCGGGCAGCGTCGGCGGCTGCGCGCCGGCCGGTGCGGCGGGGCCTACGGCGATGGTGGTTGCCGCGGCGATGGCGGCCACGGACGCGCCGAAGCGCGCCCGCATGCGGGACGGTCTCATGTGTCTCTCCCCTGGTGGTGGTGCTGGTTCGGTCAGTCCGTCGGGTCGAGCCCGAAGTGGGTCAGGAGGAAGCTCTCGAACCGGATCGCCAGCTGTGGCAGCTCGGCCGTGGCCCCGGCCGCGACGCGGTTGGTGACGATGGAGCTGAAGGCGCCGACCAGGGCCTCGTAGTCGAAGTCGCCGAGGGGGCGCACGGGCTCGCCGGCTGCGCCGAGCCCGTCGTGCAGGGTGCGCAACAGGGCGGCGAACGGCTGCTGGATCTCGCGGCGCGCCTCGGCCGCGGTCGGCCCCGCGGCGTGCACCTCGACCAGGCACATGCGGGCGCCCTCGGGGAAGGCGGCCAGCCCACCGAGGTAGGAGTCGAACGTGGCCCGCACCCGCTGGCGGGGGGTGAGGTCGCCGGTGACGCCGTCGCGGACCGTGGTGGTGAGGTTCTCCGCGCAGGCGCGGAACGCGGCGAGGAAGCAGTCGTTCTTGTCGGCGAACTGCTCGTAGAACGTGGCCCGGGAGACGCGGGCGCGAGCCACGACGTCGCTGACCGCCACAGCGACGTACCCCTTCTCGGCGACCGCGGCCACCATCGCTGCCAGCAGGCGCCGCCGTTGGGCGGCGGTGACGTCGCCGGCGACCGCGCGCGCTCGCCCTTCGTCGAGAGGGCGCAGCACGGGGTTCGTCGCCATGGCCGCACCCTACCGCGCATGTACGCTCGCGTACATGCGCTCCTGTCCCCGGCGTGAGCCACCGTGATCCGCCCGCCGGTGTGGGGGGACGCCCCCAGAGTGGAGAAGCCCCAGGGTGAGGTACGAAGGTGGAGTCCTCCCTCCGACCAGTCCCAGGAGCACCCGTGCCCGATTCCGCCGTCCCCCTGCGCCGTACCGCTGCCGCCCTGGTGGCAGCCGGCGCCCTGCTGCTCGGCGCCTGCGCACAGGAGGCATCCGACTCGGTCGCCACCGGTCGCGGGGCCGAGACCACCGCCGACGCGGACGGGGCCGGCGGGTCCGAGGGCGACGACCGCTCCCGCGACGACGACTCCGGCGACGACAGCGGCGAGGCCCCCGACCTCGTCGCGGCCATGGAGGCCACGCGGGCCTCGGAATCCGCCGAGGTGGAGATGTTGCTCGACGTCGACTCGCCGATGGGCGGCGGGACGGTCGACATGACCGGAGACCTGTCCCGCGGCGACCACGGCACGGCCACCTTCGCCGCCGAGATGGGCGCCACCGTGTTCGAGTTGGAGATGGTGGCCGACGGCGAGGCCTTGTGGATCACCAGCGACGCGGAGGAGTTCACCGACGCGATGCCCGAGGGGGCGACGTGGGTCGAAGGGTCGGTGGACGACCTGCGCGACGACGGCGTGTGGACCGGGCTCGACACGACCTTCGACGTCCTGTCCGTGCTCCGCGGGGTCGACGGGGTGTCCGAGACCGGCACCACCGAGATCGGCGGCGACGAGGTGCGCCTGTTCGAGGGCGACGTCGACTGGGACGCGGCGCTCGCGGCGTCGGAAGAGGCGGATCCTGCCGAGCGCAGGGCTCTGGAGGAGACGATCACCCTGACCGGCGACCCGGACCTCGAGACGTTCACGGTCGAGGTCGGGCTCGACGACGACGACCGGGTCCGATCCCTCGACGTCGAGGTGGTCGCGGGGCCGCCCGAGCCGATGGAGGACGAGCCTTTCGCAGGGGAGATCACGCTGCGGGTCCGGTTGGAGATCGTCAGCCTCGACCACGAGGTCGAGTTCCCCGACGGCCCTCCGGCGGACGAGACCGTTCCGTTGAGCGAGGCGCCCGAGGTGGCCGAGCTGCTGGTGGGAGGGCTCTGACCCGATGCCCGATCACCCCGGCGAAGATGACGGTGTCGTCGAGATCGCCGACGGCGCGACCGTCTGGCGCTTCGACCGGGCGTTCCTGGCGTCGAACTGGACCTGCATCTGGGGCCGGGGGTGCCTCGGCATCGGCGCCGAGCCCGCGCCCGAGGCGGGTCACGGCTGTTGCTCCCTCGGCGCCGACCTCGACGAGGACGAGGCGCCCAACCTGAGCGCGCTCGCCGCCACGCTGCCGCCCGAACGGTTCGAGCACCACGCCGAGGCGGCCGCCGGCGGGATATTCGCCGACGACCGCCGGCGGGCCACGCGCGTCGTCGACGGGGCGTGCATCTTCCTCAACCGGCCGGGCTTCGCCGGTGGGGCCGGCTGCGCGCTGCACGTGGCCGCGCTCGACGCGGACGAGTCGCCGATCGACTGGAAGCCGTCGGTGTGCTGGCAGCTGCCGGTGCGGGTCGAGTTCGCGGCCGGCGCGGGCGACACCGAGGTGGCCACCGTGCGGGCCTGGTCACGGGCCGACTGGGGAGCGACCGGCGAGACGATGGCCTGGTGCTGCACCGAGGGCGACCTCGCCTACGTCGGCGACGAACCGGTGGTGGACTCGCTGGCCGACGAGCTCACCGCCGTCGCCGGGCGCGAGGTCTACGTGGAGCTGCGGCGCCGGCTCAGCTGAGGCGCCGGCGGCTAACTGGGCAGGGTGATGCTGGCCGTGGCGACGCCGTGGGGGCGGAGCGTGAAGCCGCCCTCGAACGGCTCCAGCGGACGACCCCGCAGGTCGACCAGCCAGCCGGTGCAGTCGCCGAGGCGGACCTCTGCCGGCTCGTCGTCATGGTTGAACACCCGCACGACCAGGGCATCACCCTCGCGGACGACCGCGGCGACCTCCGCGCCCTCCACCGAGAGCCCGGTGCCGATGGCGGGAAGGTCGGGGACCGTCGCCGGACCGGTCGCCACCGGGGTGGCGCCGCGGCTCGCGCCGTCGACCCCGGCCACCCGCAGCGGCACCAGGACGTCGTCGGCCAGCGCGTACGGGTCAATGTCGCCGGTCGCGAGCGCGTACCGCAGCGTGAGGCGACGCTGGAGCTGGGAGCCCTCGAGCGGGATCAGCGGTCCCGCCGGGAGCGGACGCGTCGCCATCGGCCGCTGCGACAGCATCCCGGACGCGCGCAGCAACGTGAGCGCCAGCTCGTGGGCACGGCCGTCCCGCACGTCGACCAGCTCGTACTCGGCGACGCCGTCGTGCACGACGGTCAGCCCGCCCGCC
>DASUQS010000045.1:0-8166 GCA_036280455.1 Acidimicrobiales bacterium
CACCCGGGCCGGGTCGAGGCCCGGGAGGGCCGGTGCGGGCAGCGACGACGGCAGGGCGCCGATGCGGGCGACGTCGAGGTCGGCGACCTCGGCCAGCACGGTGGCCGCCACCACGGCGACGAGCGACACCGGCAGCGTGCGGCGGATCCGCGGGCCGACCACCATGACGACCGCCACGACGGCCACCAGCCCGACGGCCGGGACCGACGCCGACGCGGCCACCTCCCCCACCGCCCGGATCGCCACCGCCGCGGTGTTCTCGCCCTCCGGCTTGGCCACCCCGAGGGCGGCCGGCACCTGCTGGAGGAAGATGATGACGGCGATGCCGACCGTGAACCCCTCGACCACCGGCCACGGGATGTACGCCACGTACCGGCCGAGGCGCAGCGCGGCGGCGATGAGCACCAGCACGCCGGCCACGACCCCGACGGTGAACACCGCCTCGGTGCCGTGCCGGGCGACGAGCGGCACCAGGACGACCGTCATGGCACCCGTCGGCCCGGACACCTGGACGTTGGACCCGCCGAAGACGGCGGCCACCAGCCCCGCCACGATCGCGGTCACGAGCCCCGACTGGGCTCCGAGTCCGGCGGTGATGCCGAAGGCCAGCGCCAGCGGCAGGGCCACCACCGCGACCGTGGCGCCGGCGAGCACATCGCCGCGCCACGAGGCGCCCAGGCCCGCGTAGTCGCGCCGGCCCGGAAGGAACCACCACCGTGGCGTCCCCGATGTCTGGAGTTCGGTCATCGGGGCGGTGCTCGTGTTCACCGCAACGCCCGGCGTGCTCGGTTCAGGTCACCGCTCCCCATCACTGCCGCGGCAGCATCGACGAAACAACTACCTGAGCAATGTAGAAGTTTCGCAATTCGTTAACAACGTCCAGCCCTGAAGGTGACGGACGGCACGACGCCCTCGGCTCGCACGGGCGCGGCGAGAGGGCTCAGCGCCCGGTGAAGGTGGGCTCGCGCCGCTCCAGGTAGGCGCGGATGCCTTCCTGCATGTCGTCGGTCGTGTAGACGATGTGCTGGGCGCGGGCCTCCCCCTCCATCGCCTCGGCGAACGTCGTGGTCGCCGCGGCGTCGATCTGGGCCTTCATCAGGCTGATCGCCGTCGTCGGCCCATCGGCGAGCTTGCGGCCCCACTCCCCGGCGGTGGCGGCGAGGTCCTCGGGCGGGACCACCTCGTTGACGAGGCCCCAGTCGAGTGCGGTGGCGGCGTCGACGGTGTCGCCGAAGAACGCCATCTGCTTCGCCCGCCGGGCGCCGACGAGATGGGGGATCGTCCACGAGGTGCCGCCGTCGAGGGCGAGCCCCCGCTTGACGAACACCTCCATGAACCGGGCGCGGTCGCTGGCGATCACCAGGTCGCAGGCGAGGGCGATGCCGAGGGCCACGCCGACGGCCACGCCGTCGACCGCGGCGATCGTCGGCTTCGGGAGGCCCTTGATGCGGCCGATGATCCCCCCGACGATGCGCATCTCGTGGACGATCGGCTGGGGGCCGTGGCCGGTCAGGCCGTTGGACTCCTCGCCGGACAGGTCGGCTCCGGCGGAGAAGTTGCCGTCCGACCCGGTGAGCACGACGGCCCGCACGGACGGGTCGACCGCGGCCGCGGTGAACACCGCGTCGAGCTCGTTCCACATGGCGGCGCTGATCGCGTTCTTCCGCCGGGGGCGGTCCAGCGTGACGGTGAGCAGGCCTTCGTCCTGCTCGACGAGCAGGGCGGAGAGGTCGGCGGTGAGGTCGGCGGCGTTCACGATCGGTACTCCTTGCCGGCCACCTTGTCGGTGCCGGAGAGGTGGGCCAGAATCCGTTCTGTGAACCAGAACGTAATCGAGGACGACGCCGACGTCGCCAGCCGGATCGCGGCGAGGACCGCGTCCCGGCGCAGGCGACCGGACTACGCGGCGGAGGTCCGGGCGCTCCTCGACGCGGCCCGCACGGTCATCGCGTCGACCGGCAAGGCCCGGGTCGCCGACATCATCGCCGAGGCCGGCCTGTCCAACGACGCCTTCTACCGCCACTTCCCCTCCAAGGACGCCCTGGTCGCGGCGCTGACCGAGGAAGGGACCGAGCGGGTGGCGGCTTCGCTCGCCCGCAAGATGGCGCAGGAACCCACCCCGGCGGACCAGGTGCGGTGCTGGCTCGACGGCATCCTCGAGCGGACGACCGGCGACAGCGCGATGCAGACGCTGACCCTCCTCAACGCCAGCAGCAACTTCAACACCGCCATCCCGACGGGCGCCCACGAGGTGGCCCGCCTCCCGTTCGCCCGCCTGCTGCACGGCCCGTTCACCGACCTCGGCAGCGCGGACCCGGTGCTGGACGCCGAGCTGGTCACCCACGCCGTCACCAACCGGGTCGCCGGCCACCTGTGGACCGGCACCACCCCGTCCGAGCACGAGCGCGAGCGCCTGCTCACGTTCTGCCTCACGATCGGCAGCCTGCGATGAGCCGCGCCATCGACTGCCTCGTCAACGTCGACTTCGGCGACGTCGCCAAGCAGCCCGAGTTCATGGTCCGGGTGAAGGAGGACTACTTCAAGGGCGGCGAGTCCTTCTTCCGCAGCCCCGAGCTGAACGAGCTCGTCGAGAACATGGACGCCAACGGCGTCGAGCGGGCGATCCTCGTCACCCGCGCCACCGCCACCGACGACCGGGCCCAGCGCTTCGCGGCGGCCCGCCCGGACCGCTTCTCCCTCGCCGTCGGCGGGTTCAACCTGCTCAAGCCGATGAAGACAGTTCGCAGCCTCGAGGCGTTCGTCGCCAGCAACCCGGTGACGTCGGTGCTCGTGGGCCCCAGCTTCTGGGGCGACGGCATGTACCCGCCGAGCGACGCCGTCTACTACCCGCTCTACACGAAGTGCTGCGAGCTCGACCTGCCCCTGTGCGTGAACACCGGCATCCCGGGCCCGCCGATCCCCGCCGAGCCGCAGAACCCGATCCACCTCGACCGGGTCTGCATCCGGTTCCCCGAGCTCAAGCTGGTGATGATCCACGGCGCAGACCCGTGGTGGGACACGGCCATCCGCCTGATGATCAAGTACAGGAACCTGCGGCTGATGACCTCGGCCTGGTCGCCGAAGTACCTGCCCGAGTCGCTGCTCCACTACATGCGCACCCGCGGGACCGACCGCATCCTCTTCGCGTCGGACTACCCGGTGCTGTCGATGGAGCGCTGCCTCGGGGAAGCCGCAGCCCTCCACCTGCCCGACGAGGTCCGCGACGCCTGGCTGCACGGCAACGCGGCGGCGTTCTTCTTCCCGTCCGCCCCGGGCTGACAGGCGACCGGGCCGAGCCGGTCAGCCGGTGCCGTGCCGACCGGCGCCGACCGACTCGTGGGGGGCCAGGGCCGCGAGGATGCGGTCACCCGCGGCGCGCATCGCGGGGATCCCCGCCTGCGCCTCGGGCGGCAGGTGACGGAGCAGCACCTCGACATCCGCGACCGGCGCGACCTCGAAGAAGAGGGCGACCATCAGCTCGATCCCGTCCTGCGGGGCGGTGGCCACCGTGCGGTCGGAGAACGCGTCCCAGTCGGCTGTGGTGACGTGCGCTCGCAACGCCGGGAAGAGGATCGGTTCCTCGTGGTCGAGGTGTTCGTAGACGAGGTCCCGCACCTCCCCGGCCGTTGCGGCGGTCAGCTCCGCCGCCAGCCGGCCGAGGGACTCGTCGAGCGTGTCGTGCTCTCGGCTGAGCGCGTCGAGGCGGCCGGCCAGTGACGGGGCGGCCTCGACGATGGTCGGCCACAGGTCGCCGTCCTCGCTCTCGTGGTGGTGGCGGAGCATCGGCACCACCAGGCCGTGGAGGGAGCCCACGGCACCGGCGGGGGCGCCGCCCGTCGCAGTGACATCGGCGAGCAGCGCGGTGGCCCGACGGTGCGTGTCGTGCACCAGCCTCGTCTCGATCACCGCCTCGTCCTCGTCGGTTCGGTAGGTCATGCCTCCCACGATCAGGGGCAGGTCACGAGGGTCCCATCCCCCGATTGCGGGGTTATCGTGGCGGGGTCGCGGGCGGAGGATCGCGCCATGTCTGCAACCGCCGAACACCGCGCCGCCGAGCACCGACGCCGACGAGCCAACCTCGTCCAGCACGTCCACCGCTCCGGCAGCGCCGGCGGCGTGTTCGACGCCGCGTCGGCGCGGCTCCGGCAGATGGTGCCGTTCGACGCCGCGGCCTGGCTGGGCACCGATCCCGGCACCGGCCTGCCGACCTCGCCCGTGCGGATCGACGACCTCGATGCGGTGACCCACTCGCTGTGCTCGGCCCACTGGCAGCACGAGCTGCTCGCCGAGGACGTCAACGTGTTCCGCGACCTGGCACGGGCCGACGTCCCCGCCGCCGCGTTCCGGGCCACCGTCGGCACCGACCCGGAGCGCAGCCCGCGGTACCGCCGGTTCCTGCGCCCGCTCGGCTTCGGGGACGAGCTCCGCACCGTCCTGCGCGTCGGCGACGCGCCGTGGGGTTCGATCACCCTGTGGCGACGGGAGGGCTCGCCGCCGTTCACGCCGCCGGAGACGGCGACGCTCGCGGGGCTGGCCGCGCCGATCGGCGAGGCGCTGCGCCGCCACGTGCGGCCGACGGACACGAGCGCCGGGGGCCCCGGGGGACACCGCCCGGGCATGCTGCTGTTCGACGTGGCGGGCGAGCTCGTGTCCGTGGACGACGAGGCCCGCCACTGGCTCGACCAGCTGGCGCCCGAGCCCGGGGTGCCCACCGACCACGGCGTGCTGCCCCTGTGGATGCTCATCACGGTGTTCCGGGCCGCCGCGATCGGCCGTGGCGCCGGCGACGGCACCGCACGCACCCGGGTGCGCACGCAGCAGGGGCGCTGGCTGGCGTGCCATGCCTCCTGCCTGCGCGGCGCCGACGGCTCGACGGGAGACGTGGCCGTCGTGCTCGAGCCGGCGCCGCCCGCGGCGGTCGCCCCCCTCGTCGTGGAGGCCTACGACCTCACCGCCCGCGAGCAGGAGATCGTCCACCTCCTGGCGCGCGGCGCCGGCACGGCCGCGATCGCGGACGAGCTGTTCCTCTCGAAGCACACGGTCCGCGATCACGTGAAGGCCATCTTCGCCAAGGCCGGTGTGACCAGCCGGGGCGAGCTCGTCGCCAAGCTCTTCGCCGAGTTCTACGAGCCGGCGCACGCCGACGACGTCACGCGGGGCCGGCGTCTGTGACCCGCTCCCGGGCCGGTGGCGAGCAGGACGGACGGCTCGCCGCACGTCCGGTTCCGCATACCCGTACGGGTATGCTGGCGGCATGCGTTTCCCCGACGAGGTCACGAAGGATGCCGTCAACCGCCTGCGCCGGGCCGAGGGTCAGATCCGTGGCGTCCAGCGGCTGCTCGACGAGGGCGCCGACTGCAAGGCGGTGATCACCCAGCTCAGCGCGGCCCAGGCCGCCCTCCACCGGGCGGGCGTGCGGCTGATGGCGGCCGGCATGCGGGAGTGCCTCGCGAACCCCGACGGCAACGGCGACGCCGACGGCGACAACGACGGCATGACGATCGAGTCGATGGAGAACCTCTTCCTCACCCTGCGGTGAGCGACGAGCGCGCCCGCCTCGCGCGACCGCCTGCGGACGCGATCAGACGACGTGGCCGTCGTCCGCGGCCTCGCCCGGCTGGATGCCGCAGAGCGGGCTGCCGGGCGCCGCCGCGGCGCAGGCCGCGGCGACCGAGGGGTGCACCCGCTCGGCCAGGCCGTCCCAGGCGTTGCCGCGCGCGAGCGCGTCGCGGACCGGTCCCCGCACCGTGGTGAGGTGGAGCGCGATGCCGGCGTCGGCGAGGTCGCGGTCGAGCTCGCGCACGGCGTGGACGCCGCTGGCGTCGATGTCCGTGATCGCCGACGCGTCGAGCACGATCGCGCGCGCCGCCGGCCGGGTCGCCAGGAGCGCCTGGACGTGCTCGTCGAGGCGACGGACGTTGGCGAAGAACAGCGGCGCGTCGATGCGCAGGATCGCCACCTCCGCGCTCGTCGAGGTCGGCCAGCGGTCGACGTTGCGGTACTCGGTGGTGCCCTCGACGCGCCCGAGCTCGGTGGCGTGGGGCGCCGAGGTGCGCCACACGAACGCCGCCAGGCTGAACACGATGCCGGCCACCAAGCCGGGCTCGACCCCGACGAGCAGCGTGACCAGGAACGTCACCGCGAGGGCCGCCCCGTCGGGTCGGCTGACGCGGAACGTGTGCCGGGCTTCTGCCACGTCGACCAGACCGAGGACGGCGACGACCACGATGGCGGCGAGGACGGCCTTGGGCAGGTAGGTGAACAGCGGGGTCATCCACAGCACGGCGATGGCGAGCACCACCGCCGTGATCAGGCTGGCGAGCGGTGTGCGCGCCCCGGCGTCGTGGTTGACCGCCGTGCGCGAGAACCCGCCTGCGATCGGGAACCCGGAGAACGCCCCGGCCGCCACGTTGGCGGCCCCGGTGGCGATCAGCTCCTGGTCGGCGTCGACGACCTCGCGGGTCTTGCGGCCGATCGCCTTGGCGACGCTGATCCCCTCGGCGAAGGCGACCACGGCGATGGTGAGGGCGACCGGCAGCAGGTCGCCGAGCAGCTCGCCCCGCACCTCTGGCACGGCCGGCGCAGGGAAGCCGGAGGGGACGTCGCCCAGCACGGCCACGCCTTCGTCGTCGAGGCCGAGCCCCCAGGTGGCCAGCGTCCCGAGCACGACGACGATCAGCGCGGTCGGCCAGCGCCGGGACGAGCGCTTGCCCGCCACCAGCACCGCGATCGCCGCCGCGGCCAGCACGACGGTGGCGACGTTCGCCCCGTCGATGGCGGCCGCCACGGCGCGGATCGTCTCGATCGTCCCGTCGGGCCGATCGAGGTCGAGGCCGAGCAGCTGCCCGACCTGGCTCAGCGCGATCACGATCGCGGCGCCGGAGGTGAACCCGCTGATCACCGGATGCGACAGGAGGTTGACCAGCACGCCGAGCCGCAGCACGCCGAGCACCAGCAGGACCGCCCCGACCATGAGGGCCAGCAGGGCCGCGGTCGCCGGATACGAGGGGTCGTCGGGCGTGGCCACGCTGGCCAGGCCTTCGACGGTGAGCAGCGACGTGATCGCGACGGGGCCGACGGCCAGCGACCCGCTCGTGCCGAGCACCGCGTACACGGCGATGCCGACGATCGCCGCGTACAGCCCGGTGATCGGCGGCATCCCCGCCAGGCCGGCGTAGGCCATGCCCTGCGGGATCAGCATCACCGCGACGGTGAGGCCTGCGGTGACGTCGCCACGCAGCCGGTCGCGTGGGTAGCGGGGCGCCCACCCGAGGATCGGGATGACGCGCGCCGGCCAGCCCGCCCGCGGGCGCGGTGGCGGGGCCGTGGTGGCGGACCGGCCGGCTGCGCTCATCTTCAGCGGGTGCGCGCGGCGGTGAGCTCGCGGACGATGCCGGCGACGTCGGTGTCCGGCGCCGACCGGTTGTACGGCAGCTTGGAGAGCAGCTTGCCCATCGTGCACGTGTTGGTGAGCGCGGCGACGGTCAGGCCGAGCCCGACCCCGCCGGACAGGTACTTCAACCCCGGCACCCACACGCTACCGACGATCCCGGCCAGCACGATCGACCCGGCGACGAGCCGCACCTGGCGTTCGAGGTCCCACCGCTGGCGTCCCCGGCGCACGACCCGACGGCCGTCGTCCCACGCCTGCACCCCGCCGTCGAGCACGTGGAGGTTCGGCATCCCGCTCGCGGCGAGCTGCTCGCACGCCCGGTCGGCGCGCAGGCCGGATCGGCAGACCAGCACCAGGGGATCGCTGAGGTGGCGGGCCAGCTCGGTGGCGTGCTCGCCGAGGGTGTCGAGGGGCACGTTGTACGCACCGGGGATGTGGGCCGACTCGAACTCGGCCGGTGTGCGGACGTCGAGGATGCGGATGTCGGCGTCCTCGGCGAGCAGTCGCTCGAGGGTGGTGGCGTCGACGCGCGCGTCGAGATCTGTCACTTGCTGTCTCCTCACGGGGTTCGGGGGTGTTGTCGAGGGATCGGTCGCCGGCTCAGACGCCGGCGCGGGGGGCCAGCGCGGCCCAGGCGTCGTAGCCGCCGAGCAGGTCGGACACGTCGGCCGCTCCGGCCGAGCGCAGCCAGCTCGCCGCGATCGACGAGCGGTAGCCGCCGGCGCAGTGGACCACGATCGGGCGGGTCAGGTCGAGCTCCTCGACGCGGCGTC
>DASUQS010000046.1:0-6012 GCA_036280455.1 Acidimicrobiales bacterium
CGCCCGGCGGTCACGCCCCATCGTGCGGGCCGATCGCGCGTGCGGTGCCCGGACCCGGCGCCGCCGGGCCGCTGGTGATGTCTGCGGGCGGCAGAAACCGGCGAGGCTGCGCCCCCGTGCGCCGTCGCCTGCGTACGATGAGCAGCCATGAACGCCCTCGAGCCGCTCGTGCCCCCCGAGGGCGACACCTGGTTGGGGCTGTCCGGGGCACCACTCCCCGTGGCCGAGGCCGTCACGTGGGCCGTCCGTCCCGACTGCGGCGGGCTGGTGCTGTTCTCGGGCACCGCCCGCGACCACGCCGAGGGTCGCCCTGACGTCGAGCGCCTGGAGTACGAGGCGTACGACACCCAGGTCGTGCCGCGGTTGCGCGAGGTGGCGGACGAAGCACGGGTCCGCTGGCCCACCGTCGGGCGCATCGCCCTGCTGCACCGCACCGGCGTGCTCGACGTCGGCGAGAGCGCCGTCGTCGTCGTCGTGTCGGCGCCGCACCGGGCCGAGGCGTTCGAGGCCGCCCGGTTCGGCATCGACACCCTCAAGCGCACGGTCCCGATCTGGAAGCGCGAGACCTGGTCCGGAGGCGAGAGCTGGGGCCTGGAGGCGCAGCACATCGTCGACGCCGGCGGCGGTGCGATCCGGTGAACGCCGTCGCCTTCCTCATGCTCGCGGTCGTGATCTCGGTCGCCGGCTCCACGGTCCTCTACCTGCGCAACCGGGCGCCCTCCTCGCTCGAGTCGGGCATCGACAACTTCCGCCGCGAGATGGAGGCACTGGCCCCGCGCGACGAACAGGTGCCGCAACGCCGCTGGTGGAAGCGGTGAGGCGCCGCTGATGGCACGCGACCTCGCCATCGACCTCGGCACGGCCAACACGTTGGTCTACGAGCGGGGGCGCGGCATCGTCCTCAACGAGCCCACGGTCATCGCGCTCAACACCCGCACCCGCGAGGTGCTGGCGATGGGGCACGACGCCTGGCAGATGATCGGGCGGACGCCGAGCGACATCGTCGCCGAGCGGCCGCTGCGCCAGGGGGCGATCACCGACTTCGATGTCACCCAGCGGATGATCCGGCTGCTGCTGCACCGGGTGCGGGTGGGCCGGTTCAACCGGCCCCGCGTCGTGGTGTGCGTGCCGTCGGCCATCACCGAGGTCGAGCGCCGGGCGGTGGCCGAGGCCGCCCGCCGGGCCGGCGCCACCGACGCGTTCCTGATCGACCAGCCGATGGCGGCGGCCATCGGCTCCGGCCTCCCGATCCACGAGCCGGTCGCCAACCTGGTCATCGACGTGGGCGGCGGCACCACCGAGACCGCCCTCATCTCGCTCGGCGGGGTCGTCGGCCTCGACGCGGTGCGGGTGGGCAGCTTCGACATCGACGCCGACATCCAGGCCTACGTGCGGCGCGAGTACGGCATCGCCGTCGGCGAGCGCACGGCCGAGGAGATCAAGGTCGCCATCGGGTCGGCCTGGCCTGTGCGCGACGAGTTGAAGGCCGAGGTGCGCGGCCGCGACCTGGCGTCCGGGCTGCCGAAGACGGTCATCCTCACGCCGGGCGAGATCCGCGAGGCGATCGACGACGTGATCGTCGAGATCGTCGACTCCGTCATCGCCTGCCTCGGCAAGGCGCCGCCGGAGCTGGCCCACGACCTGATCAGCCAGGGGATGTACCTCGTCGGCGGTGGGGGCATGCTCGCCGGGCTCGACCAGCGCATCGCCCATGCCACCGAGATCGACGTGCACCTGGTGCCCAACGCGCTCGAGTCGGTGGTGCTCGGTGCGGGCCGCTGCATCGAGGACCCGGCGGCCCTCCGGGTCGCGTTCCAGGCCGGCCGCTGACCAGCGGCTGGCCCGCCGCCGTGGGCCCCGTCGCGGATGGGCGGCCACCCGACCGGCGCTACTAGCGTCTCGCGCCGTGTCCGACTCCGAGCCCGCCCCCGTGTCCGCAGCGTCCGGCACCCGCCTGATCGAGGCCGCCCGGCGGGCTCTGGTCGACGACCGCCGCCAGCTCACCCTCGACGAGCTGTCCGCACTCGCCGCCCTCCCCGACGAGGACGTGCCGGCCCTTGCCGAGGCGGCCCATGCCGTGCGCGTCGCCTGGTGCGGCGACACCGTCGAGGTCGAGGGCATCCTCTCGGCCAAGACCGGCGGCTGCCCGGAGGACTGCCACTTCTGCTCGCAGTCGTCCAAGTTCGACACCGCGGTCAAGGCGGTGCCGCTCCTCACGCACGACGAGGTGCTGCGCGCCGCCCGCGAGACGGCCGAGCTGGGGGCGAGCGAGTTCTGCCTGGTCTACGCCGTGCGTGGCCCGGACGAGCGCCTCATGGCCCACCTCGAGGACATCGTGCCGCTGGTCCAGCGGGAGACCGGCCTCAACGTCGCCATCAGTGCAGGCATCCTCACCGAGGAGCAGGCTGCGCGGCTGCAGGCCGTCGGCACACACCGCTACAACCACAACCTCGAGACCGCGAAGTCGCACTTCGGCGAGATCGTCACCACGCACTCGTGGGAGGACCGCTTCGACACGTGCCGGCTCGTGCGCACCCACGACATGGAGCTGTGCTGCGGCGTGCTCCTCGGCATGGGCGAGACCGACGCCCAGCGGATCGAGCTGCTCGGCCAGCTGCGCGACGTCGAACCGGCCGAGGTGCCGGTCAACTTCCTCGACCCCCGCCCCGGCACGCCGCTCGCCGACCGGCCGCACGTGGCGGCGCTCGAGGCGATCCGCTGGATCGCCCTGTTCCGCCTGGCGCTGCCGGACGTGATCCTCCGCTACGCCGGCGGGCGCGAGGTCACCCTCGGCGACCTGCAGGAGATGGGCATGACCTCCGGCATCAACGCCCTGATCACGGGCAACTACCTGACGACGCTCGGGCGCTCGCCGCAGCAGGACGTGGTGATGCTGAAGGGGCTGAAGATGCCCATCGGCTCGCTGTCCAAGGTGATCTGAGGCGGCCGAGCGAGTGGCCGACCCCGTCGCCGGATCCGGAGGTGGCGACCCCGCGGCGGCGTTCTGCCCGGGATGCGGACGGTCGCGGCAGGACTGCGCCGGGTGCACCCGCCCGTCCGATCCCTGGCACTACTGCCCGGCGTGCGGGAAGTGGCTCGCCGTGCAGGTGACCCCGACCGGCTGGGCCGCGACGTGCCGCGGCTGCGGCGCACACCACCGGGGCACCCACCGATAGCCGACGACGGACCCGAGCCGGGTCGCCCGCCGGCCGGCCGGAAGCCTGGCGGCCCGTTGCCACGTTGCTGCTCGTGAACCGACGCGAATGCCCCGTCAGCGGCTGATGTCCTCGGCCGCCTGACGCACCTGCCAGTCGCGATCCTCCAGGGCCCGGTCCAGCGCGGCCTCGACGTCCGGGCCCTCGAACGGCGCCAGCGCCAGCACCGCCCGCCGCCGCACCGCGGGCCGGTCTGCGGTCGCCGCCAGCACGGCGGGCAGCCCGGCCGGGTCACCGAGCGCGCCCAGCGCCGCCACCGCCGCCTCCCGGCACAGCGGATCGTCGTGGCGGGTGACGACGGTGCTCAGCGCGGCGACGATGCCCGGCTCGGGCGGCACGCGCTCGCCCGATGCCCACGCTGCCGCCTCCACCACCGCCGGGTCGCCGTCGTCGAGCACGGGGCCGAGCGCCGGAGCCTCGTCCCCCGGCTGCCCGGCGCACAGCTCGGCGGCCCGCGCCCGCACCGTGGCGTCGCCGTCGGCCAGCCCGCGCCGGAGGTCGTCCCCGCCCAGCACACCCGCCCGGGCCAGCGCCCCGAGCGCCGTCGCCCGCACCGCGGGCGACGGGTCGTCCATGTGCGCGCGAATCGTGGCCACGTCGCCGCGGTGCCCTGCGACGGCCACGTCACGTCGCCGGACGATGTCGTCGGCTAGCTTGCGCGTCACCGTCCCACCAACGGGGGAGACAGGGTTTGACGGTCGATCAGTCGCCACGCGGCAACCTCCGGCACGACCAGGCAGCCGCCACCCGGCAGCAGCTGCTCGACGCCGCGGGCCAGGTGTTCGAGGCCAGGGGCTACCGGGCCACCACGGTCGGGGCGATCACCGATCGGGCCAAGACGGCACACGGGACGTTCTACCTCTACTTCCGCAACAAGGAGGATGTGTTCTGCCGCGTGGTCGAGACGGTCATCGTCGACGAGCTGGCGACCAGCGCGATCGTGCCCCACGATGATGCACCGCGAGAGGCGATGGAGCAGGGCATCCGTACCTTCATCGCCGCCTACCACCGGCACGACGGGCTGTGGCGGGCGCTGCTCGAGGGGATGCTCCAGTCCCCCCGGGTGCGGCAGATGTGGCTCGACCTGCGCCGCGATCTGGTGCTGCGCGTGTCGGCCACCTTCGAGGCCCAGCAGCGCGCCGGCACCCTGCGGTCGTTCGACCCGACGATGGTCGCCCACGCCCTGGCGGCGATGACGGAGTGGTCGGCCTTCACCCACCTCGTGCTCGGTGAACCGGTCCCGGAGGGCGACCCGCAGCCGGACGCCCTCGTCGCCACGCTCACGGACCTGTGGTACCGGTCGGTGTACGGCGCGGTCGCCGGTGACGAGGGCCGGGCGGGAGAGGGCCCTCAGAGGCTCCCCAGCGCCTGAGCGATCCCGACGGCGATCGCTCCGATCACGGCGGCGGTGGCGGTGCCCAGGAAGACGACCAGGGCGAACAGGCCCGCTGTGGCGCGCAGGCGGGTGGTCCACGGCACCCGCAGGGGCACCACGACGCCCTCGCGCGGTCGGCGCCGAGCAGCCGCGCCCCGCGACCGGCGGGAGGCTGTCGCCGCGTCGGTCTCGGCGGCGCCGGAGATCGTGGTCCGTCCCGTGGCCTCGGTGCCGGGAGCGACCGGATGGAGCGCGGAGGCGCCGGGGGTGGGGGTCGAGGTGGTCGACGGCGTGACGTCCTGGCCGGTGTGCTGGTCGGTGTCCAGGCCCGCGGTCGTGGCCACCGTGCCCGCCCGCTCGCCGTCGGCCCGGCCGCCGACGCCCACAGGGACCAGGGTGTCGATGCCACGGTCGGGGGCGACGGCGATCCCGGCGGTGTCGTCGCGGCCCGCGGTCCCGCCAGCCGCCGGCACCGGGGTGCGGGTACCGGTGCCGGTGCGATCCCGTGTGCCGTTGCCGCCACGACGACCGTTACGGGCAGGGCCGTAGGCGCTGACGCCGTAACCGATCATGCTGCCGCTGCCGCCGCTTCGCCTGCCGTTGCCGCGGCTGCTGCTTGGCCTGCCGGTGCCGTCCCCGGCGCCACTGCTGCCGTCGTCGCCGATCCCGGTGTGGCTGCTGTTGCCGGTGTCGGTGCTGCTGCCGTCGCCGCTGCCGCGGCCGGCGGCGCTGCGGTCGTTCTCGCTGCTGCCGTTGTCGCCGGCGCTGTCGCCGGCGTCGTGCGGCACGGCGTCGTGATCTGGATCGGCGCCGGTGGCCGTGGTCGGCGCGTCGAGGCCGAGGGCGCGCCCGGCGGCGCCGTCGCCCGAGGGATCGCCGACGAGAAGTGCCGGGGAACCTGCGCGGAGCGGTGCGGGCCGGAACCTGCGGCCCGCGGCCGTGGTGGTGGCAGCCACCGCGTGCACGTCCTGCACCAGGACGCGCCGGGCCCGCCCGGCGCTGTCGGAGGTGGCTCGGCCGGCGCGCTGCGCCCCTGCGCCCGTCGCCCGGGCGGCACTCCGCAGGCCTCGGCCGGTCGCCACCGCGGCCCCGGCGACCGCCAGGCCCGCGGTGGCGCCGTGGCGCTTGCCGGTGGTCCAGGCCTCGCCGCCATGCAGCGTGATCGCAGCCCAGGCTCGCCGCGAGAGCTGGACGGTGGCGGCCCAGGCTCGCCGGGAGAACTTGGCTGTCGCGGCCCAGGCTCGCCGGGAGAACTCGGTTGTTGCGGTCCAGGCTCGCCGGGAGAACTGGACGGTGGCGGCCCAGGCTCGCCGGGAGAACTTGGCTGTTGCGGCCCAGGCTCGCTGGGAGAACCGCACCGTGGCGGCCCAGGCCTGCCGGGAGAACTTGGCTGTCGCGGCCCAGGCTCGCCGGGAGAACTCG
>DASUQS010000047.1:0-50883 GCA_036280455.1 Acidimicrobiales bacterium
AGGCCTTCATCCCGCACGCGGCGTTGCTGCGTCAGGCTTTCGCCCATTGCGCAAGATTCCCCACTGCTGCCTCCCGTAGGAGTCTGGGCCGTGTCTCAGTCCCAGTGTGGCTGATCGTCCTCTCAGACCAGCTACCCGTCGTCGCCTTGGTGAGCCGTTACCTCACCAACAAGCTGATAGGCCGCGAGACCCTCCCGAAGCAGAATCCTTTCCTCATCCGACCATGCGATCAGAAGAGGGCATCCGGTATTAGCCGTCCTTTCGAACGGTTATCCCAGTCTTCGGGGCAGGTTTCTCACGTGTTACTCACCCGTTCGCCACTAGGTCTTTCCTGGTGTTGCCACCAGTAGGACCTCGTTCGACTTGCATGTGTTAAGCACGCCGCCAGCGTTCGTCCTGAGCCAGGATCAAACTCTCCGTCGAAATCAATGCCCCCATCGCAAGCGATGAGGACTTCGATAGAGAAGCCTCGTATCGGGCGGAATCTCCCGAACACGAGGCACTGGCACCATCGGATGGTGCGAACACCATCCGGATATTGACGGTGCGTTTCGTCATAAACGACCACGTCGGAACCGAAGCTCCGAGGCGGTCGCCCGCACTCGCTCTCTCGTCCTGTCTTCTGTTTTCAAGGAGCGACTTGCGCTCATGGCACGTGCCCCGAAGGGGCTTTGGTGCCGATTTCGCTGTCCCGTTCCGGTCCGTATCGGCCGTGCGGGGCGAGGAGTTAATCTAACGATTGCCCCCTACCCCGTCAACCTGGGAACCAGGTTTCTGGGAGATTTCTTCGGGCACCTGCGCTGACCAGGGGTTTTGTCCCGCCGGTTGGCGCAGCCCCCAGCCTAGGGGCGCCGAAGAGCGAACCGTCGCGGCGATGCGAAGAAGTTTCCGCACCGTCAGCGCGTGCTGCGGGGCTGTGGGTGTGGATCACACCCGGTCAGGTGCAACAGCCACGAGGAGCGCGTAATTCCGCTTTCCCTTGCGCAGGAGGACGTAGCGCCCGTGGAGGACGTCGTCCACGCCCACGACCGCGTCGGCACCGACCTTCCGCCCGTTCACCGACACGGCGCCCTGCTCGATCGACCGACGGGCATCGCCCTTCGAGCTCGCCAGTCCGCTCTCGACGAGGAGGGGGACGAGGTCAGCTCCCTCCCCCAGCTCGCCGGCGGACGGGAGAGGTGCCGTCGGTACCTCGTCAGCCACCGCCGCCAGTGCCCCGGGCCCCGCCTCGAGCGGCGACCCGCCGAACAGCAGCGCGGCGGCCCCGGCGGCCGCGTCCGCCGCCTGGTCCCCATGGACCAGTGCGGTGACCTCGCAGGCCAACCTGCGTTGGCCGGCGCGCCGCTCGGGGTGCTCCAGGTGCTCGGCGGCGATCGCATCCACCTCGCCCATGGGGAGGAGCGTGAACTTCGCCAGGAACTCGCGCACCTGACGGTCGTCGATCTGCATCCAGTGCTGGAAGAACTGGTACGGGGTGGTGCGCACCGGATCGAGCCAGATGCGGGCCCCGGTCGTCTTCCCCAGCTTCGAGCCGTCGGGCGCGGTGAGCAGCGGCCACGACAGCCCGTGGGCGGTGGCTCCCCGCACCCGGCGGATGAGATCGATGCCCGACAGGATGTTGCCCCACTGATCGGACCCGCCGATCTGCATCTCGACGCCCTGGTCCTCGTGCAGGCGCAGGAAGTCGTGAGCCTGCAGCAGCATGTAGCTGAACTCCGTGTAGCTGATGCCGTGCTCGCTGGCGAGCCGCGCCTTCACCGACTCGCGCGCCAGCATCTGGTTGACCGTCACGTGCTTGCCCACGTCCCGCAGGAAGTCGAGGAGCGTCACCCCGACCGTCCAGTCCCGGTTGTCGACCAGCAGGGCACGCCCGTCGTCGAAGTCGAGGATGCGCGCCATCTGCGCCTTGATCGCCGCCACGTTGGTGCTGAGGGTGTCGTCGTCGAGGAGGTTGCGCTCCTCGGACCGGCCGCTCGGGTCGCCCACCATGCCGGTGGCGCCGCCGGCGAGCGCGACCGGGCGATGCCCGGCGTCCTGGAAGCGGCGGAGCACCAGCAGGCCGATCAGGTTGCCGATGTGCAGGCTGTCGGCCGTCGGGTCGCAGCCGTAGTAGAGGGAGATCGGTCCCTCGGCCAACCGGTCGGCGAGTGCCTGCAGGTCGGTGCTGTCGTGCACCAGGCCGCGGGCCTCGAGGTCGTCGAGGATGCTCACATCTGCCGTCACGGGTGACATGGTCCCCGGCCCGGCCGCGACCGGTCCAGCGCGATCCTCCTCCCCCGTTCGCCCGTGGGCCTCCGTGCCCACGGAGGACGGGCCTCCCGACTGGACTCGACAGGCGCCCGACGGGGAGCCTGTGCAGGTGATGACCGACACGCGACCCGCGGACGAGCCCGACGCGCCGGAGGGTCGGCGCTGGACGCCGGTGCGGGCCTTCCTCGCCGTCGTCGTGCTCTCCCTCGTGGCGATGTGGGTCTACGTGCTGTTCCTGGCGATCGGACCCGGCCGCCAGCCTCCGATCGACCGCCTCGAGGATCCCGCCTTCGCCGAGGCCGGCGAAGCCCGGTGCGCCGAGGCGCTCGAGGACGTCGAGGCCTTGCCCGTCGCCAACGAGTCGACCACGGCGGCCGAGCGGGCGGAGGTGCTCAGCCGGGCCGACGCCGTCTTCGCCGACATGCTCGACGACCTCGACGCCTCGGTCGACCTGGCTCCCGCCGGCGATCAGCGGCGCCGGGCCACCGAGTGGCTGGCCGACTGGCGCACCTACCTCGCCGATCGCGAGGCCTTCGCCGACGCCCTGCGCGTCGACCCCGAGGCTCGGCTGCTGGTCTCCGAGAAGCCCGGCGAGGGTCGCCAGATCACCGGTTGGATCGACGAGTTCGCCAAGGCCAACCGCATGCCCTCCTGCATCACCCCCGTCGACGCCTGATCATCCGTCGACCACCAGGCTGAGCCCCTCGGGACTCCCATCAGGGGGCGACGAGCACGATCCGTCCGGGACGGCCCGGCAGCCCACACCGCGTCTCGGTCAGGCCCGCCCGCGCTCCCCCTCGATCTCGTCCAGGGCGGCCAGCGCCGCCCGCGCCATGCGCAGTGTGCCGTCGTCCACCTCGAGCTCGGGCAGCTCGTCGTAGCTCGCCCAGCGGAGCGCCAGCGACTCGTGGTTGCCGACCGGGACGGCGCCGGGCGGCGCGATCGCCAGGTAGCGCACGTCGAGGTGCAGGTGCGGCCCGTGGGGCGGGCCCACCTCGTGGATGTCGAGGTCGATGGCGGGCAGCGCCACCGCCAGGCCCGTCACGCCGGTCTCCTCGACGGCCTCGCGCCAGGCCACCCCCGGGAGGTTGGCATCGCCGTCGGCGTGCCCGCCCGGCTGGAACCACCGACCGAGCTTGGCGTGGAGCATGAGGAGGAACCGTCGATCGGCCGGGTCGACGACCATCGCGGAGCCCGTGAGGTGACCGGGCTCGCACGTGCGTTCCAGCGCGTCGGCGTGGGCGTCGACGAAGGCCAGCATCTCGCGCCGGTGGCGCTCGTGGTCGGCGTCGCCCGGGCGAGCCGCCGCGATGTGGGCACGGGCGTCGACCAGGCGCGAGGACCGGTCCAGCGCCGCGCTCGGCGGCCGGTGGACGGCGAACGGCCCGGCGCTCACCCTCGATCCGCCGCGTCGAGGTGAGCGTCGCCCGCACCGGGGTGGAGGGGGTCGAGGCTGCGGCCGCCCCCGTTGCCGGACGCCGCCGGCGACGCGCCTGCCGGCTCCGCGGCGACCATCTCGGCGCCGGCTGTCGGAGCCACGGCCGTCTGGGTGCCAGCGGTCGGAGGAGGACTCGTCGGGGCGGGCGCCACGGCCGGCGCAGGCCCGGGGCGCAGCGCACCGAGCCGATCGCCGATGACCCCCAGCTGGGCGGCGATGCGGGCCACCGGGTCGGACCCGTCGCCCAACGCCTGCACCCGGGCGAACGCATTCGTGACCTCGGCCCACCGCGCCGCTTGCTCCGGCGTCGTGCGGCCGCGGAGCTCCGCCAGCTTCAGCAGGTTGTGCTCGGCGCCGGAGGTGAGCGTCTGCGCCTCGGACCGGTAGTGGTCGTCGAGCAGCGACTCGACCTCGGCGTCGGTCATGCCCGGCACGATCCGCTCCACCAGCTTGTTCATGTTGCGATAGCTGCCCTGCAGCAGGAACGGCGGCTCGGTGCGGAAGGCGGCGTCCTGGCCCGCCGACGCGATGTACGCCTGGTTGACCGCCATCACGACCCGCTGCACACGGCGCACGATGCGCAGAACCGACACCAGCTCGGCGAGCTCGACCGCGCTGTACGGGTGGCTCAGGCGATCGGCCGGCACCTCCTCGCCGTCTGCCATCCGGACGAGCAGGGCCACATCCGCCAGATCGCGCCCCGCCAAGGGGGCGAGCACCGGGTTGGCGGTCAGGGAGTTCTCGACGTAGCTGAGAGCGAAGAGGTCGTCCTGCCCGGTGAGCACGTCGCCGAGGTTGTGGACGTCGGCCCGGTTGGCCAGCATGTCCGGCACGCGGAAGCGTTGCCCCGATTCGGTGTACGGATTGCCCGCCATGCACACGGCGAAGCGCTTGCCCCGCAGGTCGTAGGTGCGGGTGCGGCCCGCCCACACGCCTTCCATGCGCCGCTGGGCATCGCACAACGAGATGAACTTCTGCAGCAGCTCCGGGCTCGTGTGCTGGATGTCGTCGAGGTAGAGCAGCACGTTGTTGCCCATCTCGAGGGCGACGTTGATCTTGTCGACCTCCTGGCGGGCCGTGGCGTCGGGGGCGTCCGCGGGATCGAGCGACGTCACCCCCGTGCCCAGCGCCGGCCCGTTGACCTTGACGAACACCAACCCGAGGCGGCTGGCCACGTACTCCATCAGGGTCGTCTTGCCGTAGCCCGGTGGTGACACGAGGAGCAGGAGGCCGCTCTGGTCGGTGCGCCGGCCCTCGCCGACGGTGCCGAGCTGACGGGCGAGGTTGGCGCCCACCAGCGGGAGCACCGCCTCGTCGACCAGGTGGTTGCGCACGAAGGTGGACATCACCTTGGGCCGCAGCTCGTCGAGGCGCAACGCGTGCCGGGCCCGGGCGAGCGCCTGCTCGCGGGCCGCCGTCCAGCGGCGGAAGCCGGGCACCGTGGTGCGACGGAACCGCGCGGTGCGCGCCAGCACCTCGTCGAGCCGCACGGCGAGCGCGCCGTCGACGACCCGGGGATGCTGGCCGACGAGCCCGGTGACCTGCACGGTCCGCAGCCCCGACGACGTCGCCCGGGGCACCGGCGCCGCGGTCGACGCCCCGACCGGATCGGCCGCGGCGGGGCCGGCGGACGCACCCGTGCCTCCCGTCGGGGTGCCACCCGCCGCCGGGTTCGCACCCGAGGACGTGGACGAGCGTCGCCGCGGCGAGGACGGCGTTGGGACGACGGCGTCTGTGAGGACGAGGGCCGCCGCCTCGTCGACCTCGGTCGCCAGGGCGGCGAGCTCCGGGTCGTCGGTCGCGCCGAGGAGGCCGGCCAACCAGGCGTGGACGAGCTGCCAGCGGGCGGCCAGGCCGCCGGCCGGACCGTCGCCCGCGCCACCCACGGCCGCCAGGTCGTCGTCGAAGGCCCGGCGCTGGCCGCTGCGCTCGAGGTGAGCCCACAGCCCGTCGCGGAGGGCGACCGCCTGGGCGCTCGTCGCGAACTGCAGCGAGGGCCGGGCCAGCTCTTCGAACAGGTACGCCGCCGCGGCGGTCGCGTCGTCCGGCGCCACGTCGAGCCCTGCGCCGTCGGCGCCCAGCGCGGCGGCCAGGCCTGTCGCCATCTCCGCCTGGAGGGCGGGGATCGCGGGACCGGACCCGAAGCTGGCACGCAGCCGGGCCAGGCTGGCGGCCCGGTGGCGCCAGCCGACGGCCCTGGCGCCCGCGCCCTGCTGGGCCCAGAACAGGCAGGCCAGCGCCCGGGGCAAGGGCGGCCAGCGCAGGCGGTCGGCGGTCTCGGTCGCCAGGACCAGCTGGTGGAGGATGAGCGCCGCGTCGTGGTCGTGGACACCGCGCTCGTAGCCCTCGTCGTAGCGGTCGGCGGCGTACGTGCGCACGACGTCGAGGAGCGTGCCCTCGGCCCCGGCCGCCAGCAGCCTCTCGACCGACAGGTCGCCCGTCCGGGCCTCCGCGTCGGCCAGCAGCGCCGTCGCCAGGAACTCCGCCCGGTAGACCTCGGCGGTCTCCGACACGAGCCGCTGGTCCCAGTGGGCCTCGGTGCCGGCCAGCTCGGGATCGTCGAGAGGCTGGCGGAAGTCGGTGCCCGTCACCGCCAGTTCGAGATGACCGTCGCGGGGCACGACGGTGAGCTCGAACGGCTCGGTGGTGACCGAGAACCGGTGCCCGCCCAGGCGGATGACCTCGGCGCCGTCCTCGAACAGGTCGCGGCGGTCGCGCAGCGTCCGGGCGGCCTCCTGGCGCGCCGCGGTGAGCCGCCCGTCGATCTCGTCGGCCCGCACCGCGTCGTCGAGCTCCCGCAGGCGCGTCGAGAGCGACCGCAGGCGCTCGACCATGGGGTCGGCGGCGAAGTAGGCGTTGACGTCGTCGGGCGAGTCGAGCTGGGCCGCCCGGCGGGCCACCGTGGCGAGAACCCGCTCGGCGTTGGCCACGAGGCGGTCGGCGTCGCGCTGGCGCTCGTCGAGCATGGCCTGCTTGCGGGCCGTGAACGCCTCGTAGATCTCGTCGCGGCGACCGGCCAGCTGCTCTGCGTGGGCGTCGTCGTCGCCGAAGCGCGCCTCGAGCCCTTCGACCTGGGCCAGGAGGCGGGCGAGCTGGTCGTCGCAGGCGGCGGGCGTGGCCGCCAGGCCCAGTCCGCTGCCCACGGCCTCGGCCAGCAGGGCGAGCTGCGCGCCGAACTCCGCCGCCCCCTCGGACCGTGCCAGGTCGCGGCGGCGCCCCTCCGCGGAGGAGCGGGCGCGGTTCACCCCGGCCAGCACCTCTGACACCGATTGGAGCACCCGCGTGCGGTCGCGGGCGTCGTCGATCTTCAGGCCGTCGATCACCTCGGTGACGAGCGCCATCTCGTCGGCCACCGCGGTCAGCCCGGCCGCGCCCTCCGCTGCGTCCGCGGCCGCGCCGGCGGCCCGCCCCTCGGCGTCGAGGGCGGCGACCCGCTCGTGGTACGGGTCGAACGCCCCCTCCGCGAGCACGAAGCCCACCATGTCGGCGGCGATCCCGTCGAAGGTCTCGGCGACGCGGGACTCGAGCGCCTCCACCCGGTCGAGGTCGACGTAGCGCAGGTCGCGCAGGGAGACGACCCGCCCGCGCAGGGTCCGCAGCCGCGCCAGCGAATCGACGAACCGCGTCACCGAGTCGAGCTTGACGGCCGGAAGCTCGCGCAGGAGCACGCGCAGGTCGCCGTCGACCTGGTCGGCGGCCTCGCCGGCCTGTGCGCGCAGCGCCTCGACCTTCTCGAACTCGTCGATGACCAGCTCGGCCGTCGAGCGCAGCTCGTGCAAGGGCGTCGCGAGGTCGCCCACCTGAGGATCGCCCAACCAGTGGTGCGCATCCTGCATCCGGCCGATGCGGGCGACCAGGTCCTCGTACCCGGCGCGCGACGGGTCGGGGTTGGCGGCCAGCCGCTCGATCGACACCGCGTCGCTGACGGCCCGCACGAGCTCGGCGTTGCCGACGACCTCGAGGAACGACTCCCCCACCGGTGCGGCCGCCGCGTGGTCGTCGGTGGCGAACGGCGTGCGCCAGATCTGCAGCGGGTGGACGCGCGTGGGCTCCTCGCTCTCCGCCCGCAGCACGACCATCGTGCCGTCGTCGAAGATGCCGTAGCCGTGGCAGACGACCTGCTGGGCCACGTCCTTGCGGATCAGGTTGTACGGCAGCAGGTTGGTGCGCCCGGCCTCGCGCTCGTGGAACGCGTAGAGGACGTCCTCCCCGTTCGGCGCCCGGCGAGCTTCGACGAAGATCATCGAGTCGACGTCGCCTTCGAACGTCCGGTGCTCCCCGGACGCCAGCACGTAGCCGCCCGGGAAGATCAGCCCGTGGTCCTCCGGCAGCTGCTGGCAGGCGGCGCCGATCGCGTCGATGCGCTCGACCTGGCGGGTCCGCGTGTTGAACACGAGGTGGCGCCAGGTGTCCTCCTTGTACGGGCGGATGCGCAGGAGGATCAGCGGGCCGAGCCGGCAGTGGTGGATGTCGGCGTCGGCGAGGCCCTGGGTGGGCTGGTCGACGGGCTCGGACCAGATCCCCTCCCCCGTCTCGGTGTTGTTCTCGACCTTGATGGTGAGGTCGCCACCGATCGTCTCGACGAACAGCTCGTCGCCGATGCTGACGTGCGGGTACCGGCCGGTCACGTGGTCGTCGCGGGTCGTCTCGACCCACTCGAAGTCGTGCGCGGACGGGAACACGTGCTCGCGCTCGCCCCGGTCGTCGATGTAGCGCACCGTGCCGTCGCGCTCGAGGGCCCAGCGGAACACCTTGAGGTCGGCGGCGGCCCGGCCCGTCTGGAAGACCGCCAACAGGCGACCCTCCAACCGGCGCAGCTGCACGAGACGGGTGTCCTTGTAGTAGCGGAACACCTCGCCGAAGTCGTGGACGAAGGCCGGGTCGGCCAGGAAGTTGGCGGGGTCGCCCGCGTCCACGTCGTGCAGCTCGTAGGAACCGCCGTCGTTCGCCTCCAGCCGGTGGAGGCTCAGCACGTCGGCGACCGCGGTCTCGGACCGCAGTCCGATGAAGACGTTGTAGCCGAACAGCAGCAGCGGGCCGACGGTGACCGCGTCGCGCGGGACGCAGTTGTTGCGCGTGCGGATGCGGGCGGCACCGACGAGCGCCAGATCGGTGGATCCGAAGGTCTCGTGGCGGGCGTCGTTGAGACGACGGGCCCGCGCGGCGAGCTCGCGCGCCTGGTCGCCCAGGCGCGCCCGCAGCAGCTCGTAGGTGCCGCCCTCGGCGGGGGTGCTCACCGGCCGGCGATGTCGGCGACCCGGACCTCGTCGAGGCCGAGCGCCTTGGCCTCGGCGAGGAGCTTGGAGAGCTTCTCGCCGCCGCCGTTGCCGTCGGCCACGATGAGCCTGGTCAGCAGCGCCGTCAGGGTGAGGTCGCGCAGGTCGGCCGTGCTGGTGCCGCCGAGCAGCGATCGCAGGTCGCCCGGCAGGTCACGCGACCCGTCGAGGTAGCCCCCGAGCAGCATCTGCGCCGTCTGGCTGTGCTCGATGGCGCCGTCGACCGCCTTGCCCATCGTGATCGCGCCGGCCAGCCGGTCGAAGAACACCGAGTCGCCACCGATGATGTCGATGTCGGCCTTCTCGAGGCCCTTGGCCAGCACCTCGGCCTGGCTCTGGGCGACCGATCGCCGGGCCTCGATCTCCGAGAGCTGGACGTCGCGCCCGGCCTCGATGCGCAGGCGGTACTCCTCGTGGGAGCGGCTGGCCTCGTCGAGTGCCCCCATGGCGGCGGCCTTGTCGGTGAGGCCCTCGGCCTCGCCGCGCAGCCGGGCAGCGATGGCGTCGCCCTCGGCCAGCCCCAGCTCACGCGCGACGGTGGCCTCGGCCTCGCCCTGCACCTGGCGGGCCGCGGCGTCGGCGTGCTTGACCCGCGCCTCGGCCTGGCCCAGCTTCTCGACGGCGTCGGCCTCGCGCTCGCGCACCTCCACCTCGGCCAGGCCCGGTGCCGCCGTCTCGGCCCGGACACCCTCGGCCAAGCGGATCTTCGCCTTGGCCTCCAGGTCGGCAGCGGCGAGCTCGGCCTCGGCCAGCGCCAGGCGCTCGCCCGCCTTGTGCGACGCGGCGGCCTCGGCGGCCTCGGCCGCCTTGATGTCCTTGACCAGGCCCTCCTGCGCCTCGGCCTCCGCCGCGATGATGGCGGACTCCTTCAACCGGTTGGCCTCCTCGACCGCCTGGACCCGCTTGATCGCCTCCTCCTGCTCGACCACGGTCTTCTCGACGACGACGCGCTCGCGGACGACCTCGGCGATGTTGCGCTTCTCGACCTCGACCTCGCGGTCCTTCGCGATCGTGTTGAGCTCGACCTCGCGGTCGCGGGCGATGACCTCGAGCATGCGGTCCTTCTCGATGCGCTCGCGCTCGACCGCCACCACCCGGTCGCGGTTGAGCGTGGCCACCGCCACCTCGCGCTCGAGGTTCTCCTGCTGGACGGCGACCTGCTGCGCGGTGGTGAGGCGGGCCGTCTCGCTCTTCAGGTTCTCCTCGGCCTGCACGCGCAGGATCTCGGCGCCCTCGCGGGCCTTGACCGTCTCGACCTCGCGGTTCGCCCGGGCCTCGGCGTCGGCCTGCTGGCGCTCGAGCTCGAGGATGGCCTCGGTCGCCTCGACGTTCTGCTTGGTGATCTGCTTGCGCTCGGTGTTCTGGAACTCGTTGGTGAGCACCGACTCCAGCGCCGTCAGCTCGGTGATCTTGCGGATGCCCTGGGCGTCGAGGATGTTCTTCGGGTCGAGGTTGGTGATCGGGGTCTGCTCGAGGAAGTCGATGGCGCAGTCCTCGAGCACGTAGCCGTTCAGGTCGGTGCCGATGACGGCCACGATCGCGTCGCGGAACTCGTTGCGCTTCGTGTAGAGGTCGACGAAGTCGAGCTGCTTGCCGACCGTCTTGAGGGCCTCCGCGAACTTGGCGTTGAACAGCTCGTCGAGCGTGCGCTGGTCGGACGCCCGGGCGCAGCCGATCGACTGGGCCACCTTGATGACGTCGTCGGAGGTCTTGTTGACCTTGACGAAGAACGTCGTCTTGATGTCGGCCCGGATGTTGTCGCGGCAGATCAGGCCCTCGGTGCCGCGGCGATCGATGTCGATCGTCTTGACCGAGATGTCCATGACCTCGGCCTTGTGGATGATGGGCATCACCACCTGACCGGTGAAGGTCACCTTGACCGAGCGCATCGTGCTCACGATGAGCGCCTTGCCCTGCTCCACCTTGCGGTACAGCCGCGACACCATGAGCAGCGCGCCCACACCCAACAGGACGAGGACCGCGACCACCACGACGATGCCGGTGATCAGTACAGAAGACATCTAGTGCTCCCTAGCTGGCTGTCGTTCAGGAGAGGCCGTCTGCGCCGGCCTCGAGCGCCTCGACCGGGCACACGAGGAAGACCTCGGCCGCCGGGTCGTAGTCGAAGATCAACGCCTGCTCGCCACGGGCGAACGAGGCGGAGGCGTGCCCGTCGGCGTCGGGTGGCACCCGTACCTGGACGAGCACGGTCGCACCGGACGGATCGGCGGCCTCGGCCTGGCCGAAGCTCGTGCTGACCCCCGCGGTGCGGATGGTGCACGTGCGGCCGACGAAGGCCTGGTTGCTCTCGGCCTCCGTCGTGACGAACAGGCGCCCGAGCGGCCGGGCGAGCACCGACGCGCCCAGCGAGCCGGCGACGAGCGCCACGGCGATGACGACCAGGCCGGCGAGCAGCCGGACGGTCGGGTCGACGTCCCAGCTGTCGGCCGCGGCGGTGGCCACGAGGGCGACCAGCCACCCGAACACCACGACGAGGCTGGCCGCGAGCGTGACGGGCACACCGGCCAGACCCAAGGCCTGCCACCATCCCGCCAACAGTCCACCGTCGGTCGCGGCGTCGCCCGCTCCGTCGCCCCCGGCATCGCCGTGAGCGCCGACGCCGTCACCGACGTCGAGGCCGCCGTCCACGTCGACGCCGTCGACACCGTCGACACCCAGGTCACCGAACAGGTCGATGTCGAGAGCCCCGAGCACCACGGCGAGCCAGTAGGCGAGGACGGGCGCGAGCAGCACGGTGAAGACCACCGCCGGAAAACCGAGAGCCGCATCGAAGAACCCGCCCATGCCTGGCGCCGACGCTACCTGCCACCGCGCCACCACGAATCGCGGCCGGGGGAGGTGTCATCCACCTGTCACGCACCGGGCGCGGAGGGCGGCGACACACCCCGCAGCGCGGCCGTACCCGACACGTTGGGGTCGCCGGGGACGCACCACCGCCAGGGATGCTCGGCACCGGCGGTGAGGCCGATGCGGGTGGTCTGGTGGGGTCGGGCGGGCGGCGGCGTGCCGTCGTCGGCCAGCCACACGCCACGGTCGCCGCGCACGAGGTCGGCGCCGTCGAACGACCCGTCGAGCCCGAACGCCTGGCACAGCTTGGCGGGACCGCTGCACAGGTCGCGGTCGCGCCGCGCCCGCGGCCGGGCCGCGCGCATGGCCTCGACACCGGCCACCGGGGCCAGCGCCCGTAGGAGCACCGCCACGCCCTCGCCGTCGTCGCCGCACACGACGTTGGCGCACCAGTGCATCCCGTAGGAGAAGTACACGTACAGGCCACCCGGCGGGCCGAACATCGTGCGGTTCCGGGGCGTCATCCCCCGGAACGCGTGGCTGCCCGGATCGGCCGCGCCGCAGTACGCCTCGACCTCGACGATCCGCCCGACGCGCAGCCCGCCACCGTCCTTCCCGACAGCTCCAGCGCCCGCGTCGGCCTCATCTGCCTCGACCTCCGGGTCGGCCCGGTCGTCCCAGCGGACCAGCAGCTTGTTGAGGAGGTCGGGAGCGACCGCCCGCGAATCCCGTCGCAGGAACGAGCGGTCGACGACGGCACCGAACGCCGGCGGTCGCCCACCCGAGGACGGACCGGCCGCCGACCGGCCCGTCATGACAGCGCCGACCGCACCGCCTCGGGCACCGGGGTCGGCTCGATCGTTCCCGGCGTGACCGCCACGTAGGTCACGACCGCGGTGAACACGGGCTGCTCGTCGACCGAGCCCTCGAACCCGATGTCGAAGCTCGTGCGCCCCCACCGGCGGGCTCCGACGTCGATCGCCAGCACGTCGCCGAAGCCGGCGCTTCCGTGCCACGTGAGGTCGGCCCGCTTGAGCACCATGTCGACCGCGCCCGAGCTGTGGTAGTCGTCGCCGAGCACGGCCCGGAACCACCCGTCGCACGCCTCGTCGACGTAGGTCAGGTAGTGGGCGTTGAAGGCGTGGCGCTGCATGTCCACCTCGCCGTAGCGGATGCGGATCTCGTGGCGGTACAGGCTCACCGGGCGTCTCCGGCGGCGCCGATGCGTTCGGCGTCGGTGTCGAGGCGGCGTGCGAACCGCTCGACCTGCACCGCCACCGGGTCGGGACCGGCGCCGCCCGGCGTGGTGCGCCGGGTCACCGGTCGTCCCGGTTCGAGCAGGGCAGCGCCGTCGACCCCCAGAGCCGGATGGGCCTCGACCAGCTCGGCGAGCGGCACCCGTCGCTCCAGGCTGTCGCGCACCAACCCGCCGACGAGGGCGTGGGCGTCGCGGAACGGCGTGCCGCGCTCGACCAGCAGCTCCGCCAGGTCGGTGGCCGCGGCATAGGGAGAGTCGGCCGCCTGCTGCATGCGGTCGACGTCGAAGACCAGCGTGCCGTAGAGCCCGGCCATGGCGGTGAGCGCGAGCGCCATCTGGTCGACGGCGTCGAACAACGGCTCCTTGTCCTCCTGCAGGTCGCGGTTGTAACTGAGCGGCAGGCCCTTCAGCGTGGCCAGGATGCCGGTCAGGTCGCCGATCACCCGGCCCGCCTTGCCGCGGGCCAGCTCGGCGATGTCGGGGTTCTTCTTCTGGGGCAGCATCGACGAACCGGTGGAGTAGGCGTCGTCCAGCCGGGCGAAGCCGAACTCGTCGGTCGACCAGAGGATGACCTCCTCGCCCATGCGCGACAGGTGGATGGCCAGCATGCTCAGGGCGAACAGCGCCTCGGCCACGAAGTCGCGGTCGCTCACCGCGTCGAGGCTGTTCTCGAAGCGGGCGGCGAAGCCGAGGTCCTCGGCCGTGCCGTCCGGGTCGAGCGGCAGCGACGATCCGGCCAGCGCCCCGGCGCCGAGAGGCGACACGTCGAGCCGGCGGCGGCAGTCGAGCAGCCGGTCGACGTCCCGGGCGAGCGCCCAGCCATGCGCGAGCAGGTGGTGCGCCAGCGACACCGGCTGCGCCCGCTGCAGATGGGTGTACCCGGGCAGGTAGGCAGGCCCCGCCTCCCCGGCCCGGTCGAGCAGGGTGCGCTGCAGCGTGACGACGCGCCGGGCGATCTCGCCCAGCTCGCGCCGGGTCCACAGCCGCAGGTCGGTCGCCACCTGGTCGTTGCGGCTGCGGCCCGTGTGCAGCTTCGCCCCGGGCGGACCGGCGAGCGCGGTGACCCGGCGCTCGATGGCGGTGTGGATGTCCTCGTCGGTCGGCTCGAAGGCGAACTCGCCGGTGCGGAGCTCGTCCTCGACACGGTCGAGGGCGGCGAGCACCACCCCCGACTCGTCGTCGCTGAGGATGCCCGCCCGTGTCAGGCCCCGGACATGGGCGCGGCTCCCGGCGAGATCATCCGCCGCCAGCCGCCGGTCGTAGTCGAGGCTGACCGTGAAGGCGAGCAGCTCGGCCGCCGGCCCGCCCTCGAACCGCCCGTGCCAGAGCGTGCTCATCGGCCCCTCCCCGATCCGCTGTCGGCCGGCACCACTCGTGTCGCCATCGGTCTGCTTCCTTCGTCTCGTCGTGAACGTTCGTGCGCGGCCCCGGACGACCGGCGCCACCGCGGCGGGGCACGAACCCGGCCGGCGTGTCTGCTCGGATGTGGGTCCCCCGCGCGGATGCGAGGTCGGTGGTCTGGGCGTCAGGTCCGCGAGATCATCGCAGGCCGGCCAACTCGGCCAGCACGTCCGCCATCGCTGCTCCGCTGGTGCCCTCGGCGACGATCACGACCAGCGTGTCGTCACCGGCCACGGTACCCAGCACGTCCGGCAGGCCCGAACGGTCGAGGGCCGAGGCGACCACGTGCGCGGACCCCGGCGGCGTGCGCAGCACGACCAGGTTGGCCGACTGCGCCACCTCGACCACCCACTCGCTGAACACGCGGCGGAGGTGGTCCTCGGGCGCCCGCTGCTGCGAGGGCAGCTCGGGGATGGCGTACACCGTCTCGCCGCCACCGACCCGCACCTTGATGGCGCCGAGGTCCTCCAGGTCGCGCGACACGGTCGCCTGCGTGGCGGCGACGTCCTCGGCCGCCAGCAGCTCGACCAGCTGGCCCTGGCTCGTCACCGAGTGGTCGGACAGCAGGCGGGCGATGCGATGCTGGCGTTGCGGCTTGGCGAGCGTGCGCGGCGCGGCGTCGTCGCCTGGAGACGACCCGGCGCCGTCCCGCGGTGCGGTGGCCTCGCCGGACCGGCTGTCGGTCGACGCCTCGGTCACCGGTCGACCTCCTCGAGCAGCCACGACAGGAGGCCGCGGACGCTGTGCAGGCGGTTGTGCGCCTGCGCGAACACGACGCTCTGGGCACCGTCGACGACCGACGCCGCCACCTCCTCGCCCCGGTGGGCGGGCAGGCAGTGCATGAAGACCGCCCCGGGGGCGGCGGTGGCCATGACCCGGTCGTCGACCTGGAAGCCCTCGAACGCCCGGTTGCGGGTCTCGGCCTCGTCCTCCTGGCCCATCGAGGCCCACACGTCGGTGTGCACCGCGGTCGCGCCCGCCGCGGCCTCGTCGGGCCGGCTGGTCACCATCGGCTCGCCGCCGAGCGCCCGCAGCCGGTCGAGGTCGGCATCGGTGGGGCCGTAACCCGGTGGGCAGGCGAGATGGACCTTCATGCCGACCATCGTGGCGCCGAGCGCCAGCGACCGGGCCACGTTGTTGAAGTCGCCGATCCACGCCACCGTGGCGCCTGCCAGGTCGCCCTGGGTCTGCCGCATCGTGACCAGATCGGCGAGCGCCTGGCACGGGTGACCACGGTCGGACAGGAGGTTGACGACCGGGATGGTGGCGGCGGCCGCCAGCTCCTCGAGCAGCGTGTGGTCGTAGACGCGGGCGCCGAGTGCGGCGTGGTAGCCCGACAGCACCCGGGCGGTGTCGGCGGTCGACTCGCGCTCCCCGATGGACACCTCGTCGCGGCGGAACGTGACCGGATGGCCCCCGAGCTGCACGACCGCCACCTCGCACGAATGCCGCGTGCGCAGCGACGGCTTCTCGAAGTAGAGGCCGACGGTGCGGTCGGCGAGCGGTCGCGACATCGGGGGTGCGGCCGCCCGGCGCAAGACCTCGTCCAGCTCGGCCGGGGTCAGGTCGTCGATCTCGAGGAAGTGGCGCAGGCTCACGGAGCGCTCCGGGAGGTGTCGGTCGTGGCGGGGTCGGACGGGCCGCCGGCGATCGCGTCGGCGGGGAGGCTCACGGCACTGGGCGTTGCGGCGCCCTCGGTGGCCGCTGCGGCGATCGCGTCGGCCAGGACTCGCCCGATCGCGGCCACCGCCTCGTCGATCTCGTCGTCGGAGATCAGCAGCGAGGGGGCGAGCCGCAGGGCGGTGGGCGTGACCGCGTTGGCGACCACCCCGCTCGCCAGCAGGGCGGCGTTCACGGCGCGGGCGTCGAGCCCGTCGAGCTCGACGCCGAGCAGCAACCCCTGGCCCCGCACGCCGGCGACGCCCGGGAGAGCGCCGATCTCTTCGGTCAGGCGCTGCCCCGCCTTCGCCGCCCGGCCGGGGGCATCGACGGCCTCCATGGTGGCCAGCACCGCCCGGGCGGCCGCCGCGGCCAGGGGCTGGCCGCCGTAGGTCGTGGCGTGGTCGCCCGGCTCGAACACCGCGGCGATCTCGGCCCGCGCCCAGCAGGCGCCGATCGGCACCCCGTTGCCCAGTGCCTTCGCCATCGTCACGACGTCGGGCACCACGCCCAGGTGCTGGAAGCCGAACCACCGCCCGGTGCGGGCGAGGCCGGTCTGCACCTCGTCGACCATCATCAGCAGGCCCCGCTCGTCGCACAGGCGGCGCACGCCCTGGAAGTAGGCCGCGCTCGCCGGGTTGACGCCACCTTCGCCCTGCACCGGTTCGAGCAGCACGGCGGCGACGGTGGGATCGAGGGCGGCGGCCAGCGCGTCGAGATCGTCCCAGGCGACGTGGCGGAAGCCCTCCGGCAACGGCTGGAACGCCTCGTGCTTCGCTGGCTGCCCGGTCGCGTGCAGCGTGGCCAGCGTGCGCCCGTGGAAGCTGCCGTAGGCCGACACCACCACGTGGCGCCCCCGCCCGCCGAAGCGCCGGGCCAGCTTGATGGCGCATTCGTTGGCCTCGGCCCCCGAGTTGCAGAAGAAGACCTGGCCGCCGAGGGGCTCGCCGTCGCCGATGAGACGGTCGAGCGTGCGCGCCACCTCGGGGCCGATCTCGGTGCCGTAGAGGTTGGACACGTGCAGGAGGGTGGACGCCTGGGTGGCGAGCGCCTCCGCCACGGCAGGGTGGGCGTGGCCGAGCGACGTGACGGCCAGGCCGGAGAGCAGGTCGAGGTAGCGCCGTCCGGCGTCGTCCCACAGGTAGGAGCCCTCGCCGCGCACGAACGTGACCGGCGCCGGTGGGTAGGTCGGCATCAGCGGACTGGTGGTGCCGGCGGCGGTCATGCGTCCTCCTCGACGGACGGGTCGGCGACGGCCGTGCGGCCGGCGGACGGCGGGTCGACCGCGGTCGGGCCGTCCGGCACGGCCGGGCCGTCGGTGATCATCGTGCCGATGCCTGCGTCGCTGAACAGCTCGAGCAGCAGCACGTGGTCGATCCGGCCGTCGAGCAGGTGCGCGGAGGCGACCCCGTGGCGCACCGCGTGCAACGCCGCCGCCACCTTGGGGATCATCCCGCCGGTGAGCTGACCGTCGTCGATCATCGCCTGCAGCTCGTCTGCCGTCGTGCGCCTGATGAGCGAATCGGGATCGTCGACGTCCGCCAGCAACCCGGCGACGTCGGTGAGGAACAGCGCCTTCTCGGCGCCCAGCGCCTCGGCGAGCGCCCCGGCCACGGTGTCCGCGTTGATGTTGTACGCCTGCCCGCTGGGGTCGGAACCGATGGTCGACACGACCGGGATCAGCTCCTCGGCCAGCAGACGCTCCAGGATCGTCGGGTTCACCGCGTGGACGTCGCCGACGAAGCCCAGCTCGGGGTTGCGGGCGCCCGCGGCGATGAGCCCGGCGTCCTCACCCGACAGGCCGACGGCCAGCGGCCCGTGCACGTTGATCGCCGAGACGATGTCGCGGTTGACCTTGCCCACGAGGACCATCCGGGCGATGTCGACGGTCTCGGCGTCGGTGACCCGCAGGCCGTCCCGGAACTCGGTCTCCTTGCCCAGGCGAGCCATCAGCTCGCTGATCTGGGGCCCGCCTCCGTGGACGACCACGGGCTTGAGCCCCACCGCCCGCAGGAGCACGACGTCGTCGGCCACCGCCCGGCCGAGCTGCGGGTCGATCATCGCGTTGCCGCCGTACTTGACCACGACGACCGCACCGCGGAAGCGCTGGATGTAGGGCAGGGCCTCGAGCAGGACGTCGGCACGGTGCGCCGCATCGGCCTGCGAGGTGGGTGATGCGGATGCCCCGCCCGAGATCCGGGCCGCGGCACCGCCGAGGCCGCCGGTCACGACGTGCCCTTGTTCTCGTCGATGTAGCCGTGGGTCAGGTCGTTGGTCAGCACCCGGGCCTGTCCCCCGCCGACGCCGAGGTCGCAGTGCAGATCGAGGTGCTCGCCGGCCATGTGCTCGGTGACCGCGGCCGCGTCGTGGTCGACCGCCACGCAGCCGCGACTGACCACGGTGCCGCCGTACGCGATGGCGAGCGTCGTCGGGTCGAGCGCCACGCCTGCCGTGCCGAGGTCGCTCGCCACGCGACCCCAGTAGGGGTCGCGGCCGAACCACGAGCACTTGACGAGCTGGCTCTCGGCCACCTTGCGGGCCGCCTGCCGAGCGTCGTCGTCCGACGCCGCGCCGGTGACCCGCACGGTCACGACCTTCGTGTGGCCCTCGGCGTCGCCCACCATCTGGGAGGCGAGGTCGAAGCACGCCTCCGCCACGGCCGCCGCGAACGCGTCGGGGTCGGGCGCACCCGCCCGCCCGTTGGCCAGGAGCAGGACCGTGTCGTTGGTCGACGTGCAGCCGTCGACGGTCATGGCGTTGAAGCTGTCGGCCACACCCGCCTGCAGCACGGTGTGCAGCGTGTCGGGATCGACGTCGGCGTCGGTGGTGAGCACCGCCAGCATGGTCGCCATGTTCGGGGCGAGCATCGCCGCACCCTTGGCCATGCCCCCGACGACGAAGCCCTCGCCCCGCACCACGGTCTGCTTGGCGCGGGTGTCGGTGGTCATGATCGCCTCGGCGGCGGCGACGCCATGGGCGCGCTCGGCCCCCCGGGCGGCGGCCAGGGCGGGGATGCCGGTGGTCAGGCGGTCCATCGGCAGCTCGTAGCCGATCAGGCCGGTCGAGCACACGAGCACCGACTCGGGCGCCGCCCCGATCTCGACCGCGACCAGCTTGCACATCTCGTCGGCATCGGCCTCGCCGCGGGCGCCGGTGCCGGCGTTGGCGTTGCCGCTGCTGAGGACGACCGCCGAGGCCCGTCCCCCGGTGGCGGCGAGGTGGCGGCGACTGGTGGTGACCGGTGCCGCCACCACGAGGTTCTGCGTGAACACGCCCGCCGCGGCGACGGGGACGCCGTCGTCGGTGGCCACCAGCGACAGATCGGCGTCGCCCGATTCCTTGATGCCGCAGGCCACGCCGGCGGCGACGAAGCCGTCGGGTGCGACGACGCTCACGGGTACATCCCGACCGTCGGCAGGCCGGCACCCTCGGGCAGGTCGAGCATCAGGTTGGCGCACTGCACCGCCTGACCCGACGCGCCCTTCACCAGGTTGTCGAGCGCGGCGATGGCCACCACCCACCCCGTGCGGGCATCCGCCCGTGCTGTCACGTGCACGCTGTTGGAGCCGAGGGTCGCCTTGGTGGAGGGTGACCCGTCGGTCACGACCACGAAAGGCTCGTCCGCCCAGGCGTCGTGGAGGGCGGCCAGCACGTCGTCGGTCGACACCCCGGGCGATGCGGGCCGGGCGTAGCAGGTGGCGAGGATGCCCCTGTTCATCGGCGCCATGTGCGGGGTGAACAGCACCTGCGTGTCGACGCCGGCGACCGACGTGAGGCCCTGCTCGATCTCGGGGGTGTGCCGGTGGTCGAGCAGTCCGTAGGCCGTGAAGTCCTCGTCGACCGTGCAGAACGTGGTGGTGGGCTTGGGTGGTCTTCCCGCGCCCGAGGCGCCGCTGGCGGCGTCGACGATGATGCCGGTGGTCTCGACGATGCCCGCCCGGAGCAGCGGCGCCAGGGCCATCACCGCCGTGGTGACGTAGCACCCCGGCGCAGCCACCCGCTCGGCCCCCACGATCTGGTCGCGGAAGAGCTCGGGCAGCCCGTACACGAAGGTGTCGAGCAGCTCGGGATGGCCGTGCTCGGCTCCGTACCACCGGGGGTAGAGCGAGGCGTCGCGCAGCCGGAAGTCGGCGCCCAGGTCGACGACCGCCCCGACACGGCCGAGGAGCTCGGGCACGACGTCCTGCGATGCGCCGTGCGGGAGGCCGAGGAAGACCACGTCGAGGCCGTCGAACCGGTCGGCGTCGAACTTCTCGAAGGTCAGGTCGGGGTAGCCGGCGGCGAGGCTCGGGTAGAGCTCGGCGACGCGGGCGCCGGCCTGGGTGGCGCCGGTGGCGACACGCACGTCGAACGCAGGATGGTGTGCGCACAAGCGCAGGAGCTCCGCCCCGGTGAACCCGGATGCGCCGATGATGCCGACCGCTGTCACCCGCACGAGCATACGCAGCAGTGCATAGTCATGCAATGCGGCTGCGGGGCGCTCCGCGGGTCATCTCGCCAGGCCGAGCGCCTCCGGGACCAACCAGTCGGCCACACGCTCCGCCCCGGCCTCGGACAGGTGCACCGGGTCGCGGAACATGCTCCCCCGCTCGCTCTCCTCCCCCGCCGCCACGACCGCGGCCATGTCGACCACCGCCGTGTCCGGCCTGGCGGCCGCAACCGCGTCGAGGGTCGCCCGCCGGCAGCCGAGCGCGCCTCCCACGTGCGAACCTCCCATCGTGAACGGGCCCGCCGGCGTGGTCGCGAACAGCACGGTCGCCCCACTGGCGCCGAGCAGATCGGCGTCCTCCCGTAGCGCACCGACGAGGTAGCGGTCGTAGTCGGGCTCGCACTCCCGCACCCACCGGCCGTCCATGAGCACCTCGGCCGAACCGCCCCCGGCAGCGATGTAGTACACGACCACGTCGGGCTGGTACTCCTCGACCAGGCGACGCCAGGCCCCCCGCCGGACGTCGTGGCACGGCTCGCCGTCGCCCTCGATCGAGCCGTCGTTCCACCGCGTCGTGCCCTCGGGTTCGAGGGGGTTGCAGAAGGGCTGGGAGCTGCTCGCGGCCACCGCCCCCGCCTCCTCGGCCACGACCGCCAGCTCGGGCCCCAGGTAGGTCGGCCCGCTGTCGCCCACGAGCAGGATGCGCGTGGCCCCGGCGGGGATGTCCTCCGGATAGACCTCCGCGCCACCGGGAGGCGTCGACCCCATCGCCACGTCGGTCCCCGGCACGCGGGCCACTCCCGCGGTGGCGACGACCGCCGCCAGCGCGGCGGCTGCGATCCCCCCGACGAGCCCCACCGGCGCCCGCCAGCCCACGAGCGCGCCCCGGCGGATCGGCTGCTCGACCACCACGAACGAGACGACCGACGCGGCCAGCGTGACGCCGACGCACACCGCGTCGAGCGCCCAGCCGTCGAGGCCGATGCGGTCCGGGGTCAGGTAGACGATCACGGGCCAGTGCCACAGGTACACCCCGTAGCTGATCGTGCCCAGCGCGGCGAGGGGGCGGAGCCGGAGCACGGTCACGATCGGACCGCTCCCACCTGCGGTCACCAGGTGGACCAGCGCCACCGCGGCGACGGAGAAGACGACCAGACCGCCGCGGTAGTAGGCCGGCCCGATGCCGTCGAGCGCAGCGACCGCCCACCCGGTCGCCGCCAGCGCGGCGACGCCCAACGCCACCTGCCCGGGCTCCGGCCACGACCGCCGGCCTGCGTCCACTCCCCCACGCGCCACGAGCGAGGCGCGCCCGCGGGCGATCGACGCCGCCGCGAGGGCCGCGCCGAGCAGGGTCGGGCCCACCCGCGCATCGGTGCCGTAGTAGGCACGGCTGGTGTCCAGCGGGTCGTACGTGGCGGCGAGCACGACGAACGAGGACGCCGCTCCCACCGTCGCCACCCCGGCCACCAAGCCGGGCGTCGACCACGAGCGGCGCCGGGCGAGCGCCACCAACCCCAGGACGGCGAGCGGCCACACCACGTAGAACTGCTCCTCGATCGCCAGGCTCCACATGTGATCGAACGGCGACGGCTGGACGAACATGTCCCAGTAGTCGGCCTCGTCGGCGAGAGCGTGCCAGTTGGCGACGTAGCCGAGGGTGGCGAGGGCGTCGCCGCGGAACCCCGGCCGCTCGCCCGCGGGGGTGAGGACGGCGATCAGCAGCGCGGCTCCGAGCACGACCACGAACAGGGCGGGCAACAGGCGCCGCGCCCGGCGGACCCAGAAGCGGCGGAGCCCGATGCCTCCGGTACCCGCCTGCTCCGCGAGCAGCAGGGACGTGATGAGGTACCCCGACAGCACGAAGAAGAGGTCGACCCCGAGGAACCCCCCGCGGAGGTGCCCGAGGTGGAAGGCGACCACCGCGGCGACAGCGAGGCCCCGCAGCCCGTCGAGTCCCGGCTCGTGGCGCAGGCGCGGCGGTTCCCCGACCCGCCGCTCCCGCAGGGCAGCATGCGCATCGGCGTCGGCCGAGCGCTCTGATTCATCCCCAACCACCAGCATCCGGTGTCCATCGTGCCACGCGAGCGCGTGGGTTGCAGTGCAACTGGAACTGTCGTCGACGACAGGAGGCCGTCGCTCGCACCCCGGGCGGGGTTCCCAGGTGATCAGGAGGTGGCCCAGCCGTCGGGCCCCACCTGTGCGCGCGGGGTCGTCGAGTTGCCGGAGGTCGACGCGCCGGGGACTAGGTCCTCCGACCGAGGAGAACCGGTCTCGGGGCCGATGGCGTCGCCGCGAGGCGTTCCTACGTTGACCGGGCACCGACGAAGGGAGCGCGAGATGCGCAGGACAGCACTGGTCACCGGCGCCAGCAAGGGCCTCGGACGGGCGTTCGCAGAACGCTTGGCGGCCGACGGCTGGTCGCTCGTCGTCGACGCCCGCGACGCCGACGCGCTGGACGCGGCGCGGGTGGTCCTCGACGGGGCCGGCGGCGGGACCGTGATCGCCCTGCCGGGCGACGTCGACGAGCCGGTCCACGTCGCGGCGCTGGTCGGGGCGGCGGCCGCCCAGGGCCGCTTCGAGCTGCTGGTCAACAACGCCGGCACCCTCGGCCCCACGCCGCTGCCCCCGGTCGCCGGGCTGCGCGCAGCCGACCTCGAGCGGACGTTCCGCGTCAACGCGGTCGCGCCGCTGAGGATCATCCAGGCTGCGCTCCCCCACCTGCGAGCAGCACGCGGCACCGTCCTGAACGTCACCTCCGACGCCGCCGTCGAGGGCTACGAGGGCTGGGCCGCCTACGGGGCGTCGAAGGCCGCGCTCGAACAGCTCAGTCGGGTGCTCGCGGCCGAGGAACCGGACATCCGCGTGTACTGGGTCGACCCCGGCGACATGCGGACGCAGATGCACCAGGACGCGTTCCCCGGCGAGGACATCTCCGATCGCCCGCTCCCCGAGAGCCGGGTGCCGGGGCTGGTGCGCCTCGTCGAGGAGCGGCCTCCGAGTGGCCGCTACCAGGTCTCGGACCTGCTGGCCGCCGCCGAGCCGGCGGAGGCGGGCCGATGAGGCTGATCGACGTCACCGACGACGGCCGGCACCGCCGCCACGGCCACCCGGCCGCGGTCGCGACCACCGTCCGGTCCGCACGACCTGGTGGCCCGGCGGCGACGGAGCACGCCGACGCACGGGCGGGTGCGGCCGCGACATCGACCGCGGCAGGTTCGGCGCGGTCCGCCGCCGTGACGTCGATGGCGCCGTTCCGCATCCCCGACGGAGGCGAGGCCGGGACGCCGGCCGAGCTGCGCGGCGCAGCGGCCGAGATCGGCACGGACGGCCGGGCGGCCGTCCGGCTGATGGTCACCCACCGGGCCGGCACGACCGTCGAGCACCTGCCGTTCGGCCGGCTCCCCGACGCGCTCGACGCCGGCGACGTCCTCGTCGTCAACACGTCCGCGGTCATCCCCGCCGCGCTCGACGCCCACGCCGCCGGGCCGGGCGACCCCGAGGTCCGCCTGCACCTGTCGACCGAGCAACCGGGGGGCTTCTGGGTCGTCGAGCCCCGGCGCCCCGCCGGGGCCGGCAGCGACCGCCTGACGGGCACGCCCCCCACCCGGCTCGCGCTGCCGGGCGGGGGCCGGGCCGAGCTGCTGGCCCCGTATCCCTCGTCCACGGCGATGCGCCGCCTGTGGCTGGCCCGTCTCGACCTGCCGACCGACACGCTCGCCTACCTGGGGGCCCACGGTCAGCCGATCCGCTACGCCCACGTGGAGGGTGCCTGGCCGATCGAGGCGTACCAGTCGGTGTTCTCGTGGATCCCGGGGTCGGCCGAGATGCCGAGCGCCGCCCGGCCGTTCACCCACGGGCTGGTGACCGACCTCGTGACCCGGGGCGTGGCCATCGCGCCGGTGACGCTGCACACCGGCGTGTCGTCCCAGGAGGCCGGCGAGCCGCCCTACGCCGAGCGCTACTCCTTGCCCCCCGCCACCGTCGCGCTGGTCAACGGCGCCCGGCGCGACGGTCGGCGGATCATCGCCGTGGGCACGACCGTCGTGCGGGCGCTGGAGACGACGGCCGACGAGCAGGGCCGCGCCCACCCCGGCAGCGGATGGACCGAGCTGGTCGTCACGCCCGAGCGAGGCGTCCGGGTGGTCGACGGGCTGATCACCGGATGGCACGAGCCGGAGTCGTCACACCTCGCCCTGCTCGAGGCGATCGCAGGACGCGACCTGCTGGACACGTCCTACGCGGCGGCCGTCGCCGGTGGGTACCGCTGGCACGAGTTCGGCGACAGCCACCTCATCCTCCCGTGACGTCGGGATGGCGAGCGGGGGCCGTCCCTGACGGGGCCGCCTGCCGACCGGGTCGCCGATCCGCAGCCCCCGGCGGGCGGCAGGGTCAGGCGCGGGCGCTCGGCCAGTCGTCGGCGCGGGCGGCGGCGTCGCCTCCGCCGTCGACCGGGAGGACGACACCGACCACGTAGGACGCGGCCTGCGACAGCAGGAAGGCGATGGCCGCCGCCTGCTCGTCCGCCGTGGCCACCCGCTGGATGGGGACGGGATAGGCGTCGCCCAGGTCGAGCACGGGGAAGGCGAGGTCCTCGGTCATCGGCGTCGCGGTCGGACCCGGGGCGACGGCGTTGAGGCGCACCCCCTCCCCGATCCACCCGGCCGACGGGGCCTGGCGTCGCACCCAGCGGGCCAGCGCCAGCTTGGAGGACGGGTAGTCGACGATCTCGGCCGCGGCCGCCCGGGCCGCGTGCTCGTCGCCCCGCAGGCAGGCGTCGACGATGGCCGGATCGACGCCCTGCATGGTCGTGGACGAGTTGGAGCTCACCGCCACCGCGGCCGCGTGGGTGCCCCGCGCCAGCAGGGGCCGCAGCCCCTCGAGCGTGGCCACGGCCCCGAAGTAGTTGACCGACACCACGAGCGGGGGGCCGCCGCCGTTGACACCCGCCGCGACGACCAGCCCGTCGAGCGTCCCACCGCTGGCGGCGCCGACGCCCTCGACCATGGCGGCCCGGCCCTCGGGGGTCGACAGGTCGGCGACGACCTCGGCGTCGCGCAGGTCGACCCCGACCACCGTGTGCCCCGACGCCTCGACCTGGCGGCGCGTCGCCGCGCCGATGCCGCTGGCCGCGCCGGTGATGCAGATGGTTCCCACGCCCGGCCCTCAGCTCATGAGGGCGAGGTCGCCGCAGGTGGCGCCGCCGTCGACAGCCAGCTCTGCGCCGGCGATGTAGCTGGCCTCGTCGGACGCGAGGAACAGCACCGCGAGCGCGGCCTCGTCCGCCGTGCCCATGCGCGACACCGGGAGGCGCTTGTAGAAGGGGGCGTCGCTGGACGTGCCGGCCACCATCGGCGTGTCGATGCCGCCGGGGTGCACCGAGTTGACCCGGATGTTCTTGTGCCCGAGATCGATCGCCGCCGTCTTGGAGAGGCCGCGCACCGCCCACTTGCTGGCCACGTACGCCCCCAGGTACGGCAAGCCCTGCAGGCCGGCCGTCGACGAGATGTTGACGATCGAGCCGCCGCCGGCCCCGGCCATCGAGTCGGTCACCGACTTCATGCCGAGGAACACTCCGTGGACGTTGACCCGCAGGATGCGGTCGAAGTCCTCGAGCTCGGTCTTGTGCAGCGCCTGGAAGTGCAGCACCCCCGCGTTGTTCACGAGCACCGTGACCGGGCCGTACCGCTCCTCCGCCAGCGCGACCGTTGCCGTCCACTGGTCCTCGTCGGTGACGTCGAGGTGCGCGTAGGTGGCGGCGTCGCCCAGCTCGGCGGCGACCGCCTCGCCCTCCTCGTCGAGGACGTCGGCCAGCACCACCTTGGCGCCCTCGGCCACGAACAGGCGGGCCTCGGCCGCCCCCTGGCCCCGGGCCGCGCCCGTGATGATCGCCACCTTGCCGTCGAGCCGTCCCATCAGAGCGTCCTTCCTCGTCGTGCGATCACCGTCGCCTCGAACCGCCTCACGATGCCGGCTTGTCGGCGCCGACGAGCCACATGGCGAAGAACTGCGCCCCGCCGCCATAGGCGTGGCCGAGCGCGACGCGGGCGCCGTCGATCTGGTGCTCGCCCGCCTGGCCCCGCACCTGCATGGCGGCCTCGGCGAACCGGATCATGCCCGAGGCGCCGATCGGGTTGGACGACAGCACGCCGCCCGACGGGTTCCACGGGATGTCGCCGTCCATCTGGGTGGCGCCCTTCTCGACGAGCTGCCAGCCGGTGCCCTCCTCCGCGAAGCCGAGGTTCTCGAGCCACATGGCCTCGTACCACGAGAACGGCACGTACACCTCGGCCACGTCGATCTGGCGGCGCGGGTCCGTGATGCCGGCCTGGGCGTACAGGTCGGCCGCGCAGTCGCGGCCGGCCTGCGGGTTCACCTGGTCGCGGCCCGGTGCCAGCGTCGGCTCGGAACGCATGGCCCCGCCGAGCATCCACGCCGGGTTCTCCGCTGCGTCGCCGCCGGCCTCGTCGGTGAGCACCATGGCGCACGCCCCGTCCGAGCTGGGACAGGTCTCCGAGTAGCGGATCGGGTCCCACAGCATGATCGAGTCCTTCACGGACTCGAAGCTGAGGTTCTCCTCGTGGAGGTGCGCCTTCGGGTTCTTCCAGGCGTTCTGCCGGTCCTTCAGCGCGGTGAGCACGCCGATGTGGTCGGGCGCACCCGAGCGGCGCATGTAGGCGCGGATGTGGGGGGCGAAGTAGCCGCCGGCCCCGGCCACCAGCGGCGGCGAGAACGGGATGGGCAGCGTGAGCGCCCACATGGCCTCGCTCTCCGACTGCTTCTCGAAGGCCACCGTCAGGACCCGGCGGTGGATGCCGGCCTGCACCAGGCTCGCGGCCACCAGGGCGGTCGAGCCGCCGACCGAGCCGGCCGTGTGCACCCGCAGCATCGGCTTGCCCACGGCCCCCAGCGCGTCGGCCAGGTACAGCTCGGGCATCATCACGCCCTCGAAGAAGTCGGGCGCCTTGCCGATGACCACGGCGTCGATGTCGGCCCAGGTCATCTGCGCGTCGGCGAGCGCCTCGACGGCGGCCTCGCGGACCAGTCCGGCGATCGAGACGTCGCCGCGCGTCGCCTGGTGGTGCGTCTGGCCGATGCCGACGACCGCGACCTTTTCCTTCCCCATCAGTGGCCCCTTCGGGCCGCGCTGATGGGATCGCCGCTACGCGTCAACAAGCCCACTGTGCTCATGACTCGCTCGCTTCGCTCGCTCATGCTTCCCCCTCCAGCACGCACACCAGGTTCTGTTGCAGGCACGGGCCGCTCGTGGCGTGCGCCACCGCGCGACCGGCCTCGCCGCGGCTGATCCGGGTGGCCGCCTCGCCGATGCGGACCAGGCCCGCAGCGATCAGCGGGTTCGCGGCCAGCGGACCGCCGGACGGGTTCACCACCACGTCGTCGCCCAGCCCGAGGGCCCGGCGCACCACCACCTCCTGGTGGGAGAACGGGGTGTGCAGCTCGGCGATGTCGACCGGCCGGTCGCCGACGCCGGCCCGCTCGCCGGCCAGCGCGGTCGACGGCGATGTCGTCAGGTCCCGCACGCCGAGGCTGTGCGCCTCGATGCGGTGGTCGATGCCCCGGATCCAGGCGGGCGCCGCCGTGAGCTCGCGGGCCCGGTCACCGGCGGCGAGGACGATCGCCGCGGCCCCGTCGGTGATCGGCGGGCAGTCGTGCCGCCGCAGCGGCGCGGCGATCTCGGCCTCCTTGAGCAGGACGGCCGGGTCGTCCGAGCCCTGGAGCTGGGCGAACGGGTTGTCGGCGGCCGCCCGCCGGCTGCGGGCCGCGATCTCGGCCATCTCCTCGGCCGTGGTGACGCCCGCGTCGAGGCAGGCCCGGGCCTGCAGCGCGGCGAGCGCCACGCTGTCGGGCCACAGCGGGGCGACGTAGTACGGGTCGAGCTGGCGGGACAGCACGTCGCGCAGCGACCCGGGCGACGACTTCCCGTAGGCGTAGACGAGCGCGGTGTCGGCGGCACCGGTCTGGATCTTGACCCAGGCCTCGTACAGCGCCCAGGCGCCGTCCATCTCGACGTGGCTCTCGCTGATCGGCGGCTTGGGCCCCACCCCGTCGAGGGTCATCACGAAGCTGAAGGCGGAGCCGGCGAGGTAGTCGGTGCTGCCGGAGCAGGTGAAGTCGATCTGGGACTGATCGATGCCCAGCTCCTCCTTCACCTGGTGGAGCACCGGCATGACCATCTCGACCTCGTTGCGCGCCTGCTCGCGGCGCACGTGGTGCGACTGGGCGAAGGCGACGACGGCGACGTCCCGGGTCATACGTGCTCCCTGTAGGTCTCGTAGTCGGCGTCGGGCTCGCCGGTGGGCTTCCACCACTTGATCGAGGCGAGGTCGTGGGTGAGCTCGTCGTCGTCGACCCACACGGCCTCGACCCGCAGGCCCATGCGGATCTGGTCGAACGGGATCTCCTGCACCATCCCGAACAGCCCCGTGTCGCTGCCGTCGGGGACGACCGTGGCGCACACGTAGGGCAGCTCCATGGCCGAGCCGGAGAACTTCACGTTGACGACGCAGAACGTGGTGACGATGCCCCGGTCGGGCAGCTCGACCTGCTCGCTGGTGGGGATGCCGCAGTTCGGGCACGAGCCCCGGGGCGGGAGGACGACCTTGTGGCAACGGCCGCAGCGCTCGCCCAGGATCTTGCGGGAGGCGATGCCCCGCAGGAACCTGGAGGTCGCCTCCCCGGCGGTGAAGGTGTACTCCAGCCGGGCGGGGGTGCGGATGCTGCGGACGGGCTCGACGTCGCGCAGCGACGGCGGCAGGGTCAGCTCGCTCATGTTCCGGCCTCCGGGGTCTCGGCGGGGTCCGCGGACTCGGCGGGCTCGAAGCAGGCGATGTCGGCGATCGAGCCCTCTCGCTCCTCGCTCCAGCGGATGCGCACCTGCATGCCGGTGGACACCGCCTCGGGCGAGCCGGCGTCGAGAGCGTGGAGCAGCCCCGTGTCGGCGCCGTCGAGCTGCACCAGCGCCCACGCGAAGGGCCGGTCGAGCGGCTGGTTCGGGCGCGGCTCGGGCTCCCACGACCAGGTCGTGACCGTGCCTGTGGCGCCCAGCTCGACGAGCTCGGTGAGCTCCGCGCTCGTGACGGGGTCGTACTCGACGGGCGGGCACAGCACCCGGCCGTCCTCCGCCCGGACGCCCAGCACGAGGCCCTCGCGCAGGCCCGTCAGGAACGCGCTCTGCACCGGCCCGACCGTCCGTTTGAACGGATACTCGAGCACGAGCGGCGCCGACAGGATCTCGGCCTCCGACATGCCACCTCCCCCACAAGTGAAACAGGTTCTACTTGGGGGTGTGTCTAGCAGTTCCCGGGGCGGCCCGGAAACCGATGCGCCAAGCCGTCCGGTGGTGCGCCGGCCGGACGCGACGAGGGGCCCGCCGCCGCGGGCCCCTCACCTGGCAGTTCGATCAGACCCGCGACCTCTCCGCCGGGCGATGACCCGAAACCGGTGCCCACCCCAGCAGCACCGCGGCCGCCAGCAGAGGACCGCGCCTCGTCACGCGAAGAAGGGGGCCCGAAGGCCCCCTTCTCCGTCAGATCGTCACCTCAGCCGAGGATCACTCCTCGCCGGCGAGGCGCTTGCGACGGCTCACGATGCCGAAGCCCGCACCGATGGCCAGCAGCACGGCGGCGACGCCCACGAGCATCAGCGACTGCGCACCGGTGACCGGCAGGCCGCCACCCTCACCCTGGTTGGGGGTGACGGGCACCGTGGTGGTCGGGGCGTCGGGCACGGTCGACTGGACCGTGATCGGCACCGTCGTGGTGGTGGTCGCCTCGGTCGTGGTGGTGGTCGACTCGGTCGTCGACGAGGTCGGCGGCGCAGTCACGAACGAGACCGACGCCTCGGCCGACGCCTCGACATCCGTCGAGTTGGCCAGGATCAGCGTCTGCTGACCCTGGGCGACGAACACCTGGCCTGCCATCGCCGTGGCCGACGCAGTCGCCGAGATCGTGCCCGTGCCGACGGCGCCGGAGGTGAGGTACAGCTCGGTACCGTCGACGACCTCGCCGACGAAGGGTTCACCGTCGCTGTCGACCAGTGACACGCCCTCGGACGGCGTGACCGTCACGCTGGCGGCCGTCGTGTCGACCACGTAAGGGCCGACGAGGCCACCCTCCACACCCTCGGTCGAGTCCGGCGGCGTGATGCTCAGTGCGACCGTCGGCTCACCGAAGCCCTCGATGCCGTCAACGACAGCGGCAAGGATCGCTTCGTAGTTTGCGATGACGTTCGGCGGGTTGTCATCGGGATCGGTGCTCGGCTCGAAGCCATCCGTGAAGTGCCAGATGGCGGCCTGCGTACCTCGCGCCTTCTCGGAGTCCGACCCGGTGAGCGTGAAGCCCTCGGGGCCGTTGCCGTTCGGGTAGTAGTTGGCGAGGATCGCCTCGACCGTCTCGAGGTTCGCGATGTCGGACGTGTTCCAGTCGGCATCTTCGTAGGTCGGGTTGCCCGAGATGCCGGTGGCGATGTCGATGCAATAGGCCTTCGCGTCGACCTCCCCATCGATCGAGATCGCGAACAGACCGCCACCGAAGGACGCTTCGGCGCCACCATCGATGGAGCCGCGGATGGACCCGCTCTCGCCGGGGATCGCACCACCGAACGTCGCAGTCGCAGCTGCGGCGGGAGCCGCGGTGCCCGCGATCAGCCCAGCCGCGGCAGCGATCGCCGCAATCATCGCAACCGCGCGCCGTCGCGCTGGCTGGCGTTGCCCTGTGATCATGACTCTCCCCAAGCTCCGGGTGCCGCCCGCGGGCACACACGTGTTCTGACGACTGATGTGGGCCCGGTTTCGCTATGGCTCCCCGCGGACGCAGCGACCAGATTCGCCCGTGGTTCACAGCCTGCCCCAGCGACGGGCTTCCCTTCACGTCGCCGGTGCGCAAGCTAACACGTGCTCGCATCCGAACGCGGCATCCCCCGAAAACCCCGTAGCCGCAGGGTGGATCGCGCCCCGGACGCGGCGAGGGGCCCGCCGCTGCGGGCCCCTCGCCATCGCGGTTCGTGGGCCGGCGGACCGGCCCGGCGCCGGCAGAGCTAGACCGCGGCCGCCGCCTCGCCACTGGTCGCACCGGCGTCCGCGCCATCGAACGTGATGACGGAGCGGATGACCGAGCCGGCCTTCAGATCGGCCACGGCCTCGTTCACGTCGTCGATGTGGATCTTCTTCGAGATCATGCCCTCGAGGTCGAGGCGACCGTTGCGCCACAGGTTGAGCATGCGGTTGAAGTCGCTGCGCACATCCGCCGAGCCGTAGTACGACCCCACGAAGGTCTTCTCGTCGAAGAACAGCTCGAACGCGTTGAACGAGATGGTCTTGTCCGCACCGCCCACGCCGATGATGCACGTGGTGCCGCCGCGGCGGGTGGCGTCGTACGCGGCGCGCATCGTCACCGGCAGGCCGATGGCCTCGAACGCGTAGTCGAACCCGTCGCCGCCCGTGATCGACGTCTTGGCGTCGTTCAGGTCGTCGGGCTTCACCGCGTGGGTCGCACCGAGCCGGAGCGCGTCCTCGAGCTTCGAGTCGACGAGGTCGACCGCCACGATCTCCGACGCGCCGGCGACCTTGGCGCCCTGGATGGCCGAGATGCCCACGCCGCCGCAGCCGAACACCACGACCGACGAGCCGGGCGTGACCTTGGCGGTGTTGAGCGCGGCGCCGACGCCGGTCATCACGCCGCAGCCGACGAGCGAGGCGATCTCGTGGGGCGTGTCGGGGTCGATCTTCACCACGCCCTGCTGCGGCATGATCATCTCCTCGGCCCACGTGCCCGATCCGGCGAAGCCGAACAGCGGGTTGCCGCCCTGCGAGAAGTGCATCGTCCCGAACGCGGCCATCTGCACGTTGACGCACAGGTTGGGCTGCTTGCGGTCGACGCAGAACTTGCAGGTGCCGCAGGGGGCGCTCCACGCGATGATGACGTGGTCGCCGGGCGCGACGTTGGTGACGCCCTCGCCGACCTCGCTGACGACGCCCGCGCCCTCGTGGCCCGGGATGAACGGGGCCGGCTGCGGGATGGTTCCGTTCATGCCGGACACGTCGGAGTGGCACACGCCGGTGGCGTGGATCTTGACCTTCACCTCGCCCGGGCCGACCGGGCCCAGCTCGACGTCGTCGACGATCTCGAGCTTCTCGTCGCCGGTGGTGCGGAGCACGGCTGCGCGCATGGCTGGCTTCCCCTCGTTCAGCTTGCGTGGACGGACCGGGCGCAGCGTAACCGCCTCGCCCACCCCCATGAGACCGTGGTCACGACTGTTGACCGGGCGGTCAGCTCGGCCGGCCGACGGCGGCCCGCTCGACGGTTCAGCCGAAGCGGTCGGCGATCAGGTCGGCCGCCTCGCGCAGCTCGCCCGCCACCCAGTCGACATCGCCCATGCCGTTGGCCCACGAGATCGTCGCCGACCACCACACGTGCCCCAGCGCCTTGGCCGCGGACGCCTCCAGCGCGGGATCGACGTCGGCGGGGAACGCGGACTGCATGATGCGGGCCATGGCCCGGGTGACCTCGTTGATGGCGCCCACGCTGGCCGGGTCGCCCGCCGTCATCGCGCCGATCACCGCGGCCGTCAGCCGGGGGTCGCGGTCCATGGCGCGCAGGGCCCGTGTGAGCACGTCCATGATGCGCTCGACCGTCGTGGCGCCCGCCGGCGGATGGCGGGTGACCCGCTGCTCCAGGTCGCCGAGCCACTGCACCATCACCGCGAGCAGCAGCGCGTCCTTCGACGGGAAGTAGCGGTAGATCGTGCCGAGCGCCACCTCCGCCCGGGTCGCGACGTCGCGCATCTGCACGGCGTCGTAGCCGCCCTCGGCCCCCAGCTCGAGCGCGGCCCGGATCACCCGGTCGCGGCGGGCGGCCTGGCTCTTCGTGAGCACCGGGGAGGCGGAGGTGTCGCTCATCGGTGCGGGAACCTACCGAACCGGACGGGCGAGCTCGCGGAAGGGGACGTCCTTGTCGGTGCGCGGCTCGGGCGGCAGGCCGAGCGCCCGCTCCCCCATGATGTTGGCCTGCACCTGGTCGCTGCCCCCGGCGATGCGCAGGGAGGGCGAGTGCAGGAAGCGGCGCAGCCACATGCCGTCGGCCACGTCCGGCCCGGCGAGCAGGCCGTGGGCGCCCTGCACGTCGACCGCCGCCTCGGACAGGGCCTTCATGTAGCGGGCGAAGGCGAGCTTCATGACCGACGCCTCGGCGCCCGGGCGGCGGCCCTGGCTGAGCGCGGTCTGGCTGCGGTAGCGCAGGAACCGCAGCAGCTCGAAGCGGATGTGGGTGTCGACGAGGCGCGCCCGCACGAGCGGCTGGTCGGTGACGCCGAACCCCTTGGCGAAGTCGATGAGCGCGGCCGGCGTCGCCCCGACGCCGCCGGCGATCGACGAGCGCTCGCTGTTGAGCGTGGTCTGGGTGACGCGCCAGCCCTCGCCCTCGGCGCCGAGCAGGTTGCCCGCCGGCACGCGCACGCCGTCGAGGAACACCTCGGAGAAGTGGCTCTCCCCCGTCATCTGGCGCAGCGGCCGGACGTCGATGCCCGGGCTCGTCATGTCGAGCAGGAAGTAGCTGATGCCGCGGTGCTTGGGCACGTTGCCGTCGGTGCGGGCGAGCAGCATCCCCCAGCGGGCCCGGTCGGGCGAGGAGGTCCACACCTTCTGGCCGGTCACCACCCACTCGTCGCCGTCGCGCTCCGCCCGGGTGGCGAGGTTGGCGAGGTCGGAGCCCGCGCCTGGCTCGCTGAAGAGCTGGCACCACAGCTCGTCGCCGCGCAGCATCGGCGCCAGGAACCGCTCCTTCTGCGCGTCGGTGCCGTGCGCCAGGATGGTCGGCCCCGCCATGCCGATCGAGATCATGAAGGCGCCGTTCGACACGCCGTAGCGGGCCTGCTCCTGGCCGAAGATCACCTGGTGGATCGGCTTGCCGCCGCGGCCGCCGTACTCCTTCGGCCACGTGATGCCGGCCCAGCCGCCGTCGTAGAGGGTGCGCTGCCACGCCTGGCAGCGGGCGATGTAGGTGGGCTCGTCGTAGGCGTCGGTCCACAGGCCGAGCGAGAAGTCGTCCGGGTGGCCCTTCGGGATGGCGTGGGCGTCGAGCCAGGCGCGCGCCTCGGCCCGGAAGGCGGCTTCCTCTGGCGTGTCGTCGATGTCCACGCCACCAGAGTAGAACGCGTTCTACTCTGGTGGCGAGGCGGACCGTGGACGACCGGGCGTGGCGAGGGCGACCGCCCGGGTGTCAGAGGTCGTCGCGGAACTGGATCGAGATGTGGTGCTGCGACGACGCCCAGTTGGGCACGTTCACCACCTGGGTGCGGCCCGAGCCGGTGCGCGGCCGGAGGGCCACGGTGATCGTGTCGTCCGGCGGGGTGGCCGCCGGCAGGTGGAGGTCCGCCCCGCTGATGAAGGGCAGGGCGGATACGTCGGGGATCGGCGCCGAGAGGTCGGACGCACCGTCGCTGCCGTCGTCGAACACGAACAGCGCGTTGACCCGCTCGGCCCGGGGAGCCAGAGCCGGGGTGACGACGTCGTGGCCGTCCACGGTCAGCACGTCGCCGGCGGGTCCCTGGTCGCCCCACAGCTCCTTGTAGCGGGTGATCGTCAGGCTGCTGTGGGCGTCGCTCCTGTCGCGCAGCAGGTCGATGCCCGTGCCCGGCTCGGACGTGAGCAGGCGCACCAGGTTGTCGCTGCGCACGAACGGCGGGACATAGAAGTGGTGGGCCGAGCCGTCGTCGCGGGTGAGCACGAGCTCGTAGTTCTGATGACGGGACGCCCGGAACGGCCCCCAGGCGCCGTCGTCGCCGATGTCGAAGGTGGCGACCGGTCGCCGCCCGCGCCGGCTGCCGCTGTCCCCGTCGACCTTCCACACCTCGAGGGTGGTGCCCGCAGCACCGATGTTGGCCGGGAACAGGTTGGCCTCGCCGGAGATGCGGATCCGTCCCCGCTCCGGCACCACCGCGGTCGTGCGCGGCGACCGGCCGGTGAAGAACTCGTGGAACTGGGCGAACGTCTCGGCCGACGTCGCCACCTGCACGTGGCTCTGATCCGGCGCGTACCAGTTGGTGGCGCCGACCACCTGGCGGGACGGATCGCCCTCGCCCCACACCGCCAGCGTCGGCACCCCGCCCGGCGGCGAGGCCGCGGGCCGACCGTCGATGTTGACGTAGTGGGCCACGGCGGCGGCCCGCTCGGGCGAGCTGGTGAGGTAGCCCTGCGACACGACCGTGCCCAGGGAGTGGCCGAGCAGGTCGACCTTGTCGGCACCGGTCTGGTCGCGCAGCGTGGCGATCAGCTCGTCGAGCCCGGCCCACACGTCGGCCATCGTGTTCGTGCCGAACGTCGAGTCGTACTCGTGCACCGCGATGCGGTCGATCGGGTAGCCGTTGGCGGCCAGCCGGAGCGCCTGCGTCTCGAACTGGGCACCCGAGCCGAACCCACCGTGGACGAACACGACCGGGCGGGGCGGCTGGTGCCCTCGGCCGACCCCGTGACGGCCGGCATCGTTCTCGGCGGCGGCGCCGGAGGCCGCGGTGGCGAACGCCGTCACCGCCATGAGGACGGCGCCGAGCGCACCGATGAGCTTGCGTGTCATGCGTGGACCCCTCGCTGTCCGCCTCGAACGACAGCCCGCCGCCGCAACTGTCTATCGCGTCAGTCAACAAGGGGTGGGAGCGACCGGCCTGAGGTCGGCCGGCGCGATCCGGTGCCGGATCGTGCCAGGCTGCGGGGGTGACCTCGCACGCGGACACACCGCCGATGCCCGCCGGCCCGTTCGCCGGCGGCCCACCCGCGTCCGCCCTGCGGGTCGCCGCCCCGCGCCTCGCCGGGTTCGGCTGGCGCGAGCTGGTGCGGGGCGCCGAGATCTGGGCCACGATCGTGTTCGTCGTCGCCCGCGCCGTCGTCATCCACCTGGTGCGCCACCCACGGGCGCTCGTGGCGCTGCGCGGCGACAAGGACGCCCGCACCGCGCTCGCCGAGGCCGCCAGCACGGGCCTGGTCGAGGCCTTCATGACGCTCGGGCCCACGTTCGTGAAGCTGGGCCAGCTGATCGCGTCGTCGCCGGGGATGTTCCCCACTCCCCTCGCCGACGCGTGCCTGCGCACCCTCTCCGACGTGCCGCCCTTCCCCGCCGACCAGGTGCTCGCCATCGTCGAGGACGACCTCGGCGCGGCCGCCGACCAGGTCTTCGCCAGCTTCGACCCGGAGCCGCTGTCGGCCGCGTCGATCGCCCAGGTGCACGCCTGCGTCCTGCGTGACGGCCGCCAGGCGGTGCTGAAGGTGCAGCGCCCCGCCATCGCCGATCGCATGAACCGCGACCTGCGGATCATGTACCGCATCGCCCGCCTGGTCGACCGCACCCGCACGGGCCACCTCATGAACGCCCCGGGCATCGTCGAGGACCTGCACCAGGTCACGAACGAGGAGCTGAACTTCGCCCTCGAGGCCCACCGCCAGACGCGGTTCCGCGAGAACATCGACGCCTTCGGCGACAACGCCTGGATCACGGCCCCGGAGGTCTACTGGGACCACTGCGGCCCCCGTGTGATCTGCATGGAGCGCCTCTTCGGCACGCCGATGGACCGCTTCGCAGAGGTGCGCGCCCGGGGCGTCGACGGCGAGCTCGTGCTGCGCCGCGGGCTGAAGGTGTGGATGGAGGCGGCCCTCGTCCACGGTCCGTTCCACGGCGACGTGCACGCCGGCAACATCTGGGTGCTCGACGACGGGCGGGCCGCCTACCTCGACTTCGGCATCATGGGCGACCTGCCGCCCGAGCACCGCGACGCCGTGCGTGACGCCCAGTACACGGTGATGATCGACGGGGACTACACCCGCATCGTGCGGTCCTGGCAGACGATCGGCATCCTCTCCGAGGACGTGGGCCCCGTCGAGGAGGTGGCCGAGCGGCTCAAGATGGTGCTCGACCCGATGTTCGACATGACGCTCGGCGAGACGAGCCTGGCCGAGATGCTGCGCCAGCAGGTCGAGCTGCAGCAGGAGTACGGCGCGCGGGCCGCCCGGGAGCTGGTGCTCGTGAGCAAGCAGCTCATGTACTTCGAGCGGTACGCCAAGGAGCTGGCGCCCGACTACAACATGGCCCGCGACCTGTTCCTCATCCGCAACGTCTTCCCCGAGGCGGTGGCGGCCACCGCGGCCGAGCGGGGGGTCACGCTGCCGGACGACTCGGTGCCCAACATGCGCCCGGTCCCGGCCCCGAGGCTCGACGCCGACAGCGGCCTCGACCCCGACGTCGTCGCCTGATCCCGGGAGGGACGCCGGATCATCCACGGCCTTCGCCCACACGCAACCGTGCAGTTGCACATGCGCGTGGGCGTGGTGGTCACGTGAAGATGCCCTGCCCGGGGGTGAGCACCTGGTCGGGGTCGTACCAGTGCTTGGCGGCCTTGACGCGCCACCAGTCACGGCCGTAGTGGGCAGCCCAGTCGTCGGTGGTCAGGCCGGGCACCGCGCCGATGATGTAGCGCTTGCCGCCGAGGCCCACGGCGAGATCGTGGAAGGCGCGGTTCTGGGCGAGCATCGCGTCGATGTCCGCACCCGGGAACGGGAACCGCAGCAGCGTGAGCTGGAACGCCTGCGGCGACCCGGGCACCTCGAACAGCGGCCTGTGGAGCGTGTCCGTGCGGAACGGGACCACGGTGGCCAGACCAGCTCCCAACTCCGCCGGGTCGAGCTCGGCGCTCACCTGGGCGAAGAACTCCTGCGCCCGATCCCCCGGGACGAACAGGCTCAGCCACGGCTTGGGCAGATCCCACAGCCCTGCGTCGCGCAGGATGGTCACCAGGGGGTCGACCCGGTGCACCCACTCGAGGTAGGTCAGGTCGACGACCTCGAGGCTGGTGCGGTCGTCGGCCAGGCCGGCCAGCAAGCGGTCCTGGTCCGGCGCGTCCGGCGGCGTGTAGTAGACGCCGACCTCCATCATGTAGCGCCACCCCGAGCCGTCCGACCGAGGCGCCAACTGGCCCTCCTGGTAGGTGAACCGCTCGTCGCCCATGACCATGAGCTGGTCGGCCAGGTAGGTCGCGAGGTCGTCGTAGAAGACGTTGAAGATCACGGCCCGGGTCTCCGCCGGGACGAGCGCCACCCTGACGCGCACGATGATGCCGACCTGGCCCGCCCCGGCGAGCACCGCGTCGAACAGGCCCCGGCGCCGGTGGGGCGAACAGGTCACGACCTCGCCGCGTCCGGTGACCACCTCGAGCTCGCGGACGGTGTCGACCACCGCCCCGTTGCGCTGCATCGTGCCCCCGGTGCCGCCGACGCTGAGGGTGCCGCCCACCGAGAGGTGGAGGAAGTCCGGAAGCGCCGGCGGCGTCTGCCCCGCCTCGGCGGCTGCGGCGACGAGCTCCGCCCAGGTGACGCCTGCATCGACGTCGGCGAGCCCGTCGCCGACATCGTGGATCGTCGACAGCCCCTTCGCGTCGATGGCGATGCCGCCGTCCACCAGCGCCTGGCCGTAGTTGGAGTGCGATTCGGGCGGGCCGGCGGTGCTCCCCTGCCCGTTCATGGCGATCGCCAACCGGTGCCGCCGGGCGAAGCGCACCATCGCGGCCACGTCGGCCACCGACCCGGGGCGCAGCACGGCGTGCGGGACGGCGGTGACCAAGCGCCCGAAGTCGCCAGAGAACGACTCGAGCACGTCGGGCGCCGTCTCGACGGTGCCGTCGAGACGCGGCAACGGCGCGAGGCCACCACCGGGACGCCCCTCGTCCCCTGGACGTCCGTCACTCCCGCCCGCGGCCTCCGCCGCCGTCACCCAGGACCGGCGGGTGGCGCTCCACCCGATCACGGCCGCCCCGGCCATCCCCGTGATCACGCCGCGCCGCGTGATCCCACTCGTGCTCCGGTCCATGTCGTCGTCTCCGCTCTCGTCGTGTGCCCGTGGCGCCTCGTGCAACGCGTCAGGCCCCCGGCTTGCGCCCGACGCCGACGTGCAGCGGATTGGCGTCGCCGTTCGGCTGCGCCGACTCGGCATCGGGGCGCCAGTCGTCGACCGGCACCAGCCCGGGCTCGACCATCTCCAGCCCCGCGAAGTAGGCCGCCACCGCGTCGCGGTCGCGGAAGAGCAGCGGCTCGTCCATCTCCGCGTCGAGCTGTTCGCCGGCCTCGACGTACCCGTCCGCGTGGATGTCGCTCGCCAGGTGCGACACCACCAGGTAGCTGCCCGCGGGCACGCCGGCCATGTACCGAGCCACCAGCCCCGCCGGATCGTCGGCGTCGCGCAGGTGGTGCAGCAGCCCGACCATCATCACGGCGACCGGCTCGGATGCGAGGTCGAGCAGGTCAGCGGCCCGGGCGAGGATCTTCTCGTGGGCGCGGACGTCCTCGAGCAGGAAGGTCGTCGAGCCTTCGGTCCCCCGCAGCAGCACGTGCGCGTGGGCGAGCACCACCGGATCCTGGTCGACGTAGACGATGCGGGCGTCGGATGCCTCCTGGAGCGCCACGGCGTGGACGTTGTCGCCGGCGGGGATGCCGGTGCCGAGGTCGAGGAACTGGCGAACGCCGGCCTCGCGGACCAGATGGCGGACGGCGCGGACGAGGAAGGCGCGGTTCGCCTGCACCTCGGCCCGGACGCGTGCGAGACCACCCGCCATCTCGGCAGCGGCCTCGGCGGCCGCGCGATCGACGGCGAAGTTCGTCTCGCCACCGAGGAAGTAGTCGTAGACGCGGGCCGCGTGCGGCACGGTCTCGTCGATCCCCCGGAGCTCGGATCTTTGGTCCGACATGCCTCATCCCCGCAGTGTTGGCCCGCCTCCGCACCGTAGCGCGTCGAGAATCAGGGCTCCGTCACGCCGCCAGAGCCTTCGGCAACGGGTCGGCGTGGATCACCACCAGTTCCTGCACGGCCCGCGTGAGGGCGACGTACAGCAGGCGCAGTCCCCGGGCGGAGTCGCCCGCGATGGCGGCAGGCTCGACGACCACGACGGCGTCGAACTCCAGGCCCTTGGCGTCCGGCGGGTCGAGGACGGTGACGCGCGCCCGGCGATCGGCGGGAAGGCCGGCCACCGCCTCGTCGACCGCGCCGGACAGGTCCCGCGGCCGGACGACACCGACCGTCGTGTAGGTGTCGACCAGCTCGCCCACCGCCGCCACGACCGCCGCCCCACCCCCGTCCGGAGCGACCGCGACGAACGCCGGCTCCCGGCCGTCGAGTCGCACCGACCGGCACGGGGTCACATCCGGGGCCGCCTCGGCGAGCAGCCCGTTGGCCATGTCCATGATCGACGCGGGGACGCGGTAGCCGAGGTCGAGGTCGGCGCGCTGGGCGGAGGCCGGCCCGCCGAGGTGGGCGATGGCGTCCTCCCACGACTCCTGCGCGCCCGGGGCGGTGGCCTGGGCAAGGTCGCCGAGCACGGTCATCGATGCATCCGGGCTGCGGCGGGCGAGGCATCGCAGCCCCATCGCCGTGAGGTCCTGCGCCTCGTCGACGACGATGTGGCCGTAGCTGCGGGGCGGCCCGGCGACGGCAGCGTCCGCCTCGTCGAGCAGCGCGAGGTCGGCCGGCGTCCACGGCTCGTCGGCCACCCGGCGGGCGCTCCGCCGACGGATGGTCGCCTGCTCGTCCTCCGACAGCACGCCGGCGGCCGCCGCGGCGAGGGCGGCCCTGTTGCCGAGCAGGCGCCGGACCAGTGCCGGGGCGCCGAGCTGGGGCCAGATCCGGTCGAGGGTGCGCGCCCACTCCCGGTTGGACCGCAGGTCGGCGTCGACGGCGTCGGTGGTGACGATCTCGTCGCTGCGCCGCCGCAGGAGGTCGGCCCGGACGAGCCGGGCCATCCGGGTGCGGAACGCGCCCCGTCCGACGTTGTGGGGAACGTCGCGCTCGCGCACGGCCTCGAGTGCCTCGGCCACCGCGTCGCGGGTGATGCGGGCGGTCCCCCACATCGTGGTCACCGCCAGATCGTCGTCCGGGGGGCGGATCGACGCGGCCACGGCGCGGGCGATCACCGAGGCCATGCGGGCGTCGCCCTTCAACGCCGCGGCGACGTCGCTGTCGGCGCCGACGGCCCGGTAGGTGGTGCCGGCCAGAAGGCGGTCGAGGGTGGTCTGGCGAGCGGCCGTCTCGCCCAACGACGGCAGCACCTGGGCGATGTACCGCAGGAAGATCGGGTTGGGACCGATCACCAGCACGCCCTGCACGTCGAGTTGCCGGCGGTGCTCGTAGAGGAGGAAGGCGGCGCGGTGCAGCCCGACCGCCGTCTTGCCCGTGCCGGGCCCGCCCTGCACGACGAGGCACGTGTCGAGCGGCGCGCGGATGACGACGTCCTGCTCGCCCGCGATGGTGGCGACGATGTCGCGCATCTCCCCGGTGCGCTCCCGCTCCAGCTCGGCGAGCAGCGGATCGGGGATGCCGCCGTGGTGGGCGGCGTCGACGCTGTCGGGGTCGTCGAACACCTCGTCGAACAGGTCGTCGATGCGGCGGTCGGTCATCATGAACCGCCGCCGGCGCCGCAGGCCCTGGGCGTCGACGGCGGTGGCGCGGTAGAAGGGCGTGGCCACCTCGGCGCGCCAGTCGACCACCACGGCGTCGCCTCGGGCGTCCTCGACGTGGCGCCGGCCGACGTACCACGTGTCGTCGTCCTCGTCGTCGAGGCGGCCGAAGCTCAGGCCGGGAACGTCCGCGTCGAGGGTTGCGAGCCGGTGGCGCAGGTGGGCCTGGGCGATCGCCGAGTCGACGGCCTGGGCCGCCGACTCGGTGATGTCGGCGGCCCGCGCCGTCTTGTCGCGCATCGCCGCGAGGCAGCGGTAGGCCTCGTCGACGTACGCCTGCTCGGTTGCGAGATCGGGGTGTGCCACCGTGTGCCTCCGCGCGCGACGACCCGCCCCGGCGACCCGCCGGGGTGGGGGTCGATGACCCTAGCGGAGCGCGGCATCGGGGACGTGACGCATTTCTCGTCGTCAAACGGAAAAAAGGCGCACGAAGGGCACGTGGATTCTCACGGATCGTGTCATCCTGCGATCGGGCCGCGGTCACCCCGTCCGCGGCGCCGGGGGAGGATCTCCATGGAACGACTGTCAGGCCTGGACTCCGCGTTCCTGGCCATGGAAACGCCGACGATGCACCTGCACGTGGGCATCACTGCGGTCATCGACCCGACCACGATGACCGCGCCGTACTCGTACACCCGGCTCCGGTCGTTCATCGCCGGGCGGCTGATGACCCACCCCACCTTCCGGCGGCGGGTCGTCGAGGTGCCGTTCGGCCTCAACCACGCACTCTGGGTCGAGGACCCCGACCTCGACCTCGACGCCCACATCAGCCGGCACGTGCTCCCCGCCCCCGGTGGGCCGCGCGAGCTGGCCGACCTGACGGCCGCGATCGTCGGCGTGCCCCTCGACCGGTCGCGGCCCCTGTGGGAGATCCACGTCGTCGAGGGCCTGCACGACGGCAACGTCGCCCTCATCGGCAAGATCCACCACGCTGCCGTCGACGGCATCTCCGGCGCCGACCTGTTCGTCCACCTCTTCGACCTCACGCCGACGCCGGCCGAGCCCACCACCAGCGTGGGCCCCGACGGCCCCGGGGTGGACGACGGTGCTGCGGATGACGGCGGGGGCGCGACCGTCCCGTCCCCGTCGGCGACGGACCGCATGCCGTCGGACATCGAGCTGATCGGGCAGGCCCTCGTGTCCCAGGCCCGACGCACGCTGACCCTTCCCCGGCTCCTCGGGCGCACGGCCCGCACCGCCACCCACCTCGTCAACCGGCACCGCGACCCGGAGGCCGCCGTCGGTGCCGTGCCCCTCCGTGCCCCGCGCACGCCCTGGTCAGCAGCGATCTCCTCCGAGCGCACGGTCGCCTTCGCCCGGGTGCGGCTCAGCGACGTCAAGCGCGTCCGCACCGTCTTCGACGTGAAGGTGAACGACGTGGTCCTCGCCGTGGTCTCCGGCGCGACCCGCCGCTACCTCGCGGCGCGCGACGCGCTCCCCCGCGAACCGCTGGTGGCCATGTGCCCGGTGTCGGTGCGCGGCGAGGACGAGAGGGGCCGCGCCGACAACCGCGTGTCGGCCATGTTCGTGCACCTGCGCACCGACGTGGCGGACGTGGCCGACCGCGTGAGCGCCATCGCCCGCACGACCCGCGGCGCCAAGGCGGACCACAACGCCGTCGGGGCCACGTTCCTGCAGAGCTGGGCCGATCACGTCGCGCCGAACGCCTACGCGGTCGCCGCGCGCCTGTACTCACGGCTCAACATCGCCGATCGCCACCCACCGGTCTACAACGTCGTGGTGTCGAACGTCCCGGGCCCCGACTTCCCCCTGTACCTCGACGGTGCCCGACTCGTCGCCACGTACCCGATGGGGCCGGTCATGGAGGGCGCGGGCCTCAACGTGACCGTGCTGTCCTACCTGGACAACGTCGACTTCGGCTTCCTCGCCGGCGCGGAACTGGTGCCCGACCTCAGCGAGCTGGCCGACCACATCGACGACGCCATGGCCGAGCTGCTGGCCGCAGCCGACGCCCTCGACCCGCGGGACGCGGCGCCGGCAACGCCGGTGGCCGCGCCGCCGGTAGCCCCTGCCCCGACGATGCCGGCTGCCCCGGCCCCGTCACCCGGCGCGAGCGCAGGACCGGCGGCACCTGCCGCGGGACGACCGCGACGCCCGCGTCGCGAACCGGTGCGGACCACGGCGTCGGTCGCCCGCGCCGGCAGCCGCGCCGATTGACGCGGGGGAGTCCGGACGGGCCGGTGCGGGGCTGGCGCCGAGTCCCCGGCGGCGGGGCGCTGCACGTGCGCTGACCACGCAGGTGACCGGCCGGCCTGGCCGGAACGGTGGCGCAGGGGCTAGCCGACGCGCTCCGCCTGCTCGTGCCCGTTGCCCGACGGGGAACCGACGGCCGCGGCGATGCGATCGGCCTGCGCCTGCTGCTCGTAGCACAGGCGGGCCATCCAGAACCGCAGGAACCCGGCGATGGCACCCTTCACGAACAGGGCACCGCCCACCACCGCCACGGTCAGGCCCAGGAGCGCCACGACGATCGCGTCGCGCTGCTGCAGCGGATTGCGGGTGCCGTGGGCGATGAACCAGGCGGCGATGCCGAAGCCGGGCCCGGCCACGAGCCCGATCACGCCGAGCTTGACGAGCAACCGGTCGAGGCCGGTCGCGGGGTCGCGCAGCTTCATGCCGGCCACCTCGGCCTTGAACTGCTCGATGCGTTGCGTGTTGTCGTTCATGGCTGGTCAACCACCCAGGTATGCCGAGGACAGCTTGGATTCGATCTCGTGCGGGGAGCCCACGTCGGTGACGCACCCGTGGAGCATGATGGCGGCGCGGTCGGCGACGCCCAGGACGACCCGGGCGAACTGCTCGACGACCAGCACCGAGACGCCCGTGCGGGCGAGCGAGGCGACCTGCTCGTACAGCTCCTCGACCACGAGCGGGGCGAGACCCATCGACAGCTCGTCGAGGACGAGCACCGCCGGGTCGGTGGCCAGCCCCCGGGCGAGGGCGAGCATCTGCTGCTCGCCGCCCGACATCGTGCCGGCGATCTGCTTGCGCCGGTCGCCGAGGCGCGGGAAGCGTTCGAAGGCGGCGGCCTCGATCTCGCGGGCCGAGCGCCGGCCGTGGCTGGCCATGCGCAGGTTCTCGCGCACGGTCAGGTTGGGGAAGATGCCCCGGCCCTCCGGGATGAGGCAGAGGCCGGTGCGGGCCAGGTCGGACGGATCCGCGCCGTTGACCCGCCGCCCGGCGACGAACACGTCACCGCCGGTGAGGGGGTGCAGGCCGGCGAGCACCTCGAGGGTCGTGGTCTTGCCGGCCCCGTTGGGACCGAGGACGGCCAGCACCTCGCCCGGCCGCAGTGCCAGGTCGACGCCGTGCAGCACCTCGATCGTGCCGTAGGCGGCCCGGACCCCGCGCAGCTCGACGATGGGCGTCGAGGCGCGGCCGTCGCTCTCCCCGGTGGGCGCGTGCGGGTGGACGGCGGTCACGCGGTCACCTCCGGTGCGGCGCCGAGGTAGGCGTCGAGCACCGCCCGATCCGCCTGGATCTCGTCCGGTGTCCCGCTGGCCAGCACGGACCCGAAGTCGAGGACGTGGATGCGGGTGCAGGTGCGCATGACCAGCTGGACGTCGTGCTCCACCAGCACCACGGCGATGCCCTCCCCCGCGACCGCCAGGAGCACGTCGCGGAACGCCTCGGTCTCCGCGTCGTCCTGGCCCGAGGCCGGCTCGTCGAGGAGCAGCACCTGAGGCCCGGTGGCGAGCGCCCGCGCCAGCTCGACCAGGCGGGCCTTGCCGGTGGGCAGTTCGTCGGCCCGGACATCGGCCTCGGCGGACAGACCGACCAGCTCGAGCGCGTCCGCAGCGCTGCGGCCCGGACGACGACGCCGCACCGATGCGGCCAGCTCGACGTTCTCGCCGACGGTCAGCAGCCCGAAGAGCTCCAGCCGCTGGAAGGTCCGGGCCAGGCCCCGGCGCGCCCGCCGGTAGGGAGGCAGCCCGGTGACGTCCTCGCCGTCGAGGCGGACGCTCCCCCGCTGCGGGCCGAGCAGGCCCGTCACCACGTTGAACAGGGTGGTCTTGCCCGCGCCGTTGGGCCCGATCAGCCCGGTCACCTCGCCGGGGGCCGCGCTGAGGCTCACGTCGTCGAGCGCGAGGTGGCCGCCGAACCGCACGGTCACGTTGCGCACCTCGAGGACCGGGCTGGGCCCGGATCGCGGCACCGTCATCGCCCCACCTCCGTCGTCCCGTTCCCGGCCCGGCCGGGCGTCGCGGCGGAGGCGGTCGAGCCTGCGCCCCTGGGCGTCGCGGCGACGGCGGTCGAGCCCGCGCCGACCGTGACGAGTGACGGCCCCGCCGGCCGCTCCAGCCCGAGCATCCGGTCGAGCGTGGCGACCTCGTCGTCGGTGAAGGGCCGCTCGATCCCCGCCCACTCGAGCGGCAGCGGAACGTCCGCCCCGACGTGCCCCGTGGCGTCGACGCCATCGCCGGCGCCGTCGGCTGTCGCGCCGGCCTCGGGGGCCTCGGTTCCACGGACGGATCGGCGGGCCTCGATCATCTGGGCGGCCAGTCCGCCCGCCGCGAGCTCGCCCGCGAGGGCGAGCGCGAACGGTCCCCCGCTCAGCACGTCGGCGAGCCGCAGCGCCACCACGGCCGCCACGCCCACGAGCGTGCCGGCCAGCAGGACCGGGCTCCGGCGGAGCGGGCCGAACGCCTCCCGCAGCGTGTGGGCGATGCCGTTGGGGTTGCGGCCGAGGGCGATGCCCATCGTGCCGGGCAGCACCCGGTTGACGTTCTCGAACCAGGGAGCGACGTCGATGAGCAGGGGCAGGCCGCCGATGAGCACGCCGGCCACGAGCGCCCCGGCCGCGGTGCCGATGCCGCCGACGACCCCGAGGAGCAGCAGCGGCAGGCTCTGCACGAAGGCGAAGTTCATGGCGCTGGCGGTGCCCAGGGTGCCGCCGTACAACGCACCGCCGAAGCCGGCCATCGCCGCCGACAGCGTGAACACCGCCAGCTTCACCAGCGTCGTGTTGATGCCGAGCGTGGCGGACGCCGCGGGGCTGTCCTTCAGGGCGAGGAGACGCTGCCCGAACGTGCTGCGCCGGATGCCCACCACCAGCAGGTACATCAACGCGAACACGACGCTGAGGAACACCAGCATGTCCTGGTCGGTGTCGACGCCCGGGACGTCGAGGCGGTCGACCGCCACCGAGCCGGTGCCGAAGATGCTGATGTCGACCGGCCCGACCGAGAAGTCGCGCAGGCCGAAGATCCACTGGTCGAGCAGCATCGCGAACGCCGCGGTGCCGAGCGCCAGGTAGATGCCGGCCATGCGCACGGTCGGCAGCGCGATCAGCGCGCCGATCAGGCCGGTGACGACGGTGGCGACCAGCAGGCCCTTGGGGTCGCCGCCGTGGCCGTGGTGGGCCATGAGCACCGCGCCGATGCCGGCGAAGCTCATCTGGCACAGCGACAGTTGGCCGGCGAAGCCCACGAGCGGGACGAGCGACAGGCCGATGATGGCGACCGCCACGATCTTCTGCACCGACACGGCGTCGGGGCCCGAGGCGATCTGTGCGGCGACGAGTCCGGCGGCGACGAACGCCGCGGCGGTCGCCACCGAGCCCAGCCACGGCGGCCGGGGGATGACCTCGCGGGTCGCCCGGCTGGTGTGGCCGCGCAGCCGTTCCTGGGGCAGCACCAGCAGCACCACGAACAGGAGGATGACGGGGATGGCGAACCGGAACTGCGCGAGCAGGATGCCGTCGGTCGGCAGGTACGCCAGCGCGTAGGCGTCGAGCAGCCCCACCAGCAGCGCACCGACGAACGTCATGGGCAGGCTGCGCAGGCGACCGATCATCGCCGCCGCGTAGGCGTTGACGATCATGAGCGTGAGGTTCACGTGCGACAGGCCCACGCTCGGGGCGACGAGGATGCCGGCCACCGCCGCAGAGGTGCAGCCGATCGCCCAGGCCAGCATGGCGGAGCGGCGGGGCCGGGCGCCGTTGAGCATGGCGAGCGAGCGGTCGTCGACGGCCGCCCGCATGGCCAGGCCCGGCCGCGACCGGTAGAGCAGCACCCGCAGGCCCACGGCCAGCGCGACGGCGACGGCGAGCGCGGCGACGTCGTGCCAGGTCAGGTTCACGCCGAGCACCGCCACGCTCTCGTCGCCCCAGAACCGGTCGAACCGTCGCGCCGTGTCGGGCGGCCACATCCACAGGCCGAGGCCGAGCAGCGCCGCCAGCAGGCCGATGCTCACCACGACGCGGCTGGTCTCGGGGGCGTCGTACAACCCCCGCATCACCACCCGCTCGATCACCACCCCGAGCAGCGGGGCGAGGACGCCGAGCACGACGACGAGGGCCACCGGCGCGGGCCAGTCCCAACCGAAGCGCAACTGCCAGTAGGCGAAGGCGCCGAGCATGCCGACGGCCCCGTGGGCGAAGTTGAAGATGCCCGTCGTCGTGTAGGTGAGGACGAGGCCGCTCGCGGCCACGGCCAGGATGGCCGCGACCGCGAGGCCCGTGATCGTCGCCTGGAGGAACTGGTCCATCGTGCGCCGCGGCTCAGGCCGCCGGCCTCGGCACCCCGTAGTCGTCGGTCAGCTCGACGACGTTGCCGGGGTCGCAGTTGTAGATGCCCTCGTTGGGTTCGGTGAGCTCCTCGTCGTAGACGAACCCCTGGGCGGTCACCTGGATGGCGAGGCTGCACTGGGTGGCGACGAGGTTCCCGGGCGTCTGGGGCGAGTGGAGACCGCCGGCCGTCCAGCCGTCCTGGGCCGCCGCCTTCTCCAGCAGGCACGCCCGTGACAGGTCGGCGCCGCACTCGTTGGCCGCCGTGGCGAAGAGGAGGAAGGCCGACAGGCCCTGCATGCCGAGCATGGCGGTCTTGCCCTCGGGGTTGTAGCGCTCCATCAGCTCCAGGTAGTCGGCCATGGCCGGCACCTCGTCCGCCATCTCGAAGGTCGGGAACGGCGAGCGCATGTAGGTGGCCTCGCTCACGCTCCCGGCGCCCTCCTCCTGGAACTTCTTGTCGTAGTAGTTCGGCTGCAGGTGGATGAACTCGGGGTACCAGCCCTCGATCTGCATGGCCTGCTGCAGGGCGACCATGTTCTCGGGCTCGCCGATCATCTCGAACGCCGTGACCCCCTCCTCGCGCATCTTCTGCACGAAGCCCCGCCAGCCGGTCTCGCCGAGCGGGCGGTACTGCTCGTCGAACACGATCTCGAAGCCCAGCGTCTCGGCCATCTCGGCGATCTGGTCGTGGATCGTGGCCGGACCGTCGAGGTTCACCCACAGGATGCCGAGCTTGTCGGCCTCCGGGAACCGCCCCTGCAGCCAGCGGTAACCCGCCGACGCGAACGAGTAGACGGGGTTCGGGACGGGCTGCACCTGCAGCTCTGCGACGCGGGCCTGCGGGGTGACCGCGTAGCCGGGCAGGTTGGGCAGGCCGCAGGCCACGCGGGCGCCGTTGTCCTGGGCGTCGAAGACGGCCCCGCCGCCGACCAGCGCGAAGTCCCGCTGGCACGCCTCGCCCACCCGCTGGCCGTACTCGAACAGCTTGGCGTCGAGGTCGTCGATCACGATCTGCCGGCCACCGATGCCGCCGTGCTCGTTGCACCAGGCGGCGAAGGCGACCGCGCTGTCGTACATCTCCTGCGTGAGGCCGGGACGCTCGGCCGACCCGCGATCGGTGACCGTGCCGAGGTGGATCTCGTCCGCGGTCAGCCCTGTCTCGGTGACCGTGCCGGGCTCACCGTCGGCGCACAGGTTGTCCAGGTCGCCGAACGTGCCCTGGTCGAGGCGGCTGCCGCTCGTCCCGCCGGCACCGCCACCGTCGGCCGTCTGGGCCTGGTCGCCGGACCCCGTGGCGGCCGCTCCGATCTCGGTCTCGCCCTCCGCCCGGGTGCACGCCCCGGCCATCAGGGCCACGACCGCCAGGGAGGCGATGGCTTGGCGTCGTCTTCTCACTGGACCCCTCCAACGTCACGGTGCCGCCGGCGGCGGGATGCAGCCTCGCCGTCAGACCCGAACTAGAACGAGTTGCAAATCTAACGGACCGTCAGATTCCTGTCGATGCGGCCCCGGTCCCGCGTCGGGGGCCGGTCGACGGACTAGTAAAGGCATCGTGCGCATCACGGCGAAGGTCGACTACGCGGTCCGAGCGGTGGCCGAGCTGGCCGCCGCCCCCGACGGGCCGACGAAGGGCGACCGGCTCGCCGAACGGCAGTCGATCCCGGCGAAGTTCCTCGAGAACATCCTCGCCGACCTCCGCCGCGCCGGGCTCGTCGCGAGCCAGCGCGGCGCCGAGGGCGGTTACTGGCTCGCCAAGCCGGCGGATGCGGTCTCGGTCGCCGACGTCATCCGAGCCGTCGAGGGCCCCCTCGCGGACGTCCACGGCACGCCACCCGAGACGGTCAGCTACGAGGGCGCGGCCACGAGCCTCCAGCGGGTCTGGGTGGCCACGCGCGGCGCTCTGCGCTCCGTCCTCGAGGAGGTCACCATCGCCGACATCGTCGCCGGTACGCTGCCTCCCACGGCCGAGCGCTTCCTCGACGAGCCGGACGCCTGGTCCCGCCGCTGATCCACCCGGTCACCCGACGCACTCGTTGCAGGGCGGCCACCGAACCGGTCGGCGCAGGCGATGGTCGTGCAGGCTGGCCGACGTGACACGAGCCACACCGGCGAGCAGGGGCCCGGGTAGGAGTCCCGAGGGGCGAGCGCGCTAGCGTTGCACATCTATGTCCCGCCGGATCGACATCGAGCTCACCAGCTCTCGCGAAGACGGGTCCTGGACCTGGCGAGCCGCGGGTGCCCGTGAACCAAAGGGCACCCTCGAGGGTGCGATCCTCCCCAGTGGAGCCGCCGTCGGCCACGTGCTGCGCGCCGAGGTCGAGGGCTTCCTCGACGGC
>DASUQS010000048.1:0-5051 GCA_036280455.1 Acidimicrobiales bacterium
GCGGCCCGCCGTGTCTCGGGAGCGGCGGGCCCGCGTCCTGCTCAACCGCGGGGCTTCTCCTGCAGCAGGTCCCCGAAGATCTCGCCGTACTCCTCGACCCGCTCCAACACCTCCTGCGGGCCGCACTGCCGCAGCCAGTCCCGCTCCTCGGCGCCCCGCTCGACCTCCTCCCACGTCACGGGCGTCGACACGGTCGGGCGGGCACGGGCGCGCAGCGAGTAGACCGCGATGGTCGTCTTGTGGCGGCTGTTCTGGCTCCAGTCGACCAGCACCTTGCCCTTGCGCAGGCTCTTCTTCATGTTCGAGACCACGTGGTCCGGGTGCGCCCGCTCCAGGAGCTGCGCCACCGCCCGGGCGAACGCCGATGCCTGCTCGTGCGTGTGGGGCGTGTTGAGCGGGACGTAGACCTGCATGCCCTTCGACCCCGACGTCTTGGGGAATCCCACCAGCCCGAACCCGTCGAGCACGTGGCGGACGTCGAGCGCCACGTCGGCGCACTCCACGATCGTGGTGCCCTCCCCGGGATCGAGGTCGAACACGCACATCGTCGGCGACTCGATGTCCGACCGCGCCATCGGGGCGTGGATCTCCAGCGCGGCCATGTTGGCCGCCCACACCAGCGCGGCCGCCGAGTCGAGGCAGCAGTAGTGGATGTTGCCGTTGCTGTCGCCCGGACCGAGGACGGTGCCCAGCCAGTCCGGCCGGTGGCCCGGGCAGCGCTTCTCGAAGAACGACCCGCCCTCGACGCCGTCCGGAAACCGGCGCAGCGTGACGCCCCGGTCGGCCAGGTGCGGGACCATCGTGGGCGCGATGCGGGCGTAGTAGTCGATGACCTCGGCCTTGGAGGTGCCGGCCTCCGGGTACAGCACCTTGTCGAGGTTCGACAGGCGCAGCTTGTGGCCGTCGACCTCGACCGTGGTGTGTTGGGCCACGGAGCGGGAGGCCTCAGGCCGACTTGCGCTTCGGCGCCGCCTTGGACGACCGCGACGCCTTGGACGTCTTCGACGCCTTGGCCGCCTTCTTGGCCGGCCGGGCCTTGCGGCCGCCGCCGTCGGCCGACGCCGTGTCGGCGTCCTCGTCCGCGTCGCCGTCGCCGGCTGCCGCCTTGGCGGTGGGGTGCCGGCCCCGGGCCGACTTCGCGTCACGCACGCTCGCCTCGAGCGCAGCCATGAGGTCGACGACCTTGTCCTCGGCGACCGGTGCGGGAGCGGGCACGACCTCCTCCCCCGAGGCCTTGCGGTCGATCAGGTCGAGCACCTGGTTGCGGTAGGTGTCCTCGAACTGCTCGGGCTCGAACGGCTCGGTGAGCGACTCGACCAGCTGGGTGGCCATCTTGAGCTCGCGGTCGCTGACCTCGGCGTCCTCGATGTCGTCGACGAGATCGGTCGCGTCGTTGAGCTCGTCGGCGTAGACCATCGTCGACATGACCAGGACCCCGTCCTTGGGGCGCAGGGCCGCCAGGTACTGCTTCGAGCGCATCACGAAGCGGGCGATCGCGACCTTGTTCTGCTCCTCCATCGCCCGGGTGAGCAGGGCGTAGGGCTTGCGGGCCGCCTTGTCTGGCGCCACGTAGTAGGCCGAGTCGTAGTACAGCGGGTCGATCTCGTCGAGGTCGACGAACTGCTCGATGTCGATGCTGCGCGAGGCCACCGGGTCGAGGGAGGCCAGCTCGTCGTCGCCGACCAGCACGTAGTCGCCGGAGCTGAGCTGGTAGCCCTTGGTGATCTGCTCGCTCGGCACCTCCTCGCCGTCCGCGGCCGAGACCTTGCGGTACTGGATGCGGGCGCCGGTGCGCGTGTCGATCTGGTTGAAGTGCACGCTCTTGCGCGACACGGCGTTGAACAGCTTGATCGGGATGTTGACCAGCCCGAAGCTGATGGCGCCGCTCCACATGGCACGAGGCATGAGGGCAGTATTCCCCGCGGGAAGCCTGTTTGAAAGGTCGATGTGCTGCACGGCCGGCCGACCGTCGAGCTGCGGCCAGGCGAGGGACCGCACGTGTCGACCGGGACGCGGGCCCGTCCGCTCGGTCTCTAGTCGCCGCCGGGGCGGGCCAGGCGGCCGACGCCGCGCCACAGGGCGCTCGTGAGCAGGGTGGCCGCCTCGTCGAGGCTGCAGTCCCGGCGCTCGAGCCAGTCGGACGCGGAGGCCTCGAGCAGCCCGATCAGCCCGCGGGCCAGCAGCCGCGCGGCAGGCCCGCCACCCCACGTGTCGGCGATCCGCTGGCAGCGGGCGTTGCGCGCCTCCTGCACCACCGGGTGGTCGACCGCCCCGGCGGCCGCGAACAGGGGCCACGACTCGGCGTTCTCCTCGACGATCTCGAGGAAGTGGCGCACGAGCGAGCCCAGCCGGCACTCGTCGACCGGCACGTCGCCGAGCAGGGCCGACAGCTCCGCGTCGAGGGCGCTCAGGGTCTGGAGGTAGACCGCGGCGATCAGCTCCCCGCGGTCGCCGAAGTAGGCGTAGACGAGCGAGCGCGACACGCCCGCGGCGTGAGCGACCTCGTCGAATCGCACCGTCGCCGGGTCGCGCCCGCGGAACACCTCACCGGCGGCCTCGACGATCTGGGCGCGCCGCTCCTCCGGCTCGAGGCGGGCGCGGCGCGCCGCCGGCGGCGTGGTGGAGGTCGCGGGCTCCATCGCCTAGGCGGACACGACCTCGTCGGCCGGGGCGCCCGCGGGCGGGGCGACCTCGCCCACGAGCGGGAAGTGGCAGGCCACGTACTGACCGTCGGCCACCTGGCGGACGCGCGGCTCCTCGAGCGCGCACCGCTCCTCGGCCCGCGGGCAACGGGTGCGGAAGCGGCACCCGCTCGGGGGCGACACCGGCGACGGCAGGTCGCCGGGCACGAGCCCGCTCGCCGACGCGGTCACGTGCGGGTCGGGCACCGGGATCGCCGAGAGCAGCGCGGCCGTGTAGGGATGGGCGGGGGCCGCGTACATCTGGTCCGGGTCGGCCAGCTCGCAGATCTTGCCCAGGTACATGACGGCCACCCGGTCGCTCACGTTCTTCACCACCGCCAGGTCGTGGGTGATGAAGGCGAGCGTGAGGCCGTACCGCCCCTTCAGGTCCTCCAGCAGGTTCAGGATCTGCGCCTGCACCGACACGTCGAGCGCCGAGACGGGCTCGTCGCAGATGACCAAGCGCGGTTCGAGCACCAGCGCCCGGGCGATGCAGATGCGCTGGCACTGGCCGCCGGAGAACTCGTGCGGACGCTTGTCGCGGGCCACGGCCGGGTCGAGGCCCACGGCTTCCAGCGCCTCGTCGACCTTGGCGCTCCGTTCGGCCTCGTTGCCCCGCTTCCAGATCTTGAGCGGGGCGCCGACGATGTCGGCCACCCGCCGGCGGGGGTTGAGCGAGCTGATCGGGTCCTGGAACACGATCTGCATCCGCGGGCGCAGCGCCCGCAGCTGCTCGCCCCGGACGGCGGTCAGGTCGCGGCCCTCGAACAGCACGGTGCCGGCGGTGGGCGCCGGGAGCTGCATGGTGGCGCGGGCCGCGGTCGATTTGCCGCAGCCGCTCTCGCCGACGATCCCGAGCGTCTCGCCCTCGGCGATGTCGTAGCTGACGCCCGCCACGGCGGACACCCGCCCGCCGCTGGTCGGGAAGTCGACCACCAGGTCCTCGACGCGCAGCAGCACGTCCTCGACGGGGCGCAGGTGCGCCGTCCCGGTACCGGCCATCAGTGCGCCCCCTCGGGCCGTACGTGGATGGGTCGACGGACCGCCGGCACTACCCGGCCTCCACGGTCAGCTCACCGGTGACGGCCGCCGCGGCCTGGGGCACGTTGGCCGCCAGGTTGCGTGCGAGCGCCTCGCGGCCGGCGTCGGTGCCGACCGGGTACCAGCACCGGTAGAGGTGCCCGGGCGTGTCGGCCTCGACGAGCGGCGGCTGCTCGACCCGGCACCGATCCTGCGCGTACGGGCACCGCGGGGCGAACCGGCAGCCCTGCGGCGGCGCGATCAGGTCCGGCGGGCGGCCGCCGATGACCGCGAGCCGCGTGTGGCTGGGGTTCTCGAGCCGAGGTACCGAGCTGAGCAGGGCTTCGGTGTAGGGCATCCGCACCTCGGAGAACAGGGTGGCCGTCGGCGCCTGCTCCACGATCTGCCCGGCGTACATGACCGCGATGTCGTGGGTGCGGCCGGCGACGACGCCCAGGTCGTGGCTCACCAGCACCACGGCCATCTCGCGCTCCCGCTGCTGCTCCTGCAGGAGGTCGAGGATCTGCGCCTGCACGGTCACGTCGAGGGCGGTGGTCGGCTCGTCGGCGAACAGCAGCTTGGGGCCGCACGCCAGCGCGATGGCGATCACGACCCGCTGGCGCATGCCGCCGGACAGCTCGTGCGGATACTGGCGGAGGCGGCGCTCGGCCTCGGGGATGTGCACCGACCGCAGCAGCGTCAGGGCCGTCTCGCGGGCCTGGTCGCGGTCGAGATCGGTGTGGACCTCGAGCGACTCGGTGATCTGCTTGCCGATGCGCATGACGGGGTTGAGCGACGTCATCGGGTCCTGGAAGACCATCGACATCTGCGTGCCCCAGTAGTCGCGCAGCGCGTCGTCACCCAGGCCGTCCACGCGCTCCCCGTCGAAGTGGATGGCGCCACTGCGTTCGGCGGTGGAGGGCAGCAGGCCCATGATCGACCGGGACAGCACCGACTTGCCGCACCCCGACTCGCCGACGAGGCCGAGGGTGCGCCCCCGCTCCAGCGTGAACGACACGCCGTCGACCGCCCGCACCACGCCCCGCGGCGTGCGGAAGTGGGTGCGGAGGTCGTCGACCTCGAGCAGGCGGCCACCGCCCCCCACCCGGAAGTCCTCGGCGCTCGCATGCACGTGGCGGCGTCCCCTGGTCACAGCGCGCTCTCCCGGACGTCGAAGCGGGCACGGACGATGTCGCCCAGGTAGTTGAGGGACAGGACGGTGGCGAAGATCACGAACGTCGGGATCAGCACCGTGTGCGGTGCGTCGCGGAGGTCGTTGCGCCCCTCCGACAGGATGTTGCCCCACGACGGCGTGGGCAGCTGCACGCCCACGCCCAGCAGGCTCAGGCC
>DASUQS010000049.1:0-2346 GCA_036280455.1 Acidimicrobiales bacterium
GCGCCCGGCGCGAGCTGTCCGACATGCGGCGCGAGGTGCGGTCGCGCACGGGCTCGTTGGCCCGGCGGTTCGACCGCGTGCTCCGGCTGATGGAGGCCTGGGGGTACCTCGACGGCTGGGCGCTGACCGAGCGCGGCGGGGTGCTGGCCCGCACGTACCACGAGGCCGACCTCCTCGTGGCCGAGGCGATGACCGCCGGTCTGCTCGACGGGCTCGACCCCGCGTCGCTGGCGGGCCTCGTGTCGTGCTTCACCTACGAGCACCGGGGGCCGACCACCCCGCCGCCACCGTGGTTCCCCTCGCGGTTGGTGCGGGCGCGGTGGGGCGAGATCGACGCGCTGGCCGCCGATCTGCGCAGCGACGAGGAGGCGGCCGGCCTGCCCCCCACCCGTGCTCCCGATCCGGGCTTCGTGGCGCTGGCGCACGCCTGGGCCGCGGGGGAGCCGCTGGGCGAGGTGCTCGGCGACGAGGACCTGTCGGGCGGTGACTTCGTCCGCAACGTGAAGACGCTGATCGACCTGGTGCGCCAGGTCGGGGACGTCGCCCCCGATCCCGCCACCGCTCGCACCGCCCGGCAGGCGGCGGACGCCCTCCACCGGGGCGTCATCTCGATCTCGTCGACCCTCGACGAGATCACCGGCAACGCCGAGGTCGACGAGCTCGCGTCGGACGATCCCGGGACCGGCGATCGCGATGTGGACGATCGCGATGTGGACGACCGTGGCTCGGACGACAGCCTCGGCCGGGCCGCCGACGAGGCCCGGGCGGTGCCGGTCCGGCGCGAGGCACCGTGACCATCCGCAAGGGCGAGGAGTGGGGCGAGGCCGGCGGCCTGCCCCAGGGCGCCGCCGTCGTCCGCACCGACGCCGAGGCCCGCGACCGGGTCACCACCGCCCGCCGCGCCGGCGACGACCCGCCGACGCTCGGCCTGCTGGGCGGCGACCTGTGCCGGACGCTCGGCGGCCGGGGCGACGAGGCGCGCCTGCGGTCCGCGGTAGCGATGCGCCTGCCGGTCGACCTCGGCTCGGTGCTCGTCGACGGGGTGCAGCACTGGTTCGTGGCGCATCTCGTCGCCCGGCGGTCGTGGTGGCGGGGCCGCATCGTGGCAGTGATGAACGCGGAGTTCCTGGGCGCTTGGGACGTCGCCCCGCGGGCGCATCCCGGCGACGGCGTGCTCGACATCGTCGACGTGGGGCCGGCGATGTCGCTCACCGACCGGGTCAAGGCCCGCGGGCGGCTGGCGACGGGCGCCCATCTGCCCCACCCGGCGATCACCGTCAGCCGGCGGTCCGCGGTGCAGGTGACCTTCGACCGTCCGACCCCGGTGTGGCTCGACGGGGTGCGGGTCGGCGAGGCCCGCAACCTGTCGGTCCGCCTCGAGCCTGACGCCCTGATCTGCGTGGTCTGACCGCGCGCCGGCGCGCGTTACGGTCGACGGCCGTGCGCGCCTGGATCCTCGACGAATCGCCCGGCACCTACCGCGAGGGCGAGGTCGACGACCCCGTCGTCGGCCCCGACGACGTGGCCGTGCGGCCCGTGGCCTCGGCGCTCAACCACATGGACCTCTGGGTGACCCGGGGGCTGCCCCGCCCGACGCTGCCGCACGTGCCCGGGTGCGACGTGGCGGGCGTCGTGGAGGCGGTCGGCGCGGCGGTGACGCAGGTGGCGGTGGGCGACGAGGTGGTGGTCAACCCCGCCGTGTCGCCGCTCGACGCCGTCGTGGCGCTCGGGGTCGACTCGCCCCTCGGCAAGGGCTTCGAGATCGTGGGCGAGCAGCGCTGGGGCGGCCACGCCGACCTGGTGGTGGTGCCGGGCCGCAACGTCGTGCCCCGCCCGGCCGGCCGCTCGTGGGAGGAGTGCGCCGCCTACCCGCTGGCCACCCTCACGGCGTGGCGCATGCTGCGTCGGGCGCGGGTGACGGCCGGCGAGTCCGTGCTGATCGTGGGCATCGGCGGGGGAGTGAGCGCCGCCGCCCTCGCCCTGTCGCGCCGCCTGGGGGCAACCGTCTACGCCACCTCGCGCGACGAGGCCAAGCGGCGGCGAGCGGTGGAGGCGGGGGCCGCCGAGGCCTTCGACTCCGAGGGCGACTGGCCGGTGCGGGTCGACGTGGTGGTGGAGAGCGTCGGCCCGGCGACCTGGGACCGCTCTGTGAACGCCCTCCGGCCCGGTGGGCGTCTCGTGGTCTGTGGCGGCACCTCGGGCCCCACCGTCGATGTGAACCTGCCCCGCCTGTTCTTCAAGCAGATCGAGATCATCGGGTCGACCATGGGCTCGTACATCGAGTTCGACGACGTCACCCGGCTTGTCGGGCAGGGCCTGCCCGTCCAGGTCGACGAGGTGTTCGAC
>DASUQS010000050.1:0-10156 GCA_036280455.1 Acidimicrobiales bacterium
ATGATGTCCGCCATCGTGGCCTCGTCGACCACCTCGATGCCATCGGACGCCAGCACGAGGCCGTCACCCGGGCGCAGCGACACGGTGGTGGGGGAGGCGACCACCGTGTCGTCCGAGCCCATGGCGCGAGTGATCACGTGACGTCCGGGGTGGCGGCGGGCCTCCGCCCGCGAGATGGCGCCCGAGCGCACCAGCTCGGCCGCCATGTTGTCCTCCTCGGACACGCGCCGGAGTCGCCCTGCGGCGAACAGCCAGGCGGGCGAGTCGCCGACGTCGACCAGGCTCCATGTGCTGCCGATGGGCTCGACCGAGCGGGCCACGGCCATGGTGAGCGTGGCCACCATCGTCGCCACCTCGGGGTCCGCCGCCCGACGGGCACGGACCGCGTCGTTCGCCTCGCTCGTCGCGCCGCACACGCTTCTCTCGTCGAGCCGCTCGCCCGGGCGGGTCAGGCGGGCGATCACCGCGTCGACGGTCAGCTGGGCGGCCAGCGCCCCGCCTGCGTGCCCACCTGCGCCGTCGCTGACCACGGCCCACCGGGTGGAGGTCGCGGCGCGGTCCTGGTTGTCCGGCCGCGGGCCGGTGGCTGTGGCCCATCCGGCGTCGATCAGCTCGGTGTCGTTCCCCGTGACGTGCGACTCGGGGGCGCGGAACGACGTCATGGAACGAGGATTACAGCTCCGTGACGCTCACGGAAAGGGCCAACCCTGGCCCGTGTTTCCCTGACGCACCTGTGCGGACCGGTGCCGTCGGCGGCCGTGCCGCTGCGACGGAGGCCGGTCAGCCGCGGTCCGGGACCAGCGGCGGCGGGGCCGGTGGTTGCACGCCAGGACCGCCCCAGCTCGGGGGCCGGGGGGTCGGGCGGGACCGCGCCTGCACCACGAGCACGATGACGACGACGGCGAGGACCACCAGACCGACCAGCGCAGCACCGGCGAGCAGCAGGGAGCGCTGCTCTCTGGCGCGCCCCGCATCGACCGCATCCCGGCGGTCGTCGGCCCGGCGGACCTCGACGGCGTCCTCCAGGCGTTCGATGCCTGTCGTGACCGCCTCGATGTCCGCCAGCAGGAGGGTCACGTCCGCCGTCCCCTCGAGGAGCACCTGCTCCGAGTGCCCATCCAGGGACCCGGTGACGTCGTCGGGGAGGTGGTCGGCCACCAGCGCGGCGTAGGGCGCCGGGGCGGATGACAGCTCCGCGAGGGCGGCCTCCCAGCGTGCGGCTCGCTCGGCCAGGGCCGTGATCTCCTCCGGCGTGTCGGCGCCGCCGCCCACCGTCGCAAGCATCAGGTCGCGCCCGAGCACGCCGGTGAGGTGGAGCTGGCGCCGTGCGAGCACCTGGACGTGGGCGCCCTGTCGTGCGTCCTCGTCCTCCACGGTCTCCGCGATCATGTCTGCGGAGCCGTCGAGGATGGCGATGATCGGCCCGCCGTAGGCATCGTCCACCGCCTCGGCCTCTGCCATGTTCCCCAGGCTGCCGCCCTCCGAGGCCGCGATCGCGGCCTCGGCGTCACGCCGCACCTCCTCCAGCCCGGACAGGCCGTCGACAGCAGCGGTCAGCGCGCTGACCTCATCGCCCTGGGCCTCGGGGTGGTCGTCCAGTGCGGCCCGGAGGTCGGCGATCGCCTGGTCCGTGCGCTGCGGGCTCTCGCCGTCGACGGTGGGAGCGACGATGACGGCGTCACGCGCCCCCAGCACGCCGAGCGCCCACCAGCTGTGCTCGTCCTGCAACCGGTCGGTCAGCGCGGCGGCCCGGGACAGCACCACCTCGCTGGGGTGCGCCCGGGCGTCGTCGACGTCCCGCCGGGCGTCGCCCGCACCGAGGATGCCCACGACGACGAGTGCCACCAGGGGTGGGGCCAGGAGCCCCGCCACCACGGCCGCCACGATGATTCGGTTCGCCCGTCCGCCCACTGTTGCGACCCCTTGCCCCGACGATGCGGGGAGCCTTGCATCCCGAGCCGCCGGCGACACCCGGTTTCCATCGACGGATCCGCCCCCGTCCGCCCCAGCCGGCCTCGGGCCAAGGCCGAGCGCCTCGGGCGAACGTCGCTTCAGGCCAGGCCGAGCACCTCGGCGAACGCCGCTTCCTCACGGGCGCGGGCGGCGGCCACCGCGTCGGCGCGGCCGGCCAGCATCGTCGCCTTGATGGCGCGCAGCGCCACCAGCGGGGCAGCCGCGATGGCGGTGGCGAGGGCCAACGCCTCGGGCACGAGCTCGTCGGCCGGGACGGCCCGCAGCGCGATGCCGCACTCGACCGCCTCGTCGGCGCTGAGCCACGGGCTGGTGAACAGCACCTCGGCCGCCCGCTGCCAGCCCATGCGGGCGGGGAACAGCAGGCTGCTCGCGGCCTCCGGGGGCACGCCCATCTCGGCGAACGGCGTGCGGAACCGGGCGGACTCCGCCGCCAGCACCAGGTCGCAGTGCGGCAGCATCGTGAAGCCGATGCCGACCGCGGCGCCGTTGACGGCGGCGATCAGCGGCTTGTCGAACGCCTGCAGGGCGTCGAGGAGCACCGGGAAGCCGGAGTCGATGCGTTCGCCCGCGGCGAGGCGCGCCATCTCGTCCAGGTCCTGCCCGGCCGAGAAGGCGCGGCCGGCGCCCGTGATCACGACCACCTTGACCTCGTCATCGGCCCGGGCGGCGTCGAGCGCCGCGCCGGCCGCGCGGTAGAGCGGCGAGTCGAAGGCGTTGAGCGCCTGCGGCCGGTCGAGCGTGAGCACCCGCACGCCGTCGTGGCCCTCGACGTCCTCGACGCGGACGAGCGGCCTCTCCCCATTGTCTGACACCCCGTCAGGTTGGCATGTCACGGGGGGTACGCGCCCGTTCCTCGGCCCGCAACGCGCTCCGGGAGGGTCCCCGGTCGGTGGCTCAGCCCTCCGGCGACGGGGCGATCGCCTCCGCCACGCGGCCCGCCTCCGCCGGCGCGGCGCCCGCCAGGCCGACGAGGTAGCAGGCGATCGGCGCCGCGGTGCGCTCGGAGGCATGCGCCGCGGTGCCGGCCAGGTCGAGGAGCGTCTCGATCGTGGCGGCGTCCGGCGGCTCGAGACCGAGCCTCGCGGCGAAGTCGGCGATCCACTGGTCGCGGGTCACGGCGTGGCTCCGAGTGTGCGGAGGGGTGCGGTCATGTCGCCAGCATGCCCCCGGAGGCCACTGCGGGGGTCCGTTCACTTGTGGAACCCACTCGCCCGCCGGTTAGCGTTCTGTCCGTGAGCACCGACGTCACCCACGAGTTCGACCGCGCCACCGCCGTGACCCTGCGCCACGCCGACGACGACGGGCGGGCCGTCCACGACGTGGACGTCGACCCCGGCTGGACCATCGGCGACAAGCCCAACGGCGGCTACCTCCTCGCCGCCCTCGCCCGGGCCGCGGCCGACACCGCCGGCGCCGTCGAGGGCCCCGAGCATCCGCACGCGCTGTCGGCCACCGCGGCCTACGTCGGCCCGCCCGCGCTCGGTCCGGCGGAGGTGCAGACCGAGGTGCTGCGCCGCGGCCGGGCCATGAGCCAGGCGCGCTCCCGGCTCGTCCAGGACGGACGGGTCCGGGTCGAGGCCACGTTCACCCTCGGTCGGCTCGATCCCGATGCCACGCCGTGGTGGGGCGGCGAGGCGGCCCCGGACCTGCCCGACACGCCCGCCGACCGGCGCGTCCCGGCGTCCGGTCGCGGCGCGGTCGAGCTGCCGATCATGGACCGGGTCGACATGCGCCTCGATCCCGCCACCGCCGGCTTCGCCGAGGGCCGTCCGTCCGGCGCCGGGGAGCTCCGGGCTCGGCTGAGCTTCGCCGACGGCCGTGAGCCCGATCCGCTGAGCCTGCTGTTCGCGGTCGACGCGCTGCCGCCGGCCACCTTCGACCTCGCGGATCTCACCGGCTGGGTGCCGACGCTGTCGCTCACGGCGTACGTGCGCGCCCTGCCCGCACCCGGGCCGCTGGTGGTGCGGCAGCGGGCGAGGCTGGTCGAGGCCCGTACGGTCGACGAGGCCTGCGAGGTGTGGGACAGCCGCGGCCGGCTGGTGGCGCAGGCGACCCAGCTCGCGGGCATCCGCACGCCATGACGCACGGGCCTGGCCGGGACGCTCGCCGGTGAAGCGCACGCCGTTCGCCGACTGGCCCTGCTCGGTCGCCCGCACCGTCGACATCCTGGGTGACTGGTGGACGCCGCTGGTGCTGCGCGAGTGCTACATGGGCGTCCGCCGGTTCGAGGACTTCCAGCGCAACCTCGGCATCGGTCGCAACATCCTGACCCGGCGGCTCACCCGGTTGGTCGACGAGGGCATGCTCGACCGCCGTCCCTACCAGGACCACCCGCCCCGCCACGAGTACGTGCTGACGGCGAAGGGGCGTGACTTCTTCCCGGTGATCGCCGCCATCATGCGCTGGGGCGACACGTGGCTCGGGGACGAGGACGGCCCTCCCGTCGTGCTGCACCACCGGACGTGCGACCACGACATGCATGCCGACGTCGTCTGCTCGCACTGCGGCGAAGCGCTGGCCCTGGGTGACGTGCGCGGGCGCCCGGGCCCGGGTTTCGCGGCCCGCTGAACGTCGAGGCGACCCGCAGTCGGCCGGGGCCCGGGCCTCGGTTTCGCGGCCGCTGAGCTCGAGGCGGCCCGCAGCCGGCCGTGACCGGTCCGGGGGAGGAGACCCGGACCGATCGTGGGGTCGGGCGCCGCCGGGAGCGTGCTCCTACGCGGCCGCCGCGCCGTCCGGCACGGCGGGGAGGGGCCGGCCGGCCCGGGCGTGCGCCTCGCGGCGCAGCTGGTCGGCCCGCCGCCGGTAGGCCTGGGCGACGAGCGGGTTCACCAGGCGGGCCTGGGCGCTCAGGGTGCGGGCCCGGGCCAGCAGGGCGACCGCGGGGGTGCGGACCGGCACGTGCTCGGCGCTGGCGCCGATGACGGCGAGGTGATCGGTGGATGTGGTCATCGTCGGCTCCGGGTGCGTGGGGTGCTCTGGGGAGTACGACCGGGCGACGGCACGGGACTCATCGGTCGTCGTGACCGTCTCACGTGCGCGTCAGCGGGGCGTTGATCGGCGAGCGGAACGGAACCGATGGCCTCGGGTGGGTCGGGGATCCCTGCGACGATCTGCCTTGACGGGCGGCGAAGAACGTTTATTCTCGGGGTGTGACCGACGTCTCGACCCCGGACGACGGGGTGGCCGGCGCCCCCGGACCGGCCGGCGACCAGCTGCGTGAACAGCTGCTGCGTGCCGCCGCTGCCGTCTTCGCCCGCCAGGGGTACGACGGCACCAAGATCATGGACATCGTCCGCGAGTCGGGCCTGTCCACCGGGGCGGTCTACGGCCGGTTCCGGTCGAAGAACGATCTGCTGCGCGAGGCGATCGTCACCCGCTCGACCAGCGCCGTTCGCCTCGGGGCCGACGGCATCGACCGGGTGGCGGACCTGATCGCCGCCGGCGTCGCCCACCCCGACCGGCCGCTCGGCGACGCCGAGGCCCTACGCCTCGAGGCCTACGTCACCGCCCGCCGGGAGCCCGAGGTCGCCCAGGCACTCGCCGAGGCCAACACCGCCTTCCGCGAGCGGATGGCGCCCCTCGCGGTGGCCGCCCGGCGCGACGGCACCGTCGACGAGGACATCGATCCCGACGCAGTCGTGTTCCTCGTGCGCATCCTTCACCTGGGCCTGCTGCTGCACCGGGGATCCGGCCTGCCCGGCCCCGACGAGAAGGCCTGGCAGGTGCTGGTCGAGCGCCTCATTGCCAGCTTCGGTCGTCAGACCCCGGCGGGCCTCGTTCCGGACCACGACGACGACGCCCCTGTACCGACCGCCACCCACGGCCACCCGGAGGACACCCGATGACGGCGACCGAGCCGGCCCCCGACCTGCCCAGCCCGGCGGTCGTCGACGAGACGATCAAGATCGTCCACGACCACGCCGACCGCATCTTCCTGTGGAACTACGACCGGTCCCGCGACCAGCTCGTCACGCTCTACAACAAGGCGATGGCGTCGCAGTGGAACAGCGTCACCGAGCTCGACTGGGCCACCGAGGTCGACCCCGAGCAGCTCGTCGACAAGACGACGCCGCTCATGCAGCTCACCGCCGCAGCCCGCGAGGTGGACGGCTCGCCGATCGCGAACTGGGGCGACAAGGAGCTGACCGCCCTCGGCGTCGAGAGCCTGAAGGCCCAGCTCAGCCAGTTCATGCACGGTGAGCAGGGCGCGATGATGACCGCGGCCAAGATCGTCGAGACGGTCCCGTGGATCGACGCCAAGTACTACGCGGCCACCCAGACGATGGACGAGGCCCGCCACACCGAGGTCTTCGCCAAGTACCTCCACACCAAGCTCGGCGAGGCCTACCCGATGAGCCCGTTCCTCGAGGGGCAGATCACCGATCTGCTCGAGGACAGCCGCTGGGACATCGCCTACCTCGGCATGCAGATCGTCATCGAGAGCCTGGCGCTGGCCGCCTTCGGCACGATGCTCCGCAGCACGGAGGAACCGCTCCTCAAGAAGCTGCTGCGCTACGTCATGTCCGACGAGGCCCGCCACGTCGCCTTCGGCGTGCTCAGCCTGAGCGAGTACTACGCCGACATGTCCGAGGCCGACCTCAAGGACCGCCAGGAGTTCCTGATCGAGAACACCCTGCGCAACCGGCTCCGCTCCACCACTCCCGAGATCTGGGAGCGCATGGGGGTCCAGGCCGAGGCCGTCTACCCGGCCATCATGGAGGCCGCCGGAAAGACGAAGGTCAACCCGTACGCCGGTTTCCAGCGGGGCTTCTTCGCCAAGCTCGTGCCGAACGTCCGCAAGCTCGGCCTACTCGACGCCAACGACGGCTACCTCCGCAACGCGTGGGGCGAGGCCGGGCTGCTCGAGTTCGAGTTCGCCGACGACACCGGCTCCGACTACGCCAGCTACGACGCTGTCGCCCAGGACCGGGCCGCGGCAGACGCCTCGTGAGGGCCCGCACCCTGCGCGGTGCGGCCGCCCTGGTCGGGGTGGCCGACGCCGCCTCGCCCACCGGCGAGCTCGACACCCACGGCCGGGCCCTCGAGGCCGCGATGATCCACGAGGCGCTCACCGACGCCGGCCTCACCCTCGACGACGTCGACGGCGTGACCCACGGCTTCTCCGCCTCCGCACTCGCCGAGTACCTCGGCATCCGTCCCCGCTACCTCGACAGCACGATGGTGGGCGGCTCCAGCTACGAGCTGCACGTCGAGCACGCCGCCGCGGCCATCGCCGCCGGGCTGTGCGACGTCGTCGTCGGCGTCTACGCCTCGACCCCGCGCAGCGATCGGCACCGCCCCGGCGCCGGTCGCCGCGCCATGCCGCCCGGCCCCAACCCGGCGTTCGAATGGGAGGTGCCGTACGGCCTGCGCCTGCCGATCGGCGGCTACTCGCTCGCGGCCAGCCGGCACATGGCCCAGTACGGCACGACGTCGGAACAGCTCGCCCAGATCGCCGTCGACACGCGGCGGTGGGCGGCGCTGAACCCGCGGGCGCGCTACCGCGATCCGATCACCGTCGACGACGTGCTGTCCTCGCCGATGATCGTGTCGCCGCTGCACCTGCTCGACTGCTGCCTGGTCACCGACGGCGCCGGCGCGTTCGTCCTCGTGTCGGCCGAACGCGCCCGCGACCTCGCCCGGCCGCCCGTCTACGTGCTCGGCGCCGCCACCGGCGGCACGCACCAGATGATCAGCGAGATGCCGGACCTGACCGTGACGGGCGGCGCCGTGTCCGGCCCGGCCGCGTTCGAGATGGCGGGTGTGAAGCCCGACGACGTCGACCTGCTGATGGCCTACGACTCGTTCACGATCACCGCGCTGCTCCACCTGGAGGACCTCGGCTTCTGCGCCAAGGGCGAGGGCGGGGCGTTCGTCGCCGACGGCAAGCTCGGCCCCGGCGGGTCGCTGCCGATGAACACCAACGGCGGCGGCCTGTCCTACACCCACCCGGGCATGTACGGCATGTTCCTGCTGGTCGAGGCCGTGCGGCAGCTGCGCGGCGAGGCCGGCGACCGGCAGATCGACGAGCACGACATCGCCGTCGCCCACGGCTCCGGCGGCGTGCTGTCCACGATGGGCACCGTCGTGCTCGGCACCGAGGAGGCACTGTGAGCGACGCCTCACCCACGCTGATCGAGCCACCCGTCACCGAGGCCAGCGCCCCGTTCTGGGACGCCACCCGCGAGCGTCGCTTCGTCCTGCCGTGGAGCACGGCCACCGGTCGCCCCGTCTGGTTCCCGCGCGACGTCGACCCCATGGCGCCCGGCGAGCCCTTCGACTGGCGCGAGGCCAGCGGCGACGGGGTGGTCTACGCGGCGAGCGTGCACCACAAGGCGGGGCCGGGGCGCGATCCCGAGGCCGGCCCGTACGTCGTGGCGCTCGTCGAGCTGCCCGAGGGCGTGCGGATGATGACCAACATCGTCGACTGCCCGCCCGATGACGTGGTGGTCGGCATGCCGGTGCGGCTCGTCTGGCAGCCGCTGTCCGACGGACGGCACCTGCCGCAGTTCACGCCGGCCTGACATGACCGGCCGCCGGCCCCACCAGGGGCCTTCCGGCCGTGCTGGGGCCGCTGCCGGCCACACGACGCCGACTGCCCGACTGGGGGCACATCCATGACCAGGACGACGATCGAGGGGACACGTCCGACATGCCGAACGATGCCGACGACCGCTACGACGCAGCCGCCAAGCAGGGGATGCTGCCCGCGCACTGGGCGCGCGAGCAGCCCGAGGCGCTGGCCATCGCCTCGTCGGAAGGCGACCGCACCTTCGCCGAGCTGAACGCCAACGCGAACCGCCTGGTGCGTGCGTGGCGCCAGCGGGGCATCACCGAGGGCGACGCGGTGGCGCTCATGGTGTCCAACCGGCCCGAGTTCGCCGAGACGATCGCCGCCGTCCAGCGCAGCGGCCTGCGCATCACGCCGGTCAACTGGCACCTGACCGCGGAGGAGGCCGCCTACATCGTGGGCGACTGCCAGGCTCGGGTGTTCGTGGCCGATGCCAGCTTCGCCGAGGTGGCAGCGGCCGCCGCCGAGCAGGCGCCGGGCGTGGCGGTGCGGCTGGCCGTCGGCGGCGACATCCCCGGCTTCGAGAGCTATGACGCTGCCATGGCCGGCCAGGACGGGGCCGACATCGACGATCCCGTGCTCGGCCGGTCGATGCTGTACACGTCGGGCACCACCGGTCGGCCCAAGGGGGTCCACCGGCCGGACGCGCCGCCCACGTCCGCCCTCGGCAAGATGTTCGGGTACGCGGCCGGCGAGACGCTGCACCTCTGCACCGGGCCGCTCTACCACGCCGCCCCGCTGGCGTTCTCGCTGGCCCAGCCCCTCGCCGCCGGTGTGGGCGTCGTGCTGATGGACAAGTGGTCGCCGGAGGAGACGCTGCGGCTCGTCGCCCAGCACCGCATCACCCACTCGCACATGGTGCCCACGATGTTCCACCGGCTGCTCAGCCTGCCCGACGACGTGCGGGCGGCCGCCGACGTGTCGTCGCTCCGCATGGTGCTGCACGGCGCGGCCCCCTGCCCGGTGTCGGTCAAGCAGGCGATCATCGAGTGGTGGGGCCCGGTGCTGCTCGAGTACTACGCGGCCACCGAGGGCACCGGCACGTTCGTCACCAGCGCCGACTGGCTGGAGCGCCCCGGCACCGTCGGCAAGCCGGCGACCGAGGATCACATCCGCATCCTCGACCCGGTGTCGGGGGAGCAGAGGCCGGCCGGCGAGATCGGCACCGTCTACCTGAAGGCGCCGAAGCTGGGCCGGTTCGACTACTTCGGCGACGCGGCGAAGACCGCCGACAGCTACCGGGGCGACTACTACACGATGGGCGATGTCGGCTACCTCGACACCGACGGCTACCTGTTCCTCACCGACCGCAGCGCGGACCTGATCATCAGCGGGGGAGTCAACGTGTACCCGGCCGAGGTCGAGGCCGAGCTGCTCGGCCATCCGGCGGTCGGCGATGCGGCGGTGATCGGGGTGCCCGATCCCGACTGGGGCGAGTCGGTCGTCGCCGTGGTCGAGCTGCGCGACGGCATCACGGCGACGGACGACCTGGCGGCCGAGCTGATCGAGCACTGCCGGGCCGGGCTGGCGCACTTCAAGTGCCCGCGCCGCGTCGACTTCACGGACGAGCTGCCCCGCACCGACAGCGGGAAGCTCTACAAGCGGCGCCTC
>DASUQS010000051.1:0-2373 GCA_036280455.1 Acidimicrobiales bacterium
CGCGCATCACCGACAGGAACGACACGACGATCGCCACGGCGGCGAGCGCCAGCGCCAGCGAGTCGCCCGCGATCATCCCGGCGACGCCGGCGGGGAGGAACCACGTCCACCGGCGGGCCGTGGCGCCGAAGAAGGCCACGACCGCCACGAGGGCTGCGCTCCAGAAGGCGTCGGGGACCGCGGACCCCGTCGGTTCGGCCGTGGTGAGCGCCACCGCGGCCGCGGCCGCGACGGCCACCGTCACCCCGAACGCGATCGTGCGGGAGCGGCGGGTCGCGAGGAGGGTGCGACGGCGGAGCGCGAGGGACATGGAACTCGACAACTTAGGTCACCCAGGGCGCGCGGAGCCCATCAGGACGCGGTGGCGGAACATCGTCGCCGTGGCCACCGTCAGTAGGCGCCCGCGCCGCGCAGGACCGCCGAGAACGTCTTGGCCATGATCGTCAGATCCATCGTCGGTGACCAGTGGTCGACGTAGTAGAGGTCGAGCCGCACGGCCTCGTCCCACGACAGGTCCGACCGGCCGCTGACCTGCCACAGGCCCGTGATGCCGGGTTTGACGAGGAGCCGCCGGTTCACGTGGCTCTCGTAGAGGTCGACCTCTGCGGGCAACGGCGGCCGCGGCCCCACCATCGACATCTCGCCGCGCAGCACGTTGAGGACCTGGGGCAGCTCGTCGATGGAGAACCGGCGCAGCAGGCGCCCGGTGCGCGTGACCCGCGGGTCGGTGCGGAGCTTGAACAGCAGCCCGTCGGCTTCGTTGCGGTGCTCGAGCGCGGCCCGCTGCCGGTCGGCTCCGGCCACCATCGTGCGGAACTTGACCATCCTGAACCGGCGGCCGTCGCGCCCGACCCGGACCTGGCGGTAGAAGACCGGCCCCCGGCTGTCGAGCTTCACGGCCACGGCGACGACGGCGAACACCGGGATGAGGGCCAGAAGCGCGACGGCGGCGCTCGTCCGGTCGAAGACCTCCTTGACCACGCGCTGCGGCCCGGTGAACGTGGGCTCGCCGACGTGCAGCAGCGAGAGGCCGGCCACGTCGCGCACGACCGTGCGGGGCCCGGCGACATCCGCGATGGCCGGGGCGACCAGCAGCTCGACGTCGGCATGGGCCAGGTCGGCCGCCAGCATCTGCAGCTCGCCCGGCTTGGACTCCGTGGTGATGGCGACGGCGTCGGCCCGGCAGGCGGCCACCGCGGCGACCACGTCGGCGGACGTGCCCACCACGGGCACCGACCGGGCGCCGATGGTGAGCGCTCCGCCCGTCTCGACACCCGCCTCGACGCACAGCCCCACCAGCAGGAACCCCGACCACTCCGACCGCACCAGGTGCTGCCCCACCTCGACCACGGCGGTGGGCGTGCCCACCAGCAGCAGGCGGTTCACGTACCGGCCGTGCCGCCGCTGGTGCCGCACCCACGACCGCACCCCGTAGCGGGTGAGGAGCGTCAGGACGAGCGCCACCGGGATGAGCACGCCGACGTAGCCGCGGGCGATCACGAGCCGGCCGAGGAAGTGGGCCAGCGCCACGACCGCCAGGAAGTGGACCCCGCCGTTGAGCACCCGGCGGTACTCGTCGGCGCCGACGCCGAGGATGCGCCGGTCGTAGCACCCCGCCAGCGCCAGCACGCCGACCCACAGCGGCAGCCCGATGAGGGCGATGAGCACGTAGGGCACGTTCGGCCCCGGCAGCAGGGCCCCCGACACCCCGAAGCGGAGCAGGTGGGCGATGCCGAGGGACACGGCGATCGCCGCGGTGTCCGCGACCACGTAGGCGGCCACCGGGGGGATGTTGCCCGGCCCCTCGCCCCGCGGCGGGCGCGGGGGTGCCGCCGACCCTTCCGCAGCGGGCGCAGCGCGCGCCGGCCGGGACTCTGCTACCCCCATCCCAGACACTGGCCGCCGAGCATAGACCCGCATGCCGACCGAGGGCCGGGGGACGGTCTGGCCGTCCCCCGGCTCGTCAGGTCACTTCGGCTGCATGCGCACGCCGCCGTCCACCCGGATGACCTCGGCGTTCATGTAGCTGTTGCCCAGCAGCTCGACGGCCATGCCGGCGAACTCGTCGGCCGTGCCGAGCCGCTTGGGGAACAGCACGTCGCGCTTGAGCTTCTCCTTGAACGCCTCGCTGGCCTCGCCCTCGCCGTAGATCGGGGTGTCGATCAGGCCCGGGGCGATGGTGTTGAGGCGGATGCCCGCGGCCGAGAGGTCGCGCGCGACCGGGAGGGTCATGCCGACGACGCCACCCTTGGAGGAGGAGTACGCCGCCTGGCCGATCTGGCCGTCGAAGGCCGCGACCGACGCCAGGTTGACGATCGCGCCGCGCTCGCCGGTCTCGTCCAGCGGCTCGCTGCGACTCATCGCGGTCGCAGC
>DASUQS010000052.1:0-2723 GCA_036280455.1 Acidimicrobiales bacterium
GTCGCCCGTCACGTCACCGAGGACGTCGAGTACCACGGTCAGGTCGTCCCCGCCGGCAGCGCCATGCTGCTCATGGTCTCCGCCGGCAACCGCGACGAGCGCCGCTTCGACGACCCCGACCGGTTCGACGTCCACCGGGACATCGGCCAGTCACTGACCTTCGGCTACGGCGCCCACTACTGCCTCGGCGCCGCCCTGGCCCGCATCGAGGGGCGCGTCGCGCTCGACGAGGTGCTCGACCGCTGGCCGGAGTGGGAGATCGACCTCGAGGGCGCCCGCCGCGCCCCGACCTCGACCGTCCGAGGTTGGGACTCGATGCCGGCGGTGATCTCGTGACCCTCGGAGAACCGGCAACGCGGGTCGCCGTCGTCACCGGCGGCTCCTCCGGCGTCGGACGAGCGGCCGCGCAGCACCTCGCCCGCGCCGGTCACGCCGTGGCCGTCCTCGACCTCGATGGGGACGGCGCCTCGGCGACCGCCGCCGACCTGGTGGCCGGCGGGGCACGGGCGGTCGGGTGCCGGGTCGACGTGGGTGACCGGGCCGATGTCGACGCCGCCTACGAGGAGGTGCGAACCGCACTCGGCCCGATCGACATCCTCGTCACCAGCGCGGCGGTGTCGGGTTTCGTGCGGTTCCAGGACATCACCGCGGACGAGTGGGACCGCACCCTGCGGGTCAACCTCACCGGCACCTTCCACTGCGCCCAGGCGGCGATCGGCGACATGGTCGCCGGCCGCTGGGGCCGGATCGTCACGATCTCCTCGGCGGCCGGCCAGACCGCCTCGCCGAGGCAAGCTCACTACTCGGCGTCGAAGGGTGGTGTGATCGCGATGACGAAGACGCTCGCCGCCGAGTTCGGCCGCAAGGGCATCACCGCCAACACGGTGCCGCCCTTCACCGTCGACACCCCGATGCTCCGCGGTGCACAGGATGCCGGGTACCTGCCCGCCACCGACGTGCTGGCGGGCATGGTGCCCGCGGGGCGGCTCGGCACCGTCGACGACATCGGCGCGGTGTGCGCCTTCCTCTGCACCGAGGAGGCCGGCTACATCACCGGGCAGGTCATCGCCCCCAACGGAGGAGCAGTCATCTGATGGACCGGTTCGACCTCACGGGCAGGGTGGCGATCGTCACCGGGGGCGGCACCGGGATCGGCCGGGGCGCCGCCCTCGTGCTCGCCACCCACGGCGCCGACGTCGTCCTCGCGGGTCGCCGACCCGAACCGCTCGCCTCGACCGCCGCGGAGATCCGCGCGCTCGGCCGGCGAGCGGTGGCGGTGCCGACAGATGTGACCGAGCCCGAGCAGTGCCGGTCGCTCGTCGACGCCGCGCTCGACGAGCTCGGCCGGGTCGACATCCTGTGCAACAACGCCGGTGGCGCGGAGACGAAGTCCATCGCCCGGTGGACCGAGGACGAGTGGCTCGAGGTGCTCGCGCTCAACCTGGGCAGCGTGTGGCACCTGTCCCGTGCCGCCTCGAAGCCGATGCTCGCCCAGGGCAAGGGCGCGATCGTCAACATCTCCTCCGGCGCCAGCCTCCTCGCGATGCCGCAGGCCGCGCCGTACGCCGCGGCCAAGGCCGGTGTGAACAACCTCACCGGCTCGATGGCCGCGGCGTGGACCCGCAAGGGCATCCGGGTCAACGCCATCGCCGTGGGGGCGGTGCGGGCGGCCACGCTGCTCGACGACGCCGCTCGCTACGGCCTCGATCCCGACGCCATCGGCATGAGCAACGCGTCGGGCCGCCTCGGCGAACCCGAGGAGATCGGCTACGGCGTGCTGTTCTTCGCGTCCGACGCGTCGAGCTTCTGCTCCGGCCAGACGCTGTACGTGCACGGCGGCCCGGGCCCGGCCGGCGTCTGATCGGGGCTGGGCGGGCCCGTCCGCGAGGGGAGGTCGCCGCCGCGGGAGGCCCGTCGCCGTACGGTGTCGGCGACAACGCCCACGGGTGGTGCGCCGGCCGCCGTTCGCAGGCGGGTTCGAGGGTCAGGAGATCGCTGTGACCGCAGTCGACAGCTCGCCGGTGCGGCGCCTGCCGAGGTGGGTCGCGGCCGGTGTCGGACTGCTGGTTGCAGCGCTGGGTGTCGTGCTGGTCCTGCGTCCCTTCCGGTCGCTGTCGGTGCTCGTCGTCCTCGTCGGCGTCGGACTGGTCCTCACCGGCCTGGCGACGCTGGCCGATCGGGAGCGGGACCGCCGGCCGCCGGCCGGCGACGGCCAGGGTGGCCGCAGCGACGGCGAGGCCGGGGACGTTCGGCGCCAGGGCCGCGAGCGCGCCGGGGAGCGGGCTGTCAGCCTCGGGATCGCCGGCGCCTGGATCGTCGCCGGTGTGGCGGTCCTCGCGTGGCCCGGCATCACGGTCCGGGTGCTCGCCGTGGTCGCGGGCATCGTGCTCGTCGTGGCGGGAACGTTCGATGTCGTCGCCGGTGTGCGGGGCACGGCGCACGACCGGATCGGCACGATGCTCACCGGCGTCGCATCGGTGATCTGGGGCGTGTTGGCGCTCACGTGGCCCGACGTCACCGTGCTCGTGGTCGCGGTCGTGTTCGGCAGCCGGCTCGTGCTGGTCGGACTCCGCTCGGCGTGTCGGGCGTTCCGCGGACCCGACGGCGGGCACGGCCCGGCTCGGGACCGCCCCGGGGGTCGCCTGCGGCGGGCCGGGCACCTCGCCGTCTCCGCGCTGTCGCTGGTGCTCGCGCTGGCCCTCGCCGGGGTGAGCTGGTGGATC
>DASUQS010000053.1:0-10627 GCA_036280455.1 Acidimicrobiales bacterium
ACGCTCGACCTCGGGACGGGCGTGCTCGCCCTCCAGCTCCGCACCCCGATGGTCGTGGCGATGGCCGGTGCCACGCTCCAGGCCCTCCACCCCGACCGCGACATCCTCCTCGGCGTCGGGATCTCGTCGCCGGTCGTCGCCGGGCGGTGGCACGGCCAGCCCTACTCCGACCAGCCGCTCGGCCAGGTGCGGGAGTACGTCACGCTGCTGCGTGCCTGCCTCTCCGGCGACAAGGTCGACTTCGCCGGCGACTTCTACCAGGTGAAGGGCTTCCGCCTCGGGGTGCGACTCGGCGAGCGCCGCCCGAAGATCGTGGTCGGCGCGCTCAACCCGCGCATGCTCTCGCTCGCCGGCGAGCTGGCCGACGGGGTGCTGCTCAACTACCTGCCGGCGTCGCACGTGCCGTGGTCGATCGAGCAGGTGCGCAAGGGCGGGGACGCCACGGTCTACACCTACGTGCACGCCGGGGTCTGCGAACGGCACGAGGGCATCGACAAGGCCCGGCGCGACCTGTACTCCTACGCCGTCGTCGACAGCTACGCGCGCAACTTCGAGCGTGCGGGCTTCGGTGACGAAGTGGCCGAGATCCGGGGGCGGTTCGCGGACGGCGACAAGGCGGGAGCGGTCGAGGCCGTGAGCGACCGCATGGTCGACGCCATCGACGTCATGGGCGACGCCGACACGGTGTACGCCACGATGCGGTCGTACGTCGACGCGGGCGTCGACGTTCCCGTCCTGATGCCGCTCCCATGGGGCGCCGACCGGCGCGGCTCGGCTGACGCCACAATCCGAGCGGCCGTCGGCGCAGGCTGACCGGCGGGAGGATCGGGGCGTCCTCGACGCGCCACGCCCGGGAATCCGGCGACGGTCCCGGTTCTGGGGCGGGTCCGCGGCCGAGGTCGCCTTGGCTGTCAGTGGGGAGTCCTACGATGCGCGCATGGATCTTCGTGATCGCATCTGCGTGGTGACCGGCGGTGCCAGCGGCATCGGGCGGGCCATGTGCCACCGCTTCGCCGCCGAGGGCGCCCGCGCGGTGATCGTGGTCGACCGCGACGCCGACGGTGCGCTGGCGACGGCCGGGGCGATCGGCGATCGGGCCGTCCCCCGCACCGCGGACGTCACGGTCGAGGCCGACATCGAGGCGCTCGTCGAGCACACCGAGGACGAGATCGGGCCCATCGACCTGTTCGCGTCCAACGCCGGCATCCTCGGCTACGGCGGCATCGAGGCGACCGACGAGACGTGGTCCCTCGTCTGGTCGGTCAACGTCCTCGCCCACCTCTACGCGGCGCGTGCGCTCGTGCCGCGCATGGTCGACCGGGGCGGCGGCTACCTGCTGTCGACCGCCTCGGCCGCGGGCCTGCTCACCCAGCCCGGCGACGCCCCCTATTCGGTCACCAAGCACGCCGCGGTCGCTCTGGCCGAGTGGCTCGCGATCACCTACGGCGACCAGGGCATCACCGTGTCCTGCGCCTGTCCGATGGCCGTCGACACCGCCATGCTCGGCGGCGGGCAGCAGGCCGGCGAGGCGGCCGACGCCCCGGCCGGCCTGAGCACCGCGGCCGGCGCGGCGGCGGTGCAGGGCGTGCTGTCGCCGGAGCAGGTGGCGGACGCGATCGTGGAGGGCGTCCGCAGCGAGCAGTTCCTCATCCTCCCCCACCCCGAGGTCGCCACGTTCGAGCAGCGGCGGGCGGCCGACCGCGACCGCTGGCTGGCGGGCATGCGCCGCCTCAGCAGCGCGCTCGCCGGCGGCACCCCACCGACATCCACCGACAGCTGAGCACCGACGCGATGGAACAGACGACACAGACACACGACACGAGCGCGCCCGCAGACCCACCGGATGCCGCGTCATCCGCCGGGCCGGAGACCCCGCCCGACGACCTCGCCCCGTTGGGTCTCGCGACCGGCGACCGGGTGCGCTGGCGCGACCGGCGCAGCTCACGCTGGCGGGAGGGCCGTGTGCTCGGCCGCGAGCGGGACGGCAGCGTGGGCGTGCGCGACGGACGCGGGGCCAGCCGGGCCCTGCTCCCCGATCGGCTCGAGGTGCGCGACCGCGGGCCGCGTGGCGGCGTGGTGTGGGAGCCGGTGCCCGAGCGCGCCGCCCGCACCGAACAGCTCGGCCTGTGGCAGCGGGAGAACCCGGCCGCGGGCGGTCGGGCGACCTAGGCGCCCGGACGCTCGCGTGTGTGCCCGCGGGCGTTCAGGGACCCAGCACGAGCTCCGGTCCCTCGGTATTCCCGTGGGCGTCGGAACGGAGCGCCAACGGCGGCCCTTCCAATCCCGTTGCGTGTGACCGAGGTCACCTGTAGGTTGCGCTCCGGGTGGCCCGGGAGGGGCGGTCTACCCGAAGGGGGACGACATGCGCGACAACGCAGCGCAACGGCGGTCCGGTCTCCGGAGTCGCCGCTCCGTTCGCACGCTGGCAGCGGCCACGGGCGTGATCGCCCTGGCCACCTCGCTCACCGGCACCGGGGCGGGGGCGAGTTCCACCCACCGCGGTGGGGGCCAGCGGTTCGAGATCGCCGTGCTGTCCGGAGCGCCCGAGCAGGTCTCGGGCGGTGACGCCCTCGTCGAGATCGCGGTCCCGCGGCGGGTCGACCCCTCGCAGGTGACGGTCACGCTCGACGGCACCGACGTCACCTCGGCGTTCACCGATCCGGAGGGCGACCGCACCCTCGTCGGCCTGGTCGACGGGCTCGCCGAGGGCGACAACGTCCTGCGCGTCGAGGCCAGCGACGGACGGGGACCCGACGGCGGGCGCGGTCTGCCCCAGGCGGCCGAGCTCACCCTCGTCAACCACCCCAGCGGCGGACCCATCTTCTCCGGGCCGCAGCAGCAGCCGTTCGTCTGCGCCACCGCCCGCGGCCGGTTCGACGGTCGTCCCGTGCTCGGCCAGCCGATCGTCGACAACCAGCAGAGCATCGGCATCCCCGTCGCGGCCGAGGCGCCCGACGGCAGCTACCCGCAGGACGGCCGGGGCTACCCCACCGCCGATGCGACGATCGTCGGCTGGAGCAAGGACTGCGCAGCCGACACCCGCTACGGCTACCTCTACCGGTCGGCCACCGACGGCGCCTTCCACTGGCTCGACGACCCCGCCGCGCCCCCGGCTGACGTCGCCACCACCACGACGATGGACGGCCAGACCGTTCCGTTCGTCGTGCGCTGGGAGCGCGGCACCGTCAACCGGTTCATCTACAGCGTCGCCATGCTGGCCCCGGTCGGCGAGGCCGACCCGGCCGTTCCCGACGACTCGCTGTGGAACCGCCGCCTGGTGTTCAGCTTCCAGGGCGGGGTCGGCATCGGCCACCACCAGGGCACCACCAGCACCGGCGCCATGCTGCCGGCCGACCTGCTCGGCCAGGGCTACGGCGTCATGTGGTCGAGCGGCACCCGCACCAGCACCCACTACAACCTGCAGGTGGGCGGCGAGACGGCGCTGATGCTCAAGGAGCTGACGATCGAGGCGCACGGCGTGCCCGACTACACGGTGGCCGTCGGCGGCTCCGGTGGCGCCATCCAGCAGTACGTCTACGCCCAGAACCATCCGGGCCTCATCGACGCCGCCATCGCCCAGTACTCGTACCCGGACATGGTCACCCAGACGATCCACGTGGGCGACTGCGAGCTGCTCGAGCACTACTTCGACGCCACCGACCGCGACAACGCGAAGTGGCGCGATCCCGAGGTGCGCCAGGCGATCATCGGGCTGAACGGCACGAACTTCCCGAAGAACCTCTCCCCGGGCGAGATCGAGCAGTGGAACGGGCTGTACGCGCTGTACGCGGCCTTCGGCTACCAGGTCATGGACCGCGACCCGGCCTCGCCGGCGCCCGCGCTGATGGAGTGCAAGCCGGGCTGGTTCGGGCTGTCGCCCCTGGCGCTGAACCCGACGTTCACCGACGTCGACGACCTCGACAAGCTGGCCCAGGGCACGGACGGCGTCGAGTGGACCCACTGGGACGACACCCGCAACATCTACGGCACCGGCGAGGACGGGTTCGCACGGGTGCCGTGGGACAACGTGGGCGTCCAGTACGGGCTCGAGGCCATGCGCACCGGCGTGATCACCCCGGCCGAGTTCCTCGACCTCAACGCCCAGGTCGGCAGCTGGAAGGAATCGGCCGAGATGGTGCCCGAGGGCTTCCCCTTCGGAGGGCCGCTGTCGGCTGAGAACTTCGACCCGTGGAGCTCGCGCAACATGAACCTGAGCCCCGACGGCGGCGCCACGCCCGCCCCGCGCCGCCAGGGCGACGTCGAGGCGATGAACGCCGCCTACACGTCGGGCATGCAGTTCCAGGGCGACATCGACATCCCGGTCATCGACTGGCGTCACTACCTCGAGGACCAGCTGGACATGCACAACACCCAGCAGTCCTTCGCCGCCCGCCAGCGCATGCTCAACGCCGACGGCGACGCGTCCAACCAGGTCGTCTGGTTCACCGACGCCCGGCCCGCCGAGGCGTTCGACCAGACGCCGATGGCGTTCGAGGTCATCGACGAGTGGATGGCGAACATCGCCGCCCACCCGCACCGCAGCGTCGCCCGCAACAAGCCGGACCGCGCCGTCGACTCGTGCTTCGCCACCGACGGCACGCTGATCGCGTCCGGTCGGGATGTGTGGGACGGCGTCCTCGACGACGAGGCGGCGGGGGCGTGCACCCAGCAGTTCCCGATCTACTCGTCGTCGCGCCGGCAGGCCGGCGCGCCCTACGAGGGCGGCGTCTGGAAGTGCCAGACCCAGTCGGTCGACCGGGCGATCCGCGCCGGCGTGTACGGCGACTGGCAGCCGACCGCGGACGAGCAGGCCCGGCTCGAGCAGGTGTTCCCCGACGGCGTGTGTGACTGGGACCGTCCCGACGTGGGCCTCCCCCGCCGCCACCCCTGACCGGTCGCCCTCGCCGCCGCCTCGATCGTCGTCGGTGCCGGGAACGACAGCTCCCGACACCGGCGACCGGCGACCGGCGACCGGCGACCGGCGACCGGCGACCGGCGACCCTATCGAGACGAGTCCGACGTCGAGGCCGGTGACGCCCCGGCGCGGACCGAGGCCGAGCCCGGTGACGATGGCCCGCCCGGAGTCGAGGCAGCGGCGACGGACGCCAGCAGGTCGGTCAACCGGCTGGCCGCGGCGAGAGCCCCGGCCCCGGCGATCCTCGCCGCGTACACCCGGCGCCGTGCCGGCCCGTCGCTGAGGGGGCGGAGCACGATGTCGGGCCGCATCGCCGGCGCAGCCAGCGCCGGCACGAGCGTGACCCCCAGTCCCGCGGCGACGAAGCCCTGCTTGGCCGTCCATCCGGGCACGGTGATGTCGGTGCGGGGTGCGAACCCGGCCTGCGCCGCCGCCGTCGCCAGGACGGTGGCGCCGCCGGGAGGCGCCGCCTCGATCCACGACTCGCCGGCCAGGTCACCGAGTGCGATGGCATCGGCGCCGGCCAGCCGGTGCCCCGGGGGAAGGGCGACCAGCAGCGCGTCGTCGCACAGGTGCACGAGGTCGAGCCCGTCCTCCGGCAGCCGGCCGGTCGGGTAGTCGCTGACGACGGCGATGTCGAGGTCGCCGGCGAGCAGCGCGGGCACCAGCGAACCGGTCAGGTCCTCGACGACCGAGGTCTCCACCTCCGGCCAGGCCCGGCGGAACTCGGCCAGAGCGGTGGGCAGCAGGACCGCGTTGGCGGTGGCGAACGACCCGATGCGCAACCGGCCACCCCGGCCCAGACGGACGGCCGCCACCGCGTCCGCGGCGGCACCCACCCGCCCGAGGATGTCCAGCGCGTGCCGGTGGAGGACCTCCCCGGCCGGCGTCAACCGCACGCCGCGGGCCTGCCGGACGAACAGCGGTCCACCCGTGGCCCGCTCCAGCGCGGCGATGCGCCGGGAGATCCCCGACTGGGTGTAGTGCAGCGCGATCGCGGCCGCGGTGAACGACCCGCGGCGTGCGACCTCCTGGAACACCCGCAGGTCCTCGAGCTCGTACCCATGCGGCACCGTCATGCCAACCATTCAATACCATCGCTGGTGGCATGGATGACGTGTCCGTACGTTGCTCGCATGATCACGACGATCGACCCCGACACCGTCCCTCCGCCGCCCGGCGGCTGGTACTCCCACGCGGCGCGGGTCGACATCGGCGCCGGTGCCCTGCTCTTCGTCTCCGGCCAGATGGCGCTCGACGACGACGGCGAGATCGTCGGGCCCGGCGACATGGAGCGCCAGGCGCAACAGGTGTTCACCCTGCTCGAGCGCATCCTGGCCGACCAGGGCGCCGGGTTCGGCGACGTGGTGAGCATCCGCACGTTCGTCACCGACATGGCGCTCCTGCCCGCCTACGGGGCCGTGCGTGCCCGACATCTGACCGGGCCGCCGCCGACCAGCACCACCGTCGAGGTCACCCGCCTCTTCCGGCCCGAGGCGCTGGTCGAGGTCGACCTCGTCGCCGTGGCGGGAGGTTGACCGGTGCGCCTCGGACTGTTCCTCATCAACATCGACGTCTGCGCCACCGATCCCGCCGCCGCGGTGCGCATCGCGGTCGCCGCCGAGGCGGCGGGCTGGGAGAGCGTGTGGACGGGCGAGCACTACGTCCTGCCCGACCCGCCCGTGCCGGCCTCGCCCACGCCGGGCGACACCCCGATGCTCGACCCCTTCGTCGCCCTCGCCTTCCTCGCGGCCCACACCGACACGCTGCGCCTCGGCACCGGGGTCACCGTCGTGCCCGTGCATCACCCGCTCGTGCTGGCCAAGCAGGTCGCCTCGATCGACCGGGTGAGCGGCGGCCGGTTCCTGTTCGGCGTGGGCGTCGGCTACCTCGAACCTGAGTTCCGCGCGCTCGGCGTCCCCCTGGCCGAGCGCGCCTCCCGCATGGACGACCACCTCGACGCCATGCGGGCGGTCTGGCGCGGCGAGACCGCGCACGAGGGCCGGCACACCAGCTTCGCCGGGGTGCGAGCCGAACCCCGCCCGAGCAGGCCCGACGGCCCGCCGCTGCACGTCGGCGGCTACGTCCCCGCTGCATACCGCCGAGCGGTCACCCGGGGCCACGGCTGGTACGGCTTCGCCCTCGACCCCGCCGAGGCCGCGACAGCGATCGCTGAGCTTCGTGCCGCACTCGAGCGCCACGAACGCCCGGCCGAGCTCGGCGCCATCGAGATCTCGATCACCCCACCGCCGGGCCTGGTGCTCGACGACGGTGCGCTGGCTGCCTACGCCTCGCTCGGCGTCACCCGCCTGATCGCCCTGCCTCCGCGCGCCGGGGCGCGGGACGCGGACGTGCAGGTGCGCTTCGTCGAGGAGCTGGGCGCGCGCATCGGCGCTCACCCCGACCTGGTCCCGGCCTGACTCGCAACGGCGCCGCTAGCGTGCGGCCGCCCGGATCATCGACGAACCCCGGGCCGCACCCATGGACCGCCGCACCGTCGACATCTACCAGCGCTCGGCCGTCGAGTACGGCGAGCGACGCCGGGCCTACGGGGCCGAGCGTGCCGAGGCGTTCGCCGCCCGACTCCCCGCCGGCGGCGTCCGGCTCGACCTGGGCGCCGGGCCCGGCCACTACCTGCCGCACCTGGGCGCGCCGGTGATCGCCGCCGACCCGGCGCCGGCGATGGTGGCCGAGGCTCGGCGCCGCCATCCCGGCACCCCCGCCGTCGTCTGCGAGGCGGCGGCGCTCCCCCTGCGCCAAGGCGCGCTGGCGGGTGTGTGGGCCAGCAAGTGCCTCCAGCACGTCCCCCGGGGCGAGCTGCCGGTCGTGCTCGCCGGCCTGCACCGGGCGCTCGCCGTCGGCGGGGTTCTGGACCTGACGGTGTTCCAGGGCGACGGCGAGACCCGGTCGGACGGCGACGACGACTTCCCCGGGCGCCACTTCACCTGGTGGCAGCCCGGCCCGCTGGCTGACCTCCTCGTCGGTGCCGGCTTCACCGTCGACGGTGCGGACGACGGAGTCGAGGTCGAGCCCGGCTCGGGCCCGCACCACCGCCTCGTCGGCCGAGCGACCCGCGCCCGCACCCTGCCCGACACCGTCGGGGAGGGCATGCGGCTGCTCGTGTGCGGGCTGAACCCCAGCCTGTACGCCGCCGACGCCGGCATCGGGTTCGCCCGGCCCGGCAACCGCTTCTGGCCGGCCGCGCTCGCTGCGGGCCTGGTGTCCACCGACCGCTCGCCGGACCATGCACTGCGCGACCACGGCGTCGGCATGACCGACATCGTCAAGCGCGCCACCGTCGGCGCCGCCGAGCTGACCACGGCCGAGTACCGCGAGGGCCTGGCGCGCGTCGAGCAGCTGGTGGCCTGGCTGCGGCCGGGCGCCGTGTCCTTCGTCGGACTGGCGGGGTGGCGGGCGGCCGTGGACCGCCGGGCGACCGCCGGCGTCCAACCCGCACGCCTCGGTGGTGTCCCCGTCTACGTGATGCCGTCCACGAGCGGTCTCAACGCCCGGACACCGGTGGCCGAGCACGCCGAGCACCTCCGGGCCGCGGCGCGGCTGGCCGACGCCACGATCGCGGCCCGCTGACCGCGCGCTGCACGCAGCTAACGCCCGCGCGCACCGAGCCGCCCTCACTACCCTGCACCGGATGAGCGCCAAGAAGGCCGACGAGTCGCGCGACGGCGTGCCGCTCACCAACCTCGACCAGCCGCTGTTCGACGGTGCCGACGCCACCAAGCGCGACCTGGTCGACTACCTCGACGCCGTCAGCGACCGCATCATCCCGACGCTGGAGGGCAGGCCCCTCTCCGTCATCCGGGTGCACCGCGGCCAGGAGGCGTTCATGCAGAAGAACGTCCCCAAGTACACGCCGGACTGGGTGAAGACCGTCGACCTGTGGGCGGAGACGTCCAAGCGCGACGTCTCCTACGCCCTGTGCGACGACCGCCGCACGCTCCTGTGGTTCGCCAACCAGCGCGCCGTCGAGTACCACCCGACCCTCGTGACGGCCCAGCACCTCGACCACGTCACCCATCTCGTGCTCGACCTCGATCCGCCCGAGGGCGCCGGCTTCGCGAAAGCCGTGGCGGCTGCCCACCTGGTGCGCCGGGCGCTGGCGGACGTCGGCCTCGACGGCACGCTGAAGACCAGCGGGGCCAAGGGCGTGCACGTGTTCGTCCCCGTCGAGGCCACGGCCTCGTTGGAGGACTCGGCCGCCGCCACGCGCGCCATCGCCGCCCGGGCCGAGCAGCTCGATCCCGCGGTCGCCACCACGGCCTTCGTCAAGGACCAGCGGGAGGGCAAGGTGTTCGTCGACGCCACCCGGGTCGGCGGGGCCACGGTGGTCGCGGCCTACAGCCCCCGCGTGCGTCCCGGCGTGCCCGTGTCGTTCCCGGTGGCGTGGGACGACATCGACGATGTCGCACCGTCCGACTTCACGCTGAAGACCGTCCCCGGTCTGCTCGGCGACGCCGACCCGTGGGACGAGCGGATGCCGGCACCACAGGCGCTGCCCGCCGACCTCGTCGAGGAGGGACACGGCATCCCGGTGGGCCGGGTGGAGGCGATGCACGAGGGCAAGCGCCGCGCCCGGGCCAAGCGGAACGGCTGAGCGAGCCCGTCAGGCCGTCGACCGGGTGGCTCAGGTCGCCGGTCGCCGCCCAGGTCCGCGGATCACGGACTACCGGGTCACGAAACCCCACCGGCCGCTCGGTCCGAACGGTCGACGTTCAGGCGGCGAGGTGGTCGCGGCCGCTGGAGGACGCGTCGCCGGCCTCGGCTCGGGCGTCGTTCACCCGCTCCCGCCAGGACAGGACGAGCTCGACCGCCCCGGCGAAGCCGACGGCGAGCACCATGCCCAGGCCGGTCGCGAGGAGGGTCTGCTCGTGGAACGTGCGGCCGCCGATGTAGCCGAGCATCGTGGCGAACGTCGCCCAGAGGAGGCCGGCGCCGATGGTCGTCGGCGTGTACCGCCGCAGCGTGTAGGCCGTGCGTCCTGCCATGAACGTGCTGGCCGTGCGGCCGCCCGGGATGAAGCGGGCGATGATCAGCAGCACCGGGCCACGGCGCTCGAGCTGGCGACCCGCCCACACCTGCAGGCGCTCGGCCTTGCCCATGCGTCGCTCGCCGCCCCGGCGACCGGGCTGGGGACGCCCGCGCTGGGTCCAGCGGCCGATGCCGTAGGACATGTGGTCGCCGGCGATCGCGCCCGCCGCCGCCGCGAGCACCAGGGGCACCGGGTGCAGCCGTCCCTGGTAGGCGAGGACGCCGCCGAGGATGACGACGCTCTCGCTGGGGAGGACGGGCACGATCACGTCGAACGCGGCCAGCAGCAGGACCACGAGGTACGCCAGGGCGGACAGGTCGGCGAGGAGGTCGAGCGTGATCATCTCGCCCTCCTCGTCGACGGGCTGCCCTGGCTCGTGAACATGATCGACACGTTACGGAAGGCAACCCCCCGAGGGCATGGGGGATTCCCCGGAGAACCGTTCGGGGCCGGGGGGAAGCTCGACCCCGAACGGTCGCCGGTGAGGGGGCTCATGCGGCGACGGTACGGCCGCGCGCTTGCAGGCGACATGGCGCAGGCTTGTGTCCGGGGGGTGGGGTCAGCCCCACCCCCGGGCGGTATCTCACTATCGGCGCGCGGTCAGGCCAATGTCACCGCGGTGCGAGGTCGCGGATGGCCTGGCGGGCGTCGATGCCGAACGGCAG